>NZ_JBEZZH010000001.1:1444790-1953010 GCF_040639075.1 Kribbella sp. NPDC023972 | reverse complement strand
CGTCGGACTTGAAGGCGTCCGCGGCGATCCCGTACACCGTGTCGGTCGGAAGGACGACAGGTCCCTCGCCTACTGCGCGGGACCGTCAGACACGGCCTAAGCCGTCAGCCCTGACTTTGCGTCCAGGAGTTGGAGGAGGTCGTGGGCGGCGAGCTCGACGGCCTTGTGGCGCCATTCGGAGGCGCGGTAGACCGAGGCGATCAAGGCGGTGCGGTGGATCCGCCGGAAGTCGCCGATGACGAACGCGTACCGGGCTTTGGTCTCGTCCTGCGGGCCGACCGTCAGCCCGAGGTGCCAGGCGGCGTACTCCTCCCAGCTGTGGTTCTCGAGGTAGGCGTTCTGCTGCTCCGCCCGGGGCTGCACCTCACCCCAGTCGCTGTCCAGCACATACTGCCGACCCTCGATGAGCCTCTTCGCCTGCTCGACGGCCGCGGGATTGACCTCGTACTTGGCCATACTGCGAGTGTGACATCAGTGCACGGCCGAGTCTGGGACCTGCTGCAGCGGATGCGCGGTTCCATCCAGGACGTCGGACGATTCTACGGTGGTAGACCTCTGCAACGGCCCGAGTTGGAGCGACCGCGCGTCGACCGGGATCGGCGCGGGATACACGCGGCCGGTCGGACGATCCTCTACGGCGCGGAGGAGCACCGCGTCCTCAAGGACCTGATCGCGCCAAAGCGACTGTGGCGGAACGCGGAGAAAGAGCGCTACGACAACTTCGCGATCCGACGGCGCGTGCTGGTCGACTCACTGCGGGCGGTGGCGGGGACGCCCGACGGCCCAAACGGCGCGCTGCAGAATGCCTTTGCCGATGCCTGGACAGCGGCACACTTCGACCGGGTGATCGACGATCTGTGCGACAACGGGCACCTGCCGTCCGACGCGCAGGAACTCAAGCTGGGCTGGAACGAGGCAGATCCGCAGCAGCGGCAGCAATTGCTGACCGACGTGCACTGGAGCGCACCCCGCGCTTACACCTTCGCTCAGGCCGTCGGCGAACGCGCCGACATGTCGGCCGAGCGGACGCTGCACGCGCTCAACAGTGCGCCTGCGTACGAGACCTCCTTCGTCGCCGCCGACCTGTTGATGAGCGGCATCGAAGGCGCGCCGTACACACTGCAGGCGGAGGCGGCCGAACTGATCCGCACAGAGTTCGACAACGCGACCGACGGCCGCCGCATCGCCGAACTCGCGCTCGAGCTGATCGACAGGCAGAAGCCGGCGAAAGGCATGGACGAGGCAGTTGTCGAGACGCTGGCCGAACTGCTTCGCGACCCGACGGCGGATGTGGCCCCGGCCTCTGGTGCCGTCACGGCCAAGCCTGAAGGCACGACCGGCGGCCAGGCCGCGACCAGCGAGAAACCTGGGAAATCGATAGCCCGCGAGTAGCTACGGGTGTGCCGAGGCGCGCCACTGCCCGGGGCCGGGGCGGAAGGGCTGGCGGGCGTTGCGCCAGTACGTCGCCCAGTTGCTGGCGCGGCCGTTCTCGGCCGGTACGGCGGCCGCCGATGAGCGGGCCGCGATCACGGTGACCAGGGCGGCGAGCTCTTCCGGTGTCGGGTCACCCTTGACGACCTTGAGGATCGGTTCGGTGCTCCCATCAATCGTCACAGTGGGATGTTCCCATGCTTCTTCGGCGGCAGGGTGTCGCGCTTGGTGCGGAGCAGGCGGAGTGCGCGGACGATCTCGGCGCGGGTCTCGCTCGGCTTGATGACCGCGTCGATGTAGCCGCGCTCGGCCGCGACGTACGGGTTCGCCAGGTGGTCCTCGTACTCGGTGATGAGCTGCCGGCGGCGGCTCTCCGGGTCGTCCGCGGCGGCCAGCTCGCGGCGGTACAGGATGTTGACCGCACCTTGCGCGCCCATCACCGCGATCTGGGCGGTCGGCCAGGCGATGTTCATGTCCGCACCCAGGTGTTTCGACCCCATCACGTCGTACGCGCCGCCGTACGCCTTGCGGGTGATCACGGTGATCATCGGCACGGTCGCCTCGGCGTACGCGTAGATCAGCTTGGCGCCGCGGCGGATGATGCCGTTCCACTCCTGGTCCGTGCCGGGCAGGAAGCCGGGGACGTCGACGAAGGTCAGGATCGGCAGGTTGAACGCGTCACAGGTGCGGACGAACCGGGCCGCCTTCTCGGACGCGTCGATGTCCAGGGTGCCGGCGAACTGCAGTGGCTGGTTCGCCACCACGCCGACCGGGCGGCCCTCGACCCGGCCGAAGCCGACGATCATGTTCGGCGCGAACAGCGTCTGCACCTCGAGGAAGTCGCCGTCGTCCAGTACCGCCTCGATCGCGGTGTGCATGTCGTACGGCTGGTTCGGCGAGTCCGGGATCAGCGTGTCGAGGGCCAGGTCGGTCTCGGTCGGCTCGAGGTCGGCCTCGAAGTCGTACGCCGGCGGGTCCTCCAGGTTGTTCTGCGGCAGGTGACCGACCAGCGCCTTCACCCACTCGATCGCGTCCTCCTCGTCGCTGCCGAGGTAGTGCGCGTTACCGGACTTGGTGTTGTGCGTCCGGGCGCCGCCGAGCTCCTCCTGGGTGACGTCCTCACCGGTGACGGTCTTGATCACGTCCGGTCCGGTGATGAACATGTACGACGACTCGTCCACCATCACGGTGAAGTCGGTGACCGCGGGGGAGTAGACCGCGCCGCCGGCACACGGGCCCATGATCAGCGAGATCTGCGGGATCACCCCCGACGCCCGGACGTTGCGGCGGAAGATCTCGCCGTACAGGCCGAGGCTGACCACGCCCTCCTGGATCCGGGCGCCGCCGGAGTCGTTGATGCCGATCAGCGGGCAGCCGATCTTCATCGCCAGGTCCATCACCTTGACGATCTTCTCGCCGAACACCTCACCGAGGCTGCCGCCGAAGACGGTGAAGTCCTGGGCGAACACGCACACCTGGCGGCCGTCGATGGTGCCGAACCCGGTCACCACGCCGTCACCGTACGGGCGGTTGGCGTCCAGGCCGAAGGAGGTCGACCGATGCCGGGCGAACTCGTCCAGCTCGGAGAAGGAGCCCTCGTCCAGCAGCAGCGCGATCCGCTCGCGGGCGGTCTTCTTCCCGCGCGCGTGCTGCTTCTCCACCGCGCGCTCCGACCCGGCGTGCACGGCCTCGTCGAGCCGGTGCTCGAGGTCCGCGATCTTCCCGGCGGTGGTGTGGATGTTCACGGTCTCTCCCATAATCGGGCAGCCTAACCGTGTGTACGCCGTACCGTGCTGTGACGTCCACCGCAACGCCGGGGCCGGCTGAACCCTCGTCACCGATAGGTTGCCGTCCGTGGCGGATCCGACAGTCCTAGACCTCATTCGCAAGGTGAACCAGCTCGTCGTCAAGGACACCGGCGGCTGGTCCATGGCGACCGGTGACCAGTTGCCCGAGCTGCGGGAGTACGACGAGGAGCGGCTGCGGAGGCTGGCGGACAACCTCGACATTCCGGCGCGACTCGCCCCAGGACGCGCAGCGATCCTCGCCGCAGCCGGTGGACGGGCCGAAGACGACCGGCCGAACGTACGGATGGACCTGCAGAACCTGGTCGCTGACTGCGCCTACTCCCTCGGGCCGGCCGGGCCGGTGCCGGAGCCGGGCGACCCGAACGGCCGGATCGTCCTCGAGAAGGCCGTGTGCCAGGCGTACGCCGAGCTCGCGACGCCGAAGCGGCTGGCGGCAGAGCTGTTCGAGAACGGGCAGCCGGATGACGTCGGGATGTTCCCGGCGCCGGACGAGAAGGGTGATGCGGTCGCTGCGCGGGCGCTCGTCCTCGGCATCACCTCGCGGACCCGTTTCTCCGAGACTGAGGATGAGGTGCTGACCGCTCTCGTGCGCGCCGGGCGCGGGCGCATCGCCACGGAAGCCGCTGGCTTGCTGCTGGCGGAGAACGAGAACTTCGGGACGCTGCCGTATCACCAGCAGGAGGCAGTCAGAAGCCACGTCGCCGCCGACCTGGAGCGGAGTTTCGCAACCGAACGCAAGCAACCCTCCGTCGAGGGTGTACTGGCCGCCACCATCAAGGACCGGTACCTGGCCGCCAGCTGGGGTGCGGCTGCGATCGACGGGGCGAGCAAGGAGGGCAACCAGCAGGTTGCGAGCCGTCACACACCTCCTCCGGCCGAGCGGCCGCAGTCGGTCCCTGAGCTGATCGAGCGGATGCAGGGAGCCATCGGCCAGCTGACCGATGTGCGCACCACGCAGTGGAACCACCAGACCGCGCCGATGCCCCCCGGCCGGGAATTCGACGCGTTGTCGGTTGCCAACGACGTGGAGGACGGCACGCTCTATCTCCATCCGGACCGCGTGGACTGGGTGCTGGCGCAGGTGACTGTGGACGGGCCGGACCAGCTCACCCCGGAACGCGCGGAGGCTGTCCGGGAGGCGATGCAGGCAGTCGGGGTGAAGCTCACCGAGCTGGCGGCCCCGGAGGCGGCTGCGACCGACACCGCAGCTCAGGCTGCGCGCCCAGAGTTCGATGCATTGGCCTTCGGCACAACTCATGGGTTTTCCGAGGATTACCTGAACCAGATGATCACGCGGACCTTGCCCGCCGATCTCGCGGAGCAGGTGGTGGCGTCCGAGCCGCCGTACGTCGATGACACGTGGACACCGGCCGTGCGGGGATTCGCGCAGTCTATCGACGGGGTCATGGGCCGGCGCGCGGAGCCGAGCGAGACGCTCGGGCAGCTGGCCGGCCGGCATCCGGCCGGGATCGCATCGAGGGCAGCGGAACTGGTGGTGCGGGCGTCTGGCGTTCCGCGGGAGGACCGGCCGGCCGTCGTCCAGGAGGTCGCCGAGCGGGTCGACGATGCCTTCAAGGTGCTGCCGGATCAGGTCAAGGCCTGGAAGGAAGCCGGTACGACGGACGCGCAGATCACCGCGAAGTCTCACCAGTTCGGGCAGGTACTGGGCGCGGAGGCGCATGCCATCGCCCGCTCCCGGGCGCCCGAGGATCCCAACCTGAGGTTCGTGCCAGGCCGGGACCTTGCCTCCGCACGATCCGCCAGCGTCACGGCGCCTGACAGCACGCCGGCGGCGAACCCCACCGCCGCTCCCGGCCAGTCCAGATCTCGCGAGCGCGAAGGGCGCTGATCAGTCGGGGCCGACGGCGAAGATCTTGGTCAGGCGGGCGGCGAGGGCGAGGTCGCCGCGGACGGAGAGGCGTTGTTTGAGGACGGCGTGGACCGGGTCCTCGATGCCGGTGACGACCCGCAGCAGGGTGGCCGGGTCGGTACGGATGGAGATGTCGGCGCTCGCGGGCCGATCGGTCAGCAGCGTGCAGCGGCCGTCGCCGACCCGGATCCAGAACTCGTCCACCTGGGCCGGACCGCCGTCACCGGCCCCCGTGATCTGCCAGGTGACGACTGCGTCGAACCCGGCAGCCCGGGCGGGGCGGAGGTACTCCGGCATCCGGCGAAAGATCTCGCGCAACGCGATCTCTCGCACGCCCCCGGTGAGCCGATGCCGAAGCTCCCGCTCCGACGTCTGGTCGACCAGCCGGGCCAGCTCGCGCGCGTCCAGCGAGGTCAGGCCGTCGGATTCGAGCCAACCCGCGCTGCCTCGCTCGGTCATGAGGAGCCCACGCCCCATGACGCGCCGCGCCGGAGGCTTGGCATCCGTACGGTCATGGCGACCTCCCCGACAGGTGTCGGAACCCGGGATCGTGGGCGCATTCCGGAGCGGGTTCCTACCAGACCGTAGGAATTTCCTACGAAGTGGTAGCTTTGTCAAGTGGTGCAGGACGGAGGACCGCGTCGCCGGGCGGCCCATCTGGGACCCCAGCGCCGGCGCCCGATGATCCTTGACGCCGCCCTCGGCGTCTTCGCGGAGAAGGGCTACGCCGGTACGACGATGCAGTCGGTGGCGGACGCCGCCGGTGTGACCAAGCCGGTCGTCTATGACTGCTTCGCCAACCGCGACGAACTGCTGCTTGCCCTGCTCGCCCGCGAGGAGCAGCACCTGGTCATCTCGATCGTCGCCGCGCTGCCGGCCGACCCGAGTGTCGGCACCCCGGAGGAGCACGTCCTCGAAGGGCTGACCGCCTTCCTCAGCACGGCCGCGAAGAATCCGCGGTCCTGGCGGATCGTCTTCGGAGCACAGTACGGCGCCGCCCCGGTGGTGGCCGAGCGCGTTCGGGCCGCTCGTGCGTTCCTGGTCGAGGGCCTGCGGCTGACCCTGATGAAGTCTCTGCCCGGTGTGACCGATCCGGACGCGAACCTCCCGGTGCTGGCCGAGCTGCTCGCCTCGATGACCGAGTCCTGTGCCCGGATGCTCGTTGTCGACGGCACCGACCGTACGCCGGCCGAGCTCGCGAAGGTCGTCTCCCAGGTCGTCGCCGGCGGCTTCGGCAACGTCTGAGCGCCTTACTGTGAAGTAGCTGATGGTGTGGTCACGATCGGGCTTCCAGCAGGCGGACTATGCGGCGCGGGCGTGCGCCCGCCGATAGGGTGGGCGAACGTGACCGAGACCGGTAGTGAGACCCGTACCCGCGCGCGGTTCGAGGTGCCCGAAGAACTCCGGGCCGACGTGCGCCTGCTCGGCGAGATCCTCGGCAAGGTGTTGGTCGAGTACGCCGGTCAGCCGCTGCTCGACGATGTCGAGAAACTCCGCGAGCTCACCATCGCCGGTGACGGCGCGGCAGCCGAGCAGCTGGTCGCGTCCTGGCCGCACGAGCGGGCCGAGGACGTGGCGCGGGCCTTCACCTGCTACTTCCACCTGACCAACCTGAGCGAGGAGCTGCATCGCGCCCGGGTGCTGCGCGAGCGCGACCGGGCGGGTAGCGGTCCGGTGGTGTCCGAGCTGGCCCAGGCCGTCGAGCAGATCTCCACCGAGAGCGGCGAGCAGCAGGCCCGCGCGCTGCTGAACGGGCTCGAGTTCCGTCCGGTGCTGACCGCGCACCCGACCGAGGCCCGTCGTCGCGCCGTCCTCGCCACCATCCGGCGCATCTCGTCGCTGGTGGAGGCGCGGACCGACCCGCGGGCCGGCGACAGCGAGCTGGCCGAGAACCGGCGCCGCCTGATCGAGCAGGTCGACATCCTCTGGCGTACGTCGCAACTGCGCACCAGCCGGCCGACGCCGCTGGACGAGGTGCGGTCCGCGATGGCCGTGTTCGAGGAGACCCTGTTCGATGTCGTCGGCAACGTCTACCGCCGGCTCGACGACGCACTGGCCGGTGACGCGGCCGGGACGAGACCGCCGGCGGTGGCGCCGTTCGTCCGGCTCGGTTCGTGGATCGGCGGCGACCGCGACGGCAACCCGAACGTCACCGCCGCGATCACCCGCGAGGCCATGCAGATCCAGGCCGACCACGTGCTGCGTGCGCTCGAGCGGGCCACCGACGAGCTCGGCCGGGCGATGACGCTGGACGCGGCGACCACTCCGCCGTCCGCGCCGGTCCGCCGCATCCTGGAGGACGCCCGCGCGGTCAACCCGGACCTGATCGCCGACATCGAGACCCGCTCGCCCTCCGAACCCCACCGGCAGCTCCTGCTGCTCGCGGCACGCCGGCTGGCCGCGACGCGTGCCCGCGATGCCGACTTCGGCTACCCGCGGGCATCCGACTTCCTGCACGAGCTCAAGGTGCTGCAGGACTCGCTGGTGACCGCGGGAGCGCCGCGACAGGGGTACGGCGAGCTGCAGCAGCTCATCTGGCAGGTGCAGTCGTTCGGCTTCCACCTGGCCGAGCTGGAGGTCCGTCAGCACTCGTCGGTCCACACCAAGGCGCTCGAAGAGGTGCTGAGTGGTGGTGAGCTCTCCGACCAGACCGAGGAGGTGCTTGCCACTCTCCGGGTGATCGGCCAGATCCAGCAGCGCTTCGGCCCCGAGGCCTGCCGCCGGTACGTCGTTTCGTTCACCCGCAACGCCGGAGACCTCGCAGCTGTCTATGAGCTGGCCGACGCCGCGATGGACGGGCGTCCGATCGAGCTGGACGTCGTACCGCTGTTCGAGACCGGTGAAGACCTGCAGAACTCGGTGGAGGTGCTGGACAACGCGATCCAGCTGACCCGCGTCCGGCACCGGCTCACCGCGAACGACAGGCGCTTCGAGGTCATGCTCGGGTACTCCGACTCCGCCAAGGACGTCGGGCCCGTGTCGGCGACTCTCGCTTTGTACGACGCGCAGGCCCGGATCACCGCGTGGGCACAACGCAACGCGATCCGGCTGACCCTGTTCCACGGGCGCGGTGGTGCGCTGGGCCGTGGTGGCGGGCCTGCGAACCGCGCCGTACTGGCACAGGCTCCTGGATCCGTGTCGGGTCGCTTCAAGCTCACCGAGCAGGGTGAAGCCATCCCTGCTCGGTACGGCAACGCTCCGATCGCTCAGCGGCACATCGAGCAGGTGACCGCAGCGACGCTGCTGGCGTCCACTCCGGCTGTGGAGGAGCGGGCTGCTGCGGCCGCTGAGCGGTTCGCCGTGGTGGAGAAGACGCTTGACGAGGCCGCGCGTACGGCGTACCACCGGTTGGTGAAGGCGGATGGCTTCGCGGAGTGGTTCGGCCGGGTGACACCGCTGGAGGAGCTCGGGCAGCTGCCGCTCGGGTCGCGTCCCGCTCGTCGGGGGGTGGCCGTGTCGTCGCTGGAGGACCTGCGCGCGATCCCGTGGGTGTTCGCGTGGTCGCAGGCCCGGGTGAACGCACCCGGCTGGTACGGACTGGGCTCGGCGCTCGCCGCGGTCGGAGACGTCACCGCACTGCGTGATGCGAACCAGAACTGGCCGCTGTTCCAGGTCATGCTGGAGAACGCGGAGATGTCGCTGGCGAAGACCGACCGGCGCATCCTCGGCCGCTACCTGGAGCTGGGTGACCGGCCGGACCTGTCGCAGCTGATGCTGGACGAGCACGCCTTGACGACCGAGTGGGTGCTCAAGGTGCTCGACCAGGACCGCCTGCTGGCCGGACGCCGCGTGCTGGGCCGCGCGGTCGAGCTGCGCAATCCTTACGTCGACGCACTCAGCTACCTGCAGTTGCGGGCGCTGCGGACCCTGCGCACGGACGACTCGCTGGACGAGGAGCAGATCGTCCGGACCCGTCGGCTGCTGTTGCTGACCGTCTCGGGGGTCGCCGCCGGCCTGCAGAACACCGGCTGATGTTCAGCGACTTGGATCGGCCGCCACTCGACGCACGCTTCCTGCGCGGGCGGCTGGTTCGACCCGGCTCGCTCTGGACGCGGATCGACGTACTGACCGAGACGGAGTCGACCAACGCGGTCGTCGCGGCTGCTGCGCTCGCCGGTGCCCCGGAGGGATTGGTGGTCACTGCGGAGCACCAGTCGTCAGGTCGCGGGCGGTTGGGGCGTACGTGGACTACTCCGGCGCGGTCCGCCTTGCTGACGTCGGCTCTGCTGCGTCCGACGGCTGTGCCGGCAGCACGGTGGCCGTGGCTGGGGTTGCTGGTGCCGCTGGCCGTCGCGGCCGCCGTACGACGGGTGGGGGAGATCCCGGCCCAGGTGAAGTGGCCGAACGACGTACTGGTCGAGGACCGCAAGTTGGCCGGCATCCTGCTCGAGCGGGTGGACGGACCGGCAGCTGTGGTGGGTATCGGGCTCAACGTGACACTGCGCGAGGCGGAGAAGCCGCACCCCGCTGCGACATCACTGGCGCTCGAGGGCGCGGCGACGACAGACCGGGCCACCGTGCTGGCCGCCGTACTGCGGGAGCTTGCCGCTCGCTACCAGACGTGGGTCGAGGCCAATGGGGATCCGTCGACGATCCTGCCGGAGTACCGCGACCACTCCGCGACACTCGGCCGCCTGGTCCGGGTCGAGCTCCCTGACGGCACCTTCCTCGAAGGCAGAGCGCGCGACCTGGACGACGACGGGCGGTTGATCATCGACACCCCCGACGGCCCGAAGCCCTTGGCTGCCGGGGACGTGACGCACCTCCGGACCAGCTAACTCGTGAAGATCTTCGCGGCCGTGATGAGTGTCTGGATGACGCCGTAGCCGAGCAGTACGGCGACCAGCAGCCAGGAGACCACCAGGCGTGGGGTCTGGTTCATTTCGCGGCCTCCATCGTCGACTCGGAGCGCTCGTGGAACCGGTCCGCGACCGGGCGGATCAGCAGGTTGGCGACGAAGCCGACCGCCAGCACACCGACCATGGTGAACAGCGCCGGCCGGTACGCCTGGGCGGTCAGCGTGCCCGGTTTCCCTTCCCGGTCGAGGAATCCGTTGATGATCAGCGGCCCGGCGATCCCCGCCGCCGACCACGCGGTCAGCAACCGCCCGTGGATCGCGCCCACCTGGTAGGTCCCGAAGAGATCCCGCAGGTACGCCGGTACGGTCGCGAACCCGCCGCCGTAGAAGGACAGGATCACCGCGGCGAGCAGGACGAAGATCACCGTGCTGTTGTGCCCGAGGGTGGCGAGCAGGAAGTAGGCGATGATGCCGACCCCGAGATACATCGCGTAGATGGGCTTGCGGCCGATCACGTCCGACGTACTGGACCAGCCGAACCGGCCGGCCATGTTGAAGATCGACAGCAGCCCGACGAACCCGGACGCGGCGGCGACCGCCACCGTGGACTTGCCGTCGGTGCCGCGGAAGAAGTCCTGGATCATCGGGCTGGCCTGTTCGAGGATGCCGATCCCCGCGGTGACGTTGCAGAACAGCACCACCCACAGACACCAGAACTGCGGGGTCTTGATCGCGTTCGCGGCCGACACGCTGTTCGTGGTGACGAGAGCCTTCTGCTTGACCGTCGCCGGGTCGAACCCGTCCGGCTTCCAGCCTTCCGCGGGCACCCGGATGTTGACGACCCCGAACATCATGATCACGAAGTAGCCGATGCCCAGGGTGAGGAACAACGCCACCAGCGCGCCGCCGCCGGCCACCGATGCGCTGTTACCCGGGTCGTAGCTGTCGTCGTACAGGCTGAGCAGTTGACGCGACAGCGGGCTGGCGACGAGCGCGCCGCCGCCGAAGCCCATGATCGCCAGTCCGGTGGCCAGGCCCGGGCGGTCCGGGAACCACTTGATCAGCGTGGAGACCGGGGAGATGTAGCCGATCCCGAGGCCGATACCACCGATGACGCCGTACCCCAGGTAGACGATCCAGAGCTGCCCGGTACCGATGCCGAGGGCACCGACCACGAACCCGGTGGCCCAGAAGCAGGCCGACACGAACATCGCCTTGCGCGGCCCGTTGCGCTCCACCCAGGTGCCGCCGATCGCGGCGGACAGACCCAGCATCACGATCGCGATACTGAAGATCACCCCGATCGCGGTCTGGCTGGTGTCGAAATGCTTCACCAGCGACGTCTTGTAGACGCTGGTCGCGTAGGCCTGGCCGATGCACAGGTGGACGGCGAGCGCGGCCGGCGGGATCAGCCAGCGGCTGTACCCCGGCGGCGCGACGGTGTGCTCCCGGTCGAGTACCGACAAGACGGCCATGCACGGCTCCTTCTCCGCTGGTGATTACCCCTCGCGCATACTGGCGCACTGTATGCATCTTGTGAAGAGTTAAACCACTATCTGTGCCCGCCCGGCCACGCTCGGCTGTACGGCGTACGTCGTACAGCCGGTCGTGTCGGGACAGGACAAGCGAACCCGGGAACTGTGACACTGGGACCATGGCGATCTCGGCGAAGTTGTTGGGTGAGGACGAGTACGTCGTCGTCAGCACCCGGACGCACTGGAAGGCATTGATCTTCCCGGTGTTCGTGCTGCTCGTGGTGGCGGGCGCGGGGAGTTTCCTGGCCGCGATCGTGCCGACCGGCAGCATGCAGACGCCGGTCCGGCTCGCGATTCTCGCCGTCGGTGTGGTGCTGCTGCTGACGTTCGCCGCCAAGCCGTTCCTGAACTGGTTCTTCTCCACCTACACGCTGACCAACCGCCGCCTGATCACCCGGCACGGCATCCTCACCCGCACCGGCCGGGACATCCCGCTGATGCGGATCAACGACGTCTCCTACGAGCACGGCCTGGTCGACCGCATCCTCGGCTGCGGCACGCTGCACATCGAGTCCGCCGGTGAACGCGGGCAGGTCGTGCTGCCAGACGTACCGCATGTCGAGCATGTCCATCTGCAGATGTCCGACCTGCTCTTCGGCGGCCCTGAGGGCAAGCCCGGCGACGGCATCCTGGACGACGAGGAGCCCCCGGCACACATGCGCCGCCGCCAGCAGCCCGCCACGGCCGCTGACGACGGCGAAACCCTCTTCAACTCCGACGACAACCGCTAGAGCGCGTCGGGCTACTGGATGAACAGAAGCCAGTCGCCGGCCGGGCGGGTGCGGCAGCTGTAGTCCCAGCCTTCGCGTTGGTAGGTCTGGCCGGCGTCGATGCACTTGGACTTCGTCGGATAGGTGCCGACGTGGGTCCAGGTGGCCGTGGCCTGGGCTGGTGCGGAGACACCGGCCAGAGCCGCCGCGGCGATCCCGGTGGTCAGCACAGCGGCTACACGTTTCCTCATGGTGCGGTCCTTTCGGTGGGGCGATCCTCAGGCGCACGCACAGTATTGTGATGTTTTCTCACCGCAACAAGGGATTTCGGCCACCAACTACCAATTGCCTACTTCGGTAACCAATCGGCCCGTTGCGGCATCTGGTCAAGTACAGGCCGAAGGGGTGGTGCGGGGATGAACAGGGTGATCGGGACGACGGCAGCGGCGCTGCTGGTGGCGGGCAGCCTGCTACCGGGGACGGCTGGTACGGCGGTGGCGGCGACGTCGGCGAATTGCGTGATCGGGGCCGGCGCGGTGACGGCCGGCGGTGACCACGGGGAGCAGGGGATCATCGCGACGGTGCCGCCGACAATCAGGAGCGGCATCCTGGCCAACGGCGTGTACCCCGATGGGCTGGCCAGGGTGAGCAGCTCGATGTCGATCCGGGAGGACGGGTTCGGCGGCCTGGCCGTCAACGGGTACGTGATCCTGGGCGATGCGCTCTACTCGACCGGCTACCACGCGAAGGACGGCCAGATCGACTCCATCGGCCCGACGGCGACCCGGATCGGCGGCGGCTGGGGGAGCTTCGTCGCCCTCGAGGAGGCCGAGTACCAGGGCCCGACCGAGGCTGGTATCTCGCGCTGGCACACGTACGGACTCCGCGGCGACGGTGTGCTCTTCCGCTGGACCATCGACAGCAAAGGCGTCTGGCGGAACAGGGTGTCCGCTCCCGGCTTCGCCGCGGTCAAGTCGATGGCGTTGATCAGCAAATCCCGGACCTACGACACCTTCCTCGCGAACACCCGAAGCGGTGCGCTCTATACCATCCACCTGCCGACCACAGCACCGCTCCAGCCGATCGTGAAGCTCGTCCGCCGCTCGACCTGGCAGGGCTTCGAAGCCCTGCTCGCCCAGAAGTGCGGCCAGTCCGGCACACTGCTGCTCGGCATCGACAGGGACACCCAGTCCGGCTACCTGTACGCCGTCAGCCGCGCCAACGGCCTGTCCACCGTCATCCAATCCCGCGGCAAAGTCCCGCTCTCCTTCCCCACCGCCATCCACTTCCGCTGGAAAGACCCCGGCGCCCCCCTCAACGGCGAGTAGGCCACCCCGCCCGCCGATGATCCTGCAGGTCAGAAGATTTCGATGCTGACGGGTGCGATCGGCCAGTTGAAGGCGGCGGTGGCCTTGGTGAGGGTGCCTGAGGTGTGTTCGGTGACCTCGCCCGTGGCTGCGAACTCGGCGAGGGTCCGGCCGCCGAGGTACGCGGCGCCGAGTGCCGCGATCGACAGGCTCAGGTCGGCCCGGTCCTCGGTGGGTTCGCATCGTGCCGCCGCGCCGTCGGCGGTCAGTCGGAATCGGCCCGAGTTCGCTGGGATCAGGTGGTCGGCCACCTCGAGCACCAGGTCGACGGGTACGGCGTACCGTCGCTGACCGAGCGCCTCGGCGACGTCCGTCACCCGGACCCAGAGCGACTCGCCGACCCGCCGGTTCAGCGCGGTCGGAGTGGTCACGAGCTGCTGCAGCGGCTCGTCGACCGCGGCGTGACCGAACTCGAGCTTCGCGGCCAGATCGAGCGTGAGCAGATGCTGCCAGAGCGCCCGGTACGCCGCCGGCTCGACCGCGACCAGTTCCTCGACCGACACCTCGTTGGCCGGGCCGACCGAAACCCAGTTCATCTTGCCGCGCCACAGCGCGTACCCGTCCACCGTGCCCGTCTCGTCCCGGTGCACCAGGATTTGCCGGGGTGTGTTGCCGCCACGGCTCTCCGGCTTGTCCTCCAGGCGTTTCTGCCACCTGAGCTCCGATCGACCGGACACACCTGGCCGCCGCTCCTGCAAGGTCCTCAGCAGCGGCGGCAACTGCTTGGCTGCCTCCTCCGCGGACAGCTCGCCGAGCTCACCGGGACGAGTCCGCACGCTCGGCGGTCCGACCCGGTGCAGATCGACCTCGTACGACGTCCCCCACGCGGCGGCGCCGTACCCGAACCGGCCGTAGATGGCGGGCTCAGTGGCCCACAGCACCGCGATCGCCTCCGGCACCTCCCGCAGTTGCCGGCTGATCAGCTCCGACATGACACCGCGCCGGCGATGCGTCGCCCGGACGCCGACCGCGGTCACATGCGCGGCCGGCACCACCGCACCGGGCACGGACAGGTCACGGGTCAATGCGCCCGCGGTCCCGATGATCTCGTCGCCGTCCACGGCGACCAGAGCCCGCTCTGGCTCGAACAGCTGGCGGCCCAGCTCGTCGGCCTGTATCTCGAACATCAGGGCCCCGCTGAACAGGGCCATGAACCTCTCGTAGTCCTCCGCCACCGCCGTACGAACGTCGAATCCAGTCATCCCCGCATCCTCACACGCCCCATCGACAACGGACAGTGACACAGTCGAGCGGCGCCGCCCGACCCGGGTGGCGCCGCTCGCGGGCTGGTCGTCAGCTGCCTTCGGTGACCTCGTAGATGTGGTCCGCGACCAGGCCGTGGGCCTCGCGGTGGACGGCGATGGCGGCTTCGGCATCGGGTGCCTCGGCGAGGCAGAACACCTTCTGGTTGGCCTCGTCGACCCAGTAGCGCAGGTACTTCACGCCGTACTCGTCCTGCACCTTCATGTCAGCCTTGTGCGCCTCGGCGACGTCCTTGGCCGTCGCGCCTTCCGGCAGGCTCTCGTGCACGTCCATGAACAGGGCCATGGCCGCCTCCTTACGGTTTCGCCGGGCCGCCCTCCCGTGGCCCCGGCTGTGACACGGCCAGTGTCACTCCGCCGCGCCCATTCAGCTATCCCCACGCACCCGTCGTAACCGACAGGAAAGCGGGAACGCCCGAGCGGATCAGCGGACCGCGGGCAGGTCGCCGGTGGACTCGGCGTCGAGCCCGGCCGGGGACTCGGGGGCCGGGGTGTGCTCGGCCTCCTCGAGGGCGAGCTCCTCGCGGAAGACGAACTTGCGGTAGGACCAGAACCGGAACAGCGTGCCCAGGCCGAGGCCGATCACGTTCGCGGAGATGTTGTCGGCCAGCGCGCTGTGCAGGTCCAGGACGTAGCGGGACAAGCCCAGGCAGCCGGCCGCGATCAGCAGGCCGATGCCGTTCAGCACGAAGAACAGGACGTACTCGCGGTGCAGGCCGGAGCGCTCGCGGTGCCGCCAGGTCCAGTGCCGGTTGCCCAGGTACGTCGCGATGGTCGCCAGCGTCACCGAGATGACCTTGGCGGTCAGCGGCTTGTGATGGAGCATCCCGTCGCCCGGCGTACCGAACACCAACGGGTTGTTGAACACCAGCCAGTTGTAGATCGGCAGATCGACCACCATGCCGAGCAGACCGACCAGACCGAACTTGGCCACTTCGTGCACCAGGTGCTCAACCTGGCGATACAGCGTGGTGACGAGCTTCAACGGTCTCCGGAACCTTCTGTGATCACACCGCGACGGGAATGGCAGCTTCCCACGGTACCCGGCGACCCGGTCGACGCCGAAATCGCCAGCGCGCCACGGTGGCCGCCGACGGCCGGGTGTTGTATGGACATTAGGCTCCTGCCTGTGAAGTTCGATCGAAAGGACCTGCCCGTCGGTACGCCGGTGGTCGGCATGGTCGGCGGCGGCCAGTTGGCCCGGATGACGCAGGAAACCGCGGTCGCGCTCGGCATTCAGCTCCGGGTGCTGGCCGAGGGCCCGGCGGTGTCCGCGGCTCAGGCGGTGGCCGACGCGCCCGTCGGCGACTACCGCGATCCGGACACGGTACGGCGCTTCGCCGCCGAGTGTGACGTGGTCACGTTCGACCACGAGCACGTGCCGACCGACCTGCTGCACAGCCTCGAAGCCGAGGGGGTGAAGGTCCATCCCGGCCCGCACGCGCTGGTACACGCCCAGGACAAGGCGGTCATGCGCCGGCGGCTGGACAGGTTCGACGCGCCCTCACCGGCCCACCAGGTGGTCGAGTCACCCGCCGACGTGGAGGACTTCGCCAAGCGGGTCGGCGGCTTCCCGGTGATCCTGAAGACCACTCGCGGCGGCTACGACGGCAAGGGCGTCTGGTTCGTGAACGGCCCGGACGACGACGCGGTCGCCGCGGCCTTCGGCGCCGGCGTACCGATCCTGGCCGAGGAGAAGGTCGACTTCGTCCGTGAGCTGTCCGCGATCGTGGCCCGCTCGCCGCACGGCCAGGCGGTCGCCTACCCGATCGTCGAGTCGGTCCAGCGCGACGGCATCTGCGTCGAGGTCACCGCACCCGCGCCCGGCCTCGCCCCGGAGAAGGCCGCCCAGGCCCAGCACACCGCGCTGCAGATCGCCGGCGAGCTCGGTGTGGTCGGCATCCTCGCGGTCGAGATGTTCGAGGCGCGCGACGGCCGCCTGCTGGTCAACGAGCTGGCGATGCGCCCGCACAACACCGGCCACTGGTCGATCGACGGCGCGGTCACCTCCCAGTTCGAGAACCACCTGCGGGCGGTGCTCGACCTGCCACTCGGATCGCCGGCCGCGCGAGCGCCGTACACGGTGATGGTCAACGTGCTCGGCGGCGACGTCGAGGACATGCACCGCGGGCTGCTGCACTGTCTGGCCCGCGACCCCGGCCTGAAGGTCCACTTCTACGGCAAGTCCGTGAAACCCGGGCGCAAGGTCGGCCACGTCACGGCGTACGGCGACGACCTCGAGGAGGTCCGTGAACGCGCCCGGCACGCGGCCGCGTACCTGACCGGCACCATCGACGAGTAGGGAGCTGCGGCATGAGTGTGGGAATCGTGATGGGGTCGGACTCGGACTGGCCGACGATGAAGGCCGCGGCCGAGGTGTGCGTGGAGTTCGACGTGCCCTTTGAGGCGGATGTGGTGTCGGCGCACCGGATGCCGACCGAGATGATCGACTACGGACGGTCAGCCCACGAGCGGGGTCTGAAGGTGCTGATCGCGGGCGCCGGCGGGGCCGCGCACCTGCCGGGCATGCTGGCGTCGGTGACTCCGCTACCGGTGATCGGCGTACCGGTGCCGCTGAAGTACCTGGACGGGATGGACTCGCTGCTGTCCATCGTGCAGATGCCGGCCGGGGTGCCGGTGGCCACGGTGTCGATCGGGAACGCGCGCAACGCGGGGCTGCTCGCGGTTCGCATCCTGGCCGCGTCGGACGAGAAGCTGCGGGACCGGATGATCGCTTTCCAGGAGTCGCTGGCCGACCTTGCCCGGGCGAAGGGCAGTACGGTCCGTGACGGCGCCGCAGAGCTGCGTAAAGGCTGATCGCAGCCGGTTTTCCACAGAGCGTGGCCGGGTAGCCATGAGATCCCAACCGTTGTCGTCTAAGGTCAACGATCGTGACTCCGCCCGCTGAATCGGATACGCAGCGCATCCCGGTCCGCTACTGGATCTGGCTGTTCGGCGCCGCCGTGTCCCTGCTCGGCGACCTGACGATGATGTTCGCCATCGGATGGTCCGCCAGCCAACACGGCGGCCGGATCGCCGGCCTGGTCCTGTTGTTCGCGGCCGCGCCGCGCGCCGCCCTGCTGCTGATCGGCGGCGCGGTCGGCGACCGCTTCGGCGCACCTCGCGTCCTCCTGGCCAGCTGCCTGGCGATGTTCGCCGTGACGGCGGCGCTGGTCCCGGCCACGCTCGCGGCGGGCGAGCCGGTCTGGCTGCTGCTCGCCCTGGCCCTGACAGTCGGTGTGATCGACGCGTTCTTCCTGCCGTCGTCGCGCTCGATGCCGCGCCTGCTCGTTCCGCCGGAGCAGGTGCCGCGGGCATTGGCCAGCTTCCAGGTCACCGGTGTCGTCTTCGCCGTCACCGGCACCGCGGTCGGCGGCCTCCTGGTCAGCTGGGCCGGGCTCGCCGCCGCGGCCGGTTTCGACGCGCTCACCTTCGCTGTGATGATCGTCGTGCTGATCCTGCTGCGGAAGACGATCACCCCGCCGGGCCAGATGCCGAGCGGCATGATCCGGTCGATCGTGGCCGGGATCAAGGTCGCCTTCGGGCGTCCGCTCACCCGCGCGCTGCTGATCACGATGACGGTGGCAGCCGGGTTGCTGATGCCGCTGGACGCGTTGCTTTTCCCGTTGCTGGCCCGGGCCCACGGGTGGGACGCGGCGACCGCCGGGCTGCTGGTGGCGAGCAGGAGTCTCGGAGTGGGGGTGATAGCGCTGCGCATCCTGATGCGCGGAGCGTTCCCGCGGCCGGGTGTGTTCGCCGCACTGGGCCTGCTGGTGGCCGCGGTAGGGCTGTTCGGTCTGTCGGTCCTCGATCCGCTGCCGCTGACCTTCGCCGCCGGTGTGCTCAGCGGGATCGGCGTCGGCACCTTCACCGGTCACGTGCTGCCGCTGCTGATGAACTCGGTCGAGCGTGAGTACCAGTCACGGCTGCAGTCGGTCGTGGTCTTGTGCCAGAGCCTGGCGCTCGTGGTGATGAACCCGATCCTCGGCACTCTCGCGGACCTGCAGAGCGTGGGCATCACCGGCGTCTGTCTCGGCATCTCGTTCGCCGCGGCGCTGACGGGTCTCGTCGTACTGACCAGACCCGTCCTGCGCGCGGCGACCGTTACCTAGGGCCTGCCCGGCGCTCGGTAGGTCCAGCCCGCCGCACGCCACTTCGCGGAGTCCAGCTGCAGCCGGGCGTCGACGAGAGCGGGCGTGGCGACGACGTCCCGCAGGGTCACCGGGTCGAGCTGCCGGAACTCGGGCCACTCGGTCAGATGCAGTACGGCGTGCGCCCCCTGGCAGGCGTCGATCACCGAACCCGCGTACCGCAGTGTCGGTCGGACCTTGCGGGCGTTCTCCATCGCCTCCGGGTCGTAGACCGTGACGTTGGCGCCGTGCAGCTGGATCCGGCCGGCCACGTCCAGGGCGGGCGAGTCGCGGACGTCGTCCGTACCGGCCTTGAACGCCGCGCCGAGGACGGTGACGTTCTTGCCGACCCACTCGCCACCGAGCACCTCGTGGGTGACGTCGACGATCCGGGCCCGGCGGTGGTGGTTGATGTCGTCCACCTCGCGCAGCAGCGTGATCACCTCTTCGACCCCGAGCTCACCGGCCCGGTGCATGAACGACCGCAGATCCTTCGGCAGGCAGCCGCCGCCGTAGCCGGGGCCGGCGTTCAGCATGCCGCGGCCGATCCGCTTGTCGTACCCGAGCGCGTCGGCCAGCTGGGTGACGTCGGCGCCGGTCGCGTCGGCCAGCTCGGCGAGCGCGTTGATGAACGAGATCTTCGTGGCCAGGAAGGCGTTCGCACCGCCCTTCACCAGCTCGGCGGTGGGCCGGTTGCACACGACCACCGGCGTACCGTCGGCGATCGGGGCGGCGAACACCTCACGCAGCCGGGCTTCCGCGGTCTCCGACGCCACGCCGAACACCAGCCGGTCCGGGTGCAGGGTGTCCTCCACGCCATGCGCCTCGCGGAGGAACTCCGGCTGCCAGGCGAGCTCGACCGCCGTACCGGCCGGGGACTCGGCGTGGAACCGCTGCTCCATTATCGTCGCCGTACCGACCGGGACCGTGGACCGGCCGACCACCAGAGTCGGCTCGGTCAGCAGCGGCGCCAGCATGCTGACGACCGAGTGCACCTGGGACAGGTCCGCCGCCTCGCTGCCCTCGAGTTGCGGGGTGCCGGCGCAGATGAAGTGCACGTCGGCCCAGTCCGCGATCTGCCGGTAGTCGCTGGTGAACCGGAGCCGTCCGGACTCGGTGTGCTTCTTCAGCAGCGGGTCCAGCCCGGGCTCGTACAGCGGTGCCTTGCCGTCGTTCAGCAGCTTCAGCCGGTGCTCGTCGATCTCTACCCCGATGACGTCGAAACCGAACTCGGCCATCCCGGCGGCCGTGTTGCAGCCGAGATAGCCGGTGCCGATCACGGCGATCCGGAGCGGACGGGGCGTCGCTTCAGTCATGCCCGGGACTCTACCGACCGCGGTTATCAACCGGTGACCGGCTCATGTCCACCGGTCCTCCGCCGCGTGCGCTGTTGGTCACTTTCGGCGTACGACGGCTGTCTGGTCGCGAGGCCACGTCGTACAGTGCAACTCGTGAGTAACTCATTCGACCTGTACGCGCTGTCCGAGGAGCACCAGGCGATCCGTGAGGCCGTTCGCGACGTCTGCGACGCCAAGGTCGCCCCGCACGCGGGGGACGTGGACGAGCTGGCCGAGTTCCCGAAGGCGTCGTACGACGCGCTGAAGGCGTCCGACTTCCACGCGCCGCACATCCCGGAGCAGTACGGCGGCGCCGGGGCGGACGCGCTCGCGACCGTGATCGTGATCGAGGAGGTCGCCCGGGCCTGCGCCTCGACCTCGCTGATCCCGGCGGTGAACAAGCTCGGCTCGCTGCCGCTGCTGCTGTCCGCGTCGGACGAGGTCAAGCAGCGGTACCTGCCGCCGGTGGCCGCGGGTGACGCGATGTTCTCCTACTGCCTGTCGGAGCCCGAGGCCGGTTCGGACGCCGCCGCGATGAAGACGCGGGCGGTCGCCGACGGGGACGGGTACGTCCTGAACGGCGTGAAGCGGTGGATCACCAACGCCGGAGTGAGCGACTTCTACACGGTCTTCGCGGTGACGGATCCGGACGCGCGGTCGAAGGGGATCTCCGCCTTCGTGGTCGAGAAGGACGATGAGGGCGTCTCGTTCGGCGCGCCGGAGAAGAAGCTCGGCATCAAGGGCTCGCCGACCCGCGAGGTGTACTTCGACAACGTCCGGATCCCCGCCGCGCGGATGATCGGCGACCCGGGGACCGGCTTCACCACCGCGATGGCGACGCTCGACCACACCCGGGTGACGATCGCCGCCCAGGCGCTCGGCATCGCCCAGGGCGCGCTCGACTACGCGCTCGGGTACGTGAAGGAGCGCAAGCAGTTCGGCAAGGCGATCGCCGAGTTCCAGGGCCTGCAGTTCATGCTCGCCGACATGGGCATGAAGATCGAGGCGGCCCGCCAGCTCACGTACGCCGCCGCCGCGCGATCCGAGCGCGGTGACGCCGACCTGACCTACTTCGGCGCCGCCGCCAAGTGCTTCGCCTCCGACGTCGCGATGGCTGTCACCACCGACGCCGTTCAACTCCTCGGCGGCTACGGCTACACCCACGACTACCCGGTCGAACGCATGATGCGCGACGCCAAGATCACCCAAATCTACGAAGGCACCAACCAGGTCCAACGCATAGTCATGGCCCGCCAACTCCTCAAAGGCCTCAGCTGACGACGTTTCCGCAGGTCAGGGGCACCTTGGCCGCTCCGGCGGCCGATAGGCCGCCGGAGGTCACGCCGCAGCTGAATCGTCCCTGCTCCGTCGCTGCTCCGTCAGTCGCAGCCGGAGTCGCGCCATCCGGCGGTCGACGGCCTGGCGTGCTTTGTCGTGCGACGACGGCAACAGATGCGTGTAGAGGCGCAGTGTGAAACCTGGATCGTGGTGGCCCAGGTACTCGGCAAGTTCCTTGATGTTGACCCCGTCATGCAGTGTCACGCTGGCGTAGTGATGCCGCAGAGCGTGCATACCGGTCTTGCGGTCCGTCGTGTAGTGCCGGCGACCGCGATTGTCTCGGGTCGGAGGCGAGATGACGCCCGCCCCGGCCAACGCAGGCTTCCAGATCGTCTCTTCGTAGTTGCGGGCCCGGATCTGCTTTCCGTCGGACCAAATGAACAGCAGTCGGACGGTTCTTGGGGCGCCGTCCAGCCGTTCCCACGGCAAGGAAACCTCGGTCGTGCCGAACCGCTCGATGTGATCCTGCACCAGCTCGGCAACGTGCTCTGACATCGGGACTACTCGCTCGCGGTCGTTCTTGGGCAGCGCGAACACGAAGTGCCTACCGAGCTTCTTCACCTGGCGTCGAACCCGGATGAGCTTCTCGTCGAAGTCGAAGTCCTCCGGGGCCAGTGCAAAGATCTCGCCTTGCCGAAGCCCGGCGCCCGCTCCGATGATCGGGATCAGTTGGAACCGCTCCGGATGTGCCTCGACGATCGCGTCCACCGTTTCGTCCGACCAGACGACGATGTCGGAATCGCCGATGACGGGCCTCTTCACGATCTTCGATTTGGCCGGGTTGCGCTTCAGAATCTCGTCGGCGACCGCCAGCTCGAAACACCCGACGCCCCGAAGCGGTCGTGGCCGGTCTGTACCGCGGCCTCGAGCTCGTGATCGTCGGCCGGACAGCACCACTGAACCCAGGCCGGACAACATCTCCACCGGACGGCGCAGCAAGCCCAAGACCCCCATCACCAAGGTCGCGCCCACGGTCGTCATAGAAGTCGCCGCCGACGCGGCGATGCAGGCCGGGGCCTGGCGCCACATGCTCCGCTACGTGCGCAGAAGATCCGATCTGGCACCTGGAGACCTCGATCAGATCACCTGAGAAAAGCGCGTGTGTGTGTTCCCGAGACACGACGGATACCAAGCGACTCAAGGCCGGTATCCGGTTCACCCATCTCCGTCGGCTAGCCTGCGGCCCTGGCCCCTGCTAGGGCCGGAAACGTTGAGGCTCCGGCTCACCGGGCCCTCATGGCAATACCGCACGCCGCAGGGGCGGGCCTTGTCGGACCCGCCCCTGCAACCTGCTACTGGATTCGCTGCTGCTACTTAATTCCTTGGACCTGCACCTGTCCGGCGGCGATGCCCTGCACGGGGTCGGCATCGAGCGGCGCGCCGCTTTGGTTGTCGTAGATCAGCCCACCTGTCGGCGACCAGATCTGCACCCGCAGCAGGTCCGGTTTGCCCTTGCCGAGCTGGTCACCGTCCAGCGCGGTCACGGTGAACGCGTGGCCCGGGGCGCCGTTGACGGTGCCGATGCCCTTGTACTGTGCGCGGGCGCCGGCGACGACGAGCCACTCGTAGGCCTTGGACTCGAGTTCGAGCTCGCCGGCGGTGAACCGGAAGGACGTCGAGCCGGTCGGGACGCTCGCGCCCTTGGCGTACTTCGACACGAAGGCGAAGTGCGCGCGCCCCGCGAGCGACGGGTCGGCCTTGTAGGCGCCGGCGGGGCTGTCGAGCAGGCCGCCACCGGTGACGAAGCCGCCGCTCGGGTCATAGACGACGACGTACTGGTACGTGCTTGACGTGATACCGCCGTCGGCGTCGTCGACGGTGATGGTCACGCGGTACGTGCCGGGGACGGTGTAGGCGTGGCTCGCCCGCGCTTCACCGGTGCCGCCGTCCTCGGTGACGGTGGCCGCGCCGCGGTTGCCGTCGCCCCAGTCGACCGTAGCGGTGTGCACGTCAACCGTTCCGGTGTCGGTGAACCGGGCGCTGGCGACGACCTGCGTGCCGACCCGCTGCGGCTCGAGCGGCGCGACGACCGGCTGCACGACCGGCGCCTCGTTGCTCACGGTGACGATGACCTCGTCGCGGTCGACGGCCCCGTCGTCATCGGTCACCGTGACCGACACGTCGAAGCGGCCCTCATCCAGGTAGCGGTGGGACAGCGCGACCCGGCCGCCGGTGACCGCGAGCTCCTTCGGCGCGGTGCCGTCGCCGAAGTCGACGACCGCGGTGTGCGTGTCCTGCGTCCCCGGGTCGGTGACCGAGGCGCTGCCAGTCCATACGGTGCCCTCGGTGGAGCTGGCGTCGGCGCCGGCGTTGACCGTCGGGGCGGCGTTGGTGACCGTCACCCGGGTGCTGTCGGTGGCGTAGCCCTCCTCCTGGTCCAGGACCCGAAGGCCGACGGTCGTCGTACCGTCGTCGATGCCCACCAGTGCGGCGTCGCGGTGCCCGTCCCGCTCGATCCGGGCGATCGCCGGGTCGACGGACCAGTCGAAGCTGAGCGGGTCGCCGTCGTGGTCGATCGACTCGTGCTGCACCGTCGCGGTGCTGCCCTCGGCGACGGTGTACGGGCCGCCGGCGTCGGCGAACGCCAGCTGGTCGGGCCGCCGTGGCGTCGAGTGGTCGGTCTCGCTGCCGTAGAACGCCTCCTTCCACTCGCGCAGGATGTTGTCGGCGTACATCCTGTGACCGTGCACGTTCGGGTGGACGGTGCCCTCCTTGTTGCCCTGCCGCAGGAACGACTCCTGCAGCCGGACGAGGTAGTTGTCGTCGGCGCAGTAGCCGTGCCCGGCGAAGCGCTCGTAGATCCCGTCGACCAGCGTCCAGCCGTGGGCCTGCGTCGCTGCCTCGACATTGGCGTTGAGCTCAGGGGCGACGGTGCTCGCGATCCATTCGAACTCGTGCTGGGAGAAGCCCGGGATGGTGAGGATCCCCTTCTCCGGTCGACCGCAGGCGCTTCCGTCGGTGTCCTGGGTGGCGTCGACGTACTCGGACAGGAAGACCCGGTCGCGGTCGTCCCAGGCCAGCAGCTTGCCGTCGCTGCCCTCTACGCCGGAGACGGCGCGGGCGAGGTCGCGGAACAGCGTGACGTGGCCCTTGTACATCTGGTCGCCGACGACGCCGTCGCGCCCCTCCTTCCACAGCTGTGCCGCGCTCTTGAACACGTCGTTGCCCTCCTCGTCGACGTCGGGCAGCAGGTCGAAGAACAGGTGGCAGAAGTAGCCGGGAACGGTGAACCGCCAGATCTGGTCGCCGCACGTCTTGTCGCGCTCGGCCTCGTTGTCCGAGATCCAGTTCTCCTGGTAGCAGGGGTTCTGCATCATGCAGGCGACGACGATGTCGGCGAAATGCGCGTCGTTGCCGCCGATGGAGACGTAGACCGCGTCGACCTCGCGATCGCCGACGATCTCCTTCGCCCGGTCGACCTGCGGCGTGATGCACGCGCCGGGCGGAGGCCCGGGGTCGAGCGGCCCGGTGCGCTCGTTGCACCATTCGTTGCTGTCGGTCCCGGCCTTTTCCACGCCGGTGTAGCGACCCAGTAGGCCGTAGACGATGCTCGCGCCGCTGCAGGCCAGGTGCACGAAGGTCACCGACGTGCGCGGGTCGTCCTGCTCGAGACGCTTGGCGGCCTGCGCTGACCCGGCGTAGGCCGACCGGTGACACCGCTTGTCCTGCCAGGTGGCGGCGTGCTTGCCGGCGAAGGTCTCGACGACCTGGTGGGCCGCCTCGGCGGCCTGCCGAACCTTGGTAACGAAGGCGGCGACGGCGTTGGCGACGTCGGTCAGCGTCTCCTGCACCACTGTGATCCCGAGCTTGATCGCCTCCTCGATGGTCGTGCGTGTGCGGTCGGAGATGTAGCCGAGCGCCTTGGCACATTCGACCGCGTCCCAGTCGGCCTTGCCGGGAAGGCAGTGAGCGTCGTACTGGTTGACGTAGTGCTGCCACAGCTCCATCTGCCGGCGCAGCGGCGCGAGCTCGGTCTCGATCGTGGCGACCCGGCGGATCTTGTTGTCGAAGTCGCGCCAGGCCGCGAGGAACTCCTGATACTCGTCCTGCGGGATCTCGACGTCCGGCACGCCCTCGCCGGAGCCGTAGGAGTCGCCGAGGCTGACGATCAGCCAGTCCTGGACGACGACCGGGACGGTCTGGGTGGTGCTGACGCCGTCCTTGGTCGCGGTGAGAGCGACGCGGTACGTGCCCTCGACCGGTACCTCGAGGTCAAATTCGTCGCACTCCTCGCCGCCCTGCGTGACGGTGAGCGGGTGTGCCGGGTCGGGCTGGTCGACGACGCGCCAGCTGAGCGCGGCGCCATCGGTGCTGGCGCAGGCGTCGAGGTCGACATGCCAGCTGCTGGGGTTGACCTGCACCGGGCCCGGGTGGTCGGTGGTGCCGGCGACGTAGTCGGTGAGACCGTCGCCGTTCTCGTCGAGACCGAAGCGGTCCGGCATGGTGTAGCCGAAGGACGCGAGCGGGCCCTCGGCGGCAGAGGCCATCGGGACGCCCAGTAATGACGTCACGAAAACGAGGGTGAGCAGTGGGATGGCCGCTTGTCGGAGGCGGCCGACTAGTCCTGGCAACGGGGACTCCTGAGATCGGGCGGGAGGTCCCCGCCGGCTGCCCCTTATCCCACCGGCGCCGGTGCGCCCGGACCACGGCCAGCACCCGCACACTCCCCGCACAGTTCCCGCACGCTCAGTTCCGGTACGTGTCCGGCACCGGCTGCCGCGGTGCCGTACGACGGGTCGCCACCCGTGCGGCGACGGACCTCTCAGCTGCTGTGTCGCGCCCGCAAACCGGGTGCGTGATCCACAAGGCGCCACCCAGCGGGATGGCCTACGTCAGGTCGCGCCAAATCGCCTCTCCGCCAAACTCCATACGGATCGCATTGATCAGTTGACGTCGCTTACGGTGGACCTCGGCCTGAGTACCGCCACGATCCTGAGCCAGCCACTCGATCAGGTCCAAGTACACAGCCTGTCTTTGTTGCCAATTGCGAGCTTTGTCGATGTTCGAAGTCGTCTGCACGGATGTCCGAACTCGCCTGCACATGGCTCAGTCCGGAGCCGACCGACTGCCCCGGCGACCCCGCCCGCGCCGTGCCCGCCCACGGCGAATTCACCCCTGGCCACTCGGAGGACGACGACGTGACCCCGGCCCAGATGCAGGAACTGAAGAACTTCATCGAGGCCCGGACGCAGGCCTACGCGCTCTGGGTGCACAAGCAGCTGCGCCAGGATCTGTCCGCGGTGGTGAAGGCGTACGCGCTCGACATCAAGAACTACGGACGCCAGACCGACGCCGCCCGCGCGGCCGCCGCGGTCTGGGCCACCGCCCCGAAGAGCCTGCAGACCGACACCGCACCGGAGCCCCCGGGCGGCCCCCCACCCCACGACCGACCCCGAACCGGACCTCTCCGACCCGGAGGCGTTCCCTCCGGCCCCGATGGAAGAGCCCGCCTCCGACGCAGAGAAACCCAGTTAGCCTCGATCGTCCAGCTGGTTTGGGTGCGGATGGTCTTGGGGCCTTGGACCCCAACGACGGCCTTCAACAGGTGGTACCAGGTGCCTGGACACCAGTTCCTGTTCAAGGCCACCACAACCGGCGCGTCTTGTCCGGGGTGTGTGGTTGGGGTATCCGGGTGGAGCTCGGGGAGTTGGCGGAGCGGTTGGAGAAGATCTCGGCTCGCTACGAGGAGCGGGTCGGGTTCGCGCGGAATGCCGACTGGTTCCTGCTGAAGTTGCAGGAGGAGGTGGGCGAGCTCACACAGGCGTATCTCCAGCACACCGGACGCGGCCGGTCCAAGGGCGTCGGCGGAACAGATCCGTGACGCGTTCCACCAGGAATTCGCCGACCCACTCTGCCAACTGCTCCTGTTCGCGAAGCAGCAAGACGTCGATCTCCCGGCGAGATCGAAAGCAAGTGGTTGGTCTACGAGACGTGACGCGGCGCGGTCAGCACCGCAGGCGGTCAGGAATGCCTCGGCCACTGGCCAGGTCGGCAGAGTGTGTCCTTTGGCGGCCCGAACATGTGCGGATGGGAGTAGTGGGTCGCGTCGGCGATCTGCCGAAAACGTGAGGCCGGCGCGGTTCTTTTCTTCCTGCAGCCGCACGCCGAAATCGCCGACCGGGTCGAGCGCGGTCGCCACCCACCGCCTGCGCTCCTCGTCCAGCTGCGGGATCACCGTCACGACGCCGCCGCCGGCCGGACGAGCATAAGGCGCCGTCCCGCCTCGACTGCGGCCGCGGTCAACGCCGAGAGCAGGGCGATGATGGTCGCGACGTCGTAGCCGCGATCCAGCAGCACGACCCCGGCGTACAGCGAGCTCAGATAGATCACGATCACCACGACGACGAGGCCGACCGAGGGGCGTCGACGGCCATCAGGGTTGTTTGCCGGGCGCTGCGCATGTTGGCCGCCCGCTCGCTGCCAGAGCCTGACGTACTAGCTGCGGTGAACTCCGTTCCCGCACCGGGAGGTCCCGAGCGGCTGCTGTGACGCGGTCTCGGATATGCAATATACACTCGCGACGTGAGACAAGAGCCGCTCACGGTTTCGTAAATGAGGGGCTGTGTGTGCAATATATTGCCATGCCGATTCCCCAGGGCAGTCCTGGCGTAGACCGCACCCTTCTGCGCGACGACGTCTACCGTCGCCTCCGCGACGCCATCGTCGACGGAACGTTCCGGCCGGGAGAGCAACTCAAGGACGGTGAGCTCGCCGAATGGCTGGGGGTGAGCCGGACCCCGGTGCGCGAAGCGCTGCTGCGCCTTGGGGCGAGTGGACTGGTGGTGGCGCTGCCGGGTCGATCCACGACGGTCAGCGCCATCGACATCCAGGTGGTGCGGGACGCGAAGGACGTCGTCGCCGCGATGCACGAGTTGGCGGTACGACAGGTGACGGGGCGGATCAGCGCGCACGACGTGGACCGGATGCGAGACGCGAACCGCCGGTTTGCCGCGGCGGTGGCGTCAGGCGATGTGAGTGCGGCACTGGATGTGGACGAGGAACTGCACCGGATCCCGGTCGCCGCACTCGGCAATCAGGCACTCGAAGCGGTGATCGAACGCTTCGACCCACTGATCCGCCGCGCGGAGCGATTGCGCTTCGGCGTCGACGGCCGGGTGTCGGTCAGTCGGCACGAGCAGCTGATCGATCTCATCGAGGCCGGCGACGCGGAAGGCGCCGCATCGGTGGCGTTCGACATCTGGCACAGCCTCGCGGTCGACGAGAACGCCGAAACCGAGGCCTGACCTAGTTGTCGACGGCATAGCCGCCTTCTCCGCCGTACTCCGCCCTGCCGTCGTCCACTGGCCGGGCTCACGCCACGGAACGGCGGGCGGTGACGATCGCGTACTCGTTGGAGACCTGGAACGCCGCTGAATCTTCGTTGACGTCCCGTACTGCGGCCAGCAGGCGGCGGTGGAGTTCCGCCTGCAGCTCTTCGCCGTCCGACCGCGACGCCAGCGCCTGAGCCCCGCTCACGGCCATCGGATGCTGCGCGGACTCCTCCAAATACTCCTCGGGCGACGTTGCCTTGAGCTGTAGCGAATGCCGCTCCAGCTCGACCGAGAACCCGTGAGCGGCGAAGGCCTCCTGCAACGCTGCTTCGTCGTGCCAGGCGAGCGGGGTGGCCGCTCCGGGATCCGGCGACTCGCCGCCGCCGAACACCTCGGCCATGAACTGGCCGGCTGTCCGGTTGATCGCCGTCATCGATCCACCCGGGATCCAGGAGGTCAGCCGGATCAGTCCATCCGCTGCGGTCGCCCGCGTCATCTCCGCGATCGCCGCTTCGGCATCCGGCGCGAAGATCACCGCGAAGACCGACAGCAACAAGTCCGCCGTACCGTCCCCGACCGGGATCGACGCGGCGTCACCGGCGGCGAACTCGACCTGCAGCCCACGCTCGGCGGCTCGCTTGCGGGCCACCTCGAGCAGTCGCGCGGCCGGATCGATGCCGGTGACAACGGCCCCGCGCTCGGCCGCGAGAAGAGCGGCGTTCCCGGTACCGCAGCCCAGGTCGATGATGTGCTTACCGACGAGCGGCTCGGACATCGTCACGACCCGCTCGGAGATCGGCAGCAGCAACTTCCCCGTCGGTTCGTAGTGCCCGAGACTCCAGTCGAGCTCCACCAGTCACTCCCTCTTCCGCGATGAACAAGTTGCTTGGGCCGCTGCCATGGTCGATGACGCCGATCTCGAACCGAGAGCCTCCCGCCGGCCGCCGGCCGCCGGATTGCATCACCGTCATCATGTTGATCGTTGCTGCGAGGTACGGCGTGCCGTCGGCCGGGAGGCCTGGCTCCGTCGGAACCGGCCTCGCCAGCGGCGTACCGCGAACTGTTCCGGGAAGGTCCAGTCGAAGCGGACGGCGGTCAGGCGCATGAGTGTGGTCAGCACCACGCAGACCGATCCTGCGATCGGGATGGGTGTACCGAGTTCGGCGAGGAGGATGAGCGCTCCGGTGCCGGCGCCGGCCGCGACGGCGTACAGGGTGCCCACGTGCAGGAAAGAGAAAGACAGGCCCAGCATCACGTCGCGCAGCATCCCGCCGCCGATGGCTCCGATGACGCCGACCACCAAAGCCCCGGCCACGTCGACGCCGAGGGACAGCGCCTTCGAGGCGCCGATGGCTCCGAACAGGCCCATCACGACGGCGTCGAGGAGCACGGTGATGAGCCAGTCCCCTCGTGCGAGCACCGGTTGCAGCACCATGCCGAGGATCGCCGTCGCACCGGCCACGGTCAGGTACCAGTTGCTCCAGATCACGACCGGCGGTTGATTGAGCACGAGGTCGCGGAGCAGGCTTCCTCCGAGCGAGACGGCGAGTCCGATCACGATGACGCCGAGCACGTCGATGCGGCGAGACCGGACGCCTGCGGCGAAGAGTGCCCCTTGGAGGCCGCCGAGTCCGGCGGCCAGGAGTTCGATCCAGAGTGTCACCTGGAACGGGGTGATCGACATGCGGTCCTCCGGAGCGAAAGGGGCCGGCGCGCGCGATCTGCGCGGGCCGGCCCCTTGGTCGAGAAGCGATCAGTGACCCACGGATCGGCGGGGATAATGATCAGCGGTTCACTGATGGGCGTTCGCGGCGTTCTTCGCGGCGTCGTCGATGGTGTCGGCGACGACCCCGGCCTGTGTCGTGAAGAGGGCGTGGCTGGCGGACACGTTGGTGATCTTGGCGCCGCTGCGGGTCGCCATGTGCTGCAGCATGGCCTGGTCGAAGGCCTTGTCCTCCGTGGCGATGACGGCCCAGGTGGGTTTGTCGCGCCAGGCGGCGTTCTTCACCGCCGTACCGAAGACCGACATGTTGATCGGGACCTGCGAGTCCCGCAGGAAGGCGGCGTCCGCGTCGCTCGCGTCGTGGGCGAACCCGGCCTTGAACTTGTCGTGGTTGAGGAAGCCGTAGCCGTCCTCACCGACGTCGATCACGAAGTCCGGCGTCGCCGCGAAGCCCTCGTACTGCTGGCTCGTGGTCTCGCCGGCGTCGGGTGCCAGGGCGGAGACGTAGACCAGACCGGCCACGTTCGGGTGGACTCCGGCCTCGGTGATCACCGTGCCGCCCCAGGAGTGGCCGACGAGGATCGTCGGACCGTCCTGCCGGTCCAGGACCCGGTTGGTCGCTGCGACGTCGTCCTCCAGTGAGATGAGCGGGTTCTGCACGACCGTCACCCGGTAGCCGCGCGCCGTCAGATTCTCGTACACGCCCCGCCAGCCCGAGCCGTCGGCGAACGCGCCGTGCACGAGTACGACGTTCCTGATCTGCAGGTCGGTGCTCATGATCTGGTTCCTCTCCTCCCGCACCGGGAGCCCCCGAGCGGAGTCTGCGAGCCCGGCGGTCGCCAGCTCTGATGTCCAATATATTGCATGCACAACGCAGTCACAAGCCTCTGTCGAGATAGCTAGCGGCGACGGATTTCGATCGAAATATAGTGTCGATCAGGACATGTTACTGTGTCCAAGAGGACAGTTTTTGACCAACTGGATCAACCCGAAGAGGAGTGACATGAGGACTTGGTTCATCACCGGCGGGACCCCTGGCGGCTTTGGGTTGGTGTTCGCTGACGCTGTGCTGGCCCGGGGCGACCGGGTGGCGATCACCTCGAGGCGTCCTGCGGAGTTGGCCGACTGGGCTGCTCCGCACGGCGAGAGCGTCCTTGTGGTCGAGGTCGATGTGACCGATGCCGGTCAGGTGCGAGCTGGGGTTGCCGCCGCCGAGAAACAGTTCGGTGGGATCGAGGTGGTCGTGAACAACGCCGGCCGGGGCTGGTATGGGTCGATCGAGGGGATGCGGCCCGAGGACGTGCGGCGAGTGATGGAGCTGAACTTCTTCGCCGTGCTGGAGGTGACCCGAGCGGTCCTGCCGGGAATGCGAGCCCGGGGTTCTGGCTGGGTCGTGAACATGTCTTCGGTGGCGGGCCTGCGGGGGATTGAGGGCTTCGGGTACTACTCGGCGGCGAAGTTCGCAGTTGAAGCAGTCACTGACGTACTGCGCGCGGAGGTTGCCGAGTTCGGCATCAAGGTGCTGGCCGTCGAGCCGGGCGCCTTCCGCACCCGGGCGTACTCGAATTTTGCCGACGAGCCACTGCGGGAGACCGTGGACGCCTACCTGCCGCAGTTGGACGTCATCCGCAAAGCCATGATCGACCAAAACGGTCACCAGCCTGGCGATCCGGAGCGTGGCGTCCAGGCCGTGCTTCAGGCAATGGACCTGGAATCTCCGCCGCGCCGCCTGGTGCTCGGTAGCGGCGGATTCGATGCCGCCGTCAACACCCTGGAGTCGAACCTCGCCGACATCCGCGCCAGTGAAGCCCTCTCACGCAGCGCCGATTTCCCTAGCTGAATCCGGTCAGCGTGGGTGGGCGAGGCCCTCGCGTCGCATGACCTCAGCGGCCGCGATCGCGTCGGCGGTGAAGCGTTTCGTCAGCTCGGTGTACCGGGCGATGTCGCGCGGCGACCAGGTAGCGAGCACCTGGGCGATCATGGCGTCGCCGAGGTCATAGATGTGACGCGCGGCCGCCTGCCCCTCGGATGTCAGCGTGATCAAGGTCGAGCGGGTGTCCTCGAGATCGGGACTACGCTCGACAAATCCCGCCGCCTCAAGGCGCTTGAGGATCTTGCTGATGTTCGAAGGACCAGTTCCCATGGCCTGGGCAAGATCGCTCGGCCGCATCGGCTGACCGGCCGCCAGATGCCGAAGTGCCGAGTGCGCCGGCTGATCGATCGGCTCACCGCTCGAGGTGAGAATCTCGCTCTGTAGGCCAGGTGACTCCCACAACAGGATCAGCGCGCTCAAGCTCGCCAGCAACTCCGACCGATACGGGAAATCACCCGCCTCGCGCAGTCTCCGCGACGACGAATCGACAGGTGCAACCATCCCCGCAGCCTACCGAACTTTCTCGCTCAGTGCGGGAATTTCCTGTCCTATGCGACACGTTATTCTGTCTAGAAGGACATAAAACTCAGAGAAAGTTCCCCAGGAAGGCAACATCATGAGTGCAACCATCACTGAATCCCTGGTCACCTCGTTCGTCGAGGCGACCAACACCCACGAAGCCGAAGCACTGACCGGCCTCTTCGGACCGGAATCGGTGGTGATCGACGACAGCACCGAGTACCGCGGCGCCACGCAGATCGCCCAGTGGATCCAGGACCACCAGATCGCCCCGAAGATCACGCTGACCGTCGTCGACTACGACCCATCGGGCCCGACGCTGACCGCCAACGCGAACGGAGACTTCCCCGGCGGCCCACTGCCGTTCTCCTTCCGTTTCACCCTGACCGACGTCATCGAGCGGCTAGAGGTCACCCCCGCCTGATGGAATCGGTCGCCACGCCCACCCGAGTTCTTCGCTGAGGCGCTCGATGGTGGCCTGTAGGTCCTGGATGTGGTGTTGGTTCGCGTCCAGGACCGACTCGGCCTAGTACTACAGCCGTAGATCGTGATCGCGTTCCTGTCGAGCAGGTAGTCCATCGCGAACGGGTGTAGGCCGCCTGGCTTACATCCAGGCGGCCCCGGACTAAGGCGTCGGCATGGAGAGCTGGTAGCGCTCGATGACGTCCGCGAACCATTCGGGCTCCGCGATTGGGACCTCGTAGCGGTTCGCGAGCTCGACGATCTTCGACATCTCTGCTTCGCCGCGCTCGGTCAGGCCGACGACCGTCCGGAAGAGCTCTTCGAGTCCGGCAGGCGAGATGATCTCGATCATGCGCGCCGGCGTCAGCCCGGCGTTCCACATCGCGTGGACCTCGCCGCGCGGCTTCACGATGTATCCGCCCGGACCGAGCACGATCTCCTTGTCCTCGGACCGGAAGCCGATCTCGCCCTCGAGCACGATGGAGATCTCATCCTCGCGGTGGTGGACGTGGGGCGGGACGAGTCCGCCGACCTCGAAGGGGTGTTCGACGACGGCGAGGGCTCCACCGGAGTCGACACCGTCGATCTTGAAGATCACCCCGACGCCGGGCATCAATCCGCCGCGCTGACCTTCACCGGGCTGGACAACCTTGACGGTCGTGGCCGCTGCAGTCCTTGCACTCATGCCGCACCTCCATTTGGCTGACACTTGTGTACAATGAAGCAGCGGCAAGGCGCCCTGTCAAGATTGGCTAACATATGTGTTCAGCGAACATCGCGTCGCCACGCCCCTACCGGAAGGCGAAGCGTGCGCTCACCGAAGCCGAGACCCGGCAACGAATCGTTGAAGCGACGGTCGAGCTCCACCAAACGGTCGGCCCCGCGAAGACGACCATCAAGGCCATCGCCGAGCGCGCGGGCGTGCAGCGCGCCACGGTGTACAACCACTTCCCCGATCTCCAGATGCTCTTCGAGGCGTGCAACGCCCACTACTACGAGCGGCACCCCATGCCCGACCCGACGTCGTGGGTCGGCATCGCCTCACCCAACGAGCGCTTTCGCGTCGCGGTGCGCGAACTTTATCGGTGGTACGAGGAAACGGAGGCGATGCTCTCGGCAGGCATCCGCGATATCGATGCTGTCCCGCCGGCGGCCCGCGAGGCGTTCTTCGGATACTTCCGCCACGTCGCTCGTTCACTGATGACGGGACGCCGCGAGCGAGGTCGTGTGCGCGTGCGCACGGCGGCAGCCCTCGGCCACGCGATCTCGTTCGTGACCTGGCACTCGCTCGTCCGGGAGGGATCGCTCACGAGCGAAGAGGCTGCCGATCTCATGGAGGCGATGGTCGGCGCGGCGGCGAGATGACGGCTTCGTGTGAGCGAGTGTCGTGACGATGGGCACAAGCACGGGTTCTGAGAATTGCCCTGGCCCATGCAATGCGCCTGGGCCGCCTAGTACTACAGCCGTGGATCGTTGCCTTGGCTGATTCGCTTTCCTGGTAAGGGATCTGGGATCGGCGTGGCTGTGTGACGCGAGGCGGCCACCCTTCGATCATGCAGTGCTTGTGAGAACAACTGAAGATTCGGCGGTGGCCGCTGCGCTTAGCGTAGAGGCTCGCCGTGCTGTCGAGCCAACAGCAGACGGCTGGCAGGTCACGCTCCCTCATCACCAGCGCGCGGGCGGGACACTCGAGTTTCGGGAGCCTACGCAGCCGCTGCGAGGGAACCTCCGCGATCGAGCAGTGTGGCTCGTTGACCGCGCAGTGGGATCACCGGGCGTGCGTGGCGGCGAACGCGGTCGCCGAGCCGCCCACGAAGGAGGCTTTGGTCCGGCAACCGGTGCCCGCTGAGCTGCGGCGTGACGAAGAACTCCTGAGACTTCTGGCCTAGTCACCCCTTGTCAGCCACCCGCGGGCTCGGCATTCTGGTGCCTTCGATTCCTTGGGGGGATACATGTCCAGAATCACTGCGTCCTGCCTGCGCGCCGCCGCGCTGGCCGGACTGCTCGGGTCCGGCCTGGTCGCGGTCGTCGCGCCGGCCGCCTCGGCCGCCACCATCACCGTCACCACGACGGCCGACACGGTCGACGGGGGTGATGGGCAGACCTCACTGCGCGAGGCGTTCGCGACCGCCGGCTCGAACGGCGTCGACGACATCATCGCGCTCGGTGCCGCGCAGACCTATCCGCTGACCACCTGCACCGGTCCGCTGACCCATGCCGAGGGCCACGAACTCGTTGTCCAGGGCAACGGTTCGACGATCGACCAGAGCTGCGACGCGGTCGGCATCATCGACAGTACAGACCACGCCGGCCGGCTCGTACTGCAGAACCTGATCATCGACGGCGGTCCGAACACCGCGGCGACCGCGCTGGAGGGTGCCGCCGTTCGCTCGGACAGCGAGTTGCTGCTGGCGAACGTCGAGGTCCGCAACGTCCTGTCGCCGAACGGTTCGGTCGTCTGGTCCAGCTTCGACCACGGCACCACGCCGTACCGGCTGACCTTGAACGGCGGCAACCTGCACCACAACACCGGCAGCGTCGTCAGCTGTGACAACTGCTCGGCGAAGCTGGACGGCACGACGATCTCGGACAACACCGGCTCCGGCATCTCGCTGGTCGACGGCTACCCGTTGCAGATCGACAACTCGACCATCTCGAACAACACCCGCGCCGGGATCAGCAACACCGGCCAGGGCTTCCCGGCCAACAAGATGTCGGTGAACTTCAGCCAGATCCAGGACAACGGCCGGGTCGGTATCCGCTGCGGCAACTGCGGCGGGCTGACCATGTACTCCAGCGGGGTCACCGGCAACGGGCTCACCGCGCCCGACGCGCTCGGTGGCATCTCCTTCTCGATGTCGCAGCGCAGCGGGACGCCGGTCTCGTCCATCAGCATCGGCCTGTCCACGATCAGCGGCAACAAGACCACCACGACCGGTGGCGGCCTGAACGTTCCGCCGGTCCTGGTCGAGGACGGCGGCAACACCGCGACGACGTACCTGGACCGGACCGCGATCGACAACAACATCTCCGCCGGTGACGGCGGCGGAGTCTCGGTCGGGGTCGGCAACCTCGCCATCTACAAGGGCAGCCTGATCGGCAACACGGCCGGCCAGCGCGGCGGCGGTCTGGCGTACGTGACGCCTGATCCGCCCACCGCGGTGTCGGTAAGCTCGACCGAGATCCTGAACAACACCGCCGGTACCGACGGCGGTGGGATCTTCACCGCGAGCCAAGGCGCGGTCAGCGGCTTCCAGCCGATCATCGCCGGCAACACCGCGACCGGGAACGGCGGCGGCGTCAAGATCGGCTTCGCCTACCAGGCCGACTTCGACGGTGCCAAGATCCACGACAACACGGCGGCCAACGGTGCCGGACTGGATCTGGCCGTCGAGTCGATCACCTTCGACAAGTCGACGATCAACGACAACACCGTCGTACCGGCGAGTGGTACCGGTGGTGGCGCGCGCATCTCGGGGCTCGGGGCCAGCTTCCTGAACTCCACCATCAACGGCAACACCGCGGCGGTCGGCGGTGGACTCAACATCACCGGGGCCATCCACGTCAAGCTCACCCACGTGACGATGGCCGACGACACCGCGACCACCGGCGCGCACATCGCCGCGGTCCCGGCGGCCACGGTCCACTTCAACCGCAGCGCCCTGGTCCTGCCGCTCACCGGTACTGCGTGCGCGGGCGTGGGCGGCGCGTTCAACTCCGTCTCGGGGGGTTTCTCCGTACTACGGGACGCCACCTGCGGCTCGATCGCGTCGGACCTGGTGACGGCCGCTGACCCGCAGCTCGGCCCGCTGACGAACGGCTACCCGTCCGGGCGGTTGCCCGCAGCAACCAGCCCGCTCGGTGGCCGGGTGCCGGTGGCGAGCTGCACGACCCCGGACGACCAGCGGTTGCAGGCCCGGCCACTCGGCGCGAACTGTGACGCCGGCTCGGTCGAGTTCGTCGAGACGGTCGCGCCGGCCGATCCGGACCAGGCGCTGAAGGACCTGATCGCCGAGGTCAAGGCGCTGAACCTGTACAAGCCGCTGGAGAAGTCGCTGGTGCTCAAGCTCGAGCTGGCCCGGGTCGCGATCAAGGGGAACCACAAGCCGGCGGCGAAGGTGCTGCTGAACGCCTTCATCATCGAGGTGAAGTCCCAGTCCGGCAAGAAGATCCCGGCCGCGGCGGCGACCCAGTTGGTGGCCAAGGCCACCGCGATCAGAAACTCCCTGTAACCGTGACCGGCCGGCCCTCCTCGGAGGGCCGGCCGGGGTGGTCAGAAGCGGTCGCCGGGGTCTGGGGTGCCTGGGCGGTTCGGCGCCGGGACAGGCAAGGCAACGCGGCTGTTCGCGCAGGCAGGGAGCGCCACCGGCAGACACGCCGGCGGCGCACGCTTGAGTCAGCAGGCCATCACGGCTAACTGCGGGTGAGTCGGAAAGGAGGAGGTGCCTGATGAGTGACGCGTTCTACTCGCACGCGAGGCTGTACGACCTGATGTTCCCGGGCGGCGATCCCGCAGTCGACTTCTACCGAGCCGGCGTCAATCGGCAGGGCGGGCGCGTATTGGAACTGGGGTGCGGCACCGGGCACAAGCTGATCCCCATCGCGTCCGACGGGCATCCGTGCGTCGGCATGGACTTCTCGTCAGACATGCTGGCTGAGGCTCAGCGTAAGGCGAACGAGCGCGGTGTAGCGGTGGAATGGATGCAGGGCGACATGCGGGCCTTCGATCTGGGCCGCACATTCGACTTCGTGTTCATCACAGCCAATTCTCTATTGCATCTGCATGAGGCTGAGGATCTGGTGAGCTGCTTCCGGTCGGTTCGGAGACACCTGGCACCTGGAGCACGGTTCGTCTTCGATGTATTCAACCCGAGCGTGCGCCTACTTGCCGAAGCCGATGGCGTGCGGCGCACCCGGGAGTCGTTGTCGTTCATGGATCCTGACCGTGGCAACGTGAGCGTCGATGTCGCTGAGATCTACGATGCGCCCGCGCAAGTCACCCGCGGGACGTGGTACCTCTCGACTGACTCCGAGCCCGACTTCGTCGTCGCACCGCTCGAAATCAGGAGCATCTTCCCGCAGGAGCTGCCGCTGCTCCTCTCGCTCGGCGGCCTTCGGCTCGTCGAGCGCTTCGGCGACTGGTCCGGCCGACCATTTGCCGTGGATTCGACGCTTCAACTGTGCATCTGCGAGTCCGCTTGAGCTGTCCCGTCCGGGGCCTGTGGTCCGGCTCATCCGTTGCGGGGTGGGCAGATTGTTATGTAAGACTTTTGGCCGGGCCCGTAACGCCCGCCGGTGGGGTCGCGATGAGCGGTGGGGGCCGCTGCTGCGGTCCGTTCCCGCCCTGCCGAATCCCTGGGAGTCAGCGTTGTCCCGTCCTGCCCGTTTGCTGCGTCTGGTCGTGCCCGCGGCCCTGGTCGCAGGTGGTTTGGCTGTCGTGACCGGTTCGTCCGGATCCGCGGCCGAGCCCGAGCCGTACCGTCCGCCGTTCACCGCGCATCACGGCACCGCGAAGGCCGAGTTCGAGCCCAATGCTGTGATGGTGAAGTTCAAGCCCAAGACCTCGTCGTCGGCTCGGCGGGCCGCGGTTTCGAAGTTCGGCGCTTCCGAGGACTCGGTGAGCTCGAACGTCGTGAAGATCAAGGGTTCTCTGTCCGCGCCCGAGCTGCTGAAGAAGGTCAAGGCCGACCCGACGGTCGAGCTGGCGTCACTGAACTACAAGCGCCGCGTGTCCGCCGTACCGAACGACGAGTACTACGGCACCGACCAGAAGACGTACCTGAACACTGTCCGGGTACCGCAGGCCTGGGACGTGTCCAAGTCGACCGGTAGCCAGATCGTCGCGGTCCTCGACACGGGTGTCGACGCCGGTCACCCGGACCTGGTCGGCCACCTGGTGCCGGGGTACAACGCCGTGTCCAGCACCCGTCCGAACCCGGTGGACGACAACGGGCACGGCACGATGACGCTCGGCATCATCGCCGCGGGCGCTGACAACGGCGCCGGGGTGGCCGGTGTCGGCTGGAACGTGAAGGCGATGCCGGTCAAGGTGCTGGGCGCCGACGGTTCGGGCTATGACGCGGATATCGCCGAAGGCATCGATTGGGCCGTTGCCCACGGCGCCAAGGTGATCAACATGTCCCTCGGCGGCCCCGGTGACAACCCGGTCCTGCACAACGCGGTGATCAACGCGGTGAACCACGGAGTCGTCGTGGTGGTTGCGGCCGGCAACGACGGCACCGACGCGATGCAGTACCCGGCGTCGTACCCCGAAGCGATCGCCGTCGCGGCGACGAACGCCGGCGGCGTGCTGACCGACTTCAGCTCGTACGGCGATTGGGTCGACATCGCGGCTCCGGGCTGGGACATCCTCAGCACCGGCTCCCGGGCGCTGACTCCGTCAGGCTACGAGCCGTACTGGTACTGCACCGGCACCTCCTGCTCGGCGCCGATCGTCACCGCGATCGCGGCCCTGGTGAGGAACAAGTGGCCGTCGTTCACACCGGCGCAGGTCGCGCAGCGGCTCGAGGGCCTGGCGCGGGACGCGGGACCGCGCGGCATCGACCGGTACTACGGACACGGCATCGTCGACGCGTACGCGGCCCTCGGCGGGAAGGCGACGACCGACTTCCCGGTTCTCCCGCCGGACGGCAACGACCAGCCCGCCCGCGCGGTCCCGCTGTCGCCGGGCACGATCAGCGCGACGATCAACACCGAGGGTGAGGTCGACTGGTATCGGGTGTCGCCGAACGCGTCGCGCACACTCCAGGTGATCCTCACCGGACCCGAGTTCAACGAGGACAAGTATTCGGTGAACTTCGGCCCGCGGGTCGAGGTGTACGACACCAACCTCAACGGGCTCGGCTCGGCCGTGAAGGCGTACCCGGACATCGACGAGGGCACCGGGTGGCCGATCTGGGGCCCGCAGGTGGCCAAGACCACGGTGCAGGCGCCGGCCGGCGACGTCTTCATTGCCGTGCGCAACGACAACGGCTCCCGGGACACCCGGCCGTACACCCTGAGCCTCAGCGAGGGCGGAACCGTCAACCCGGGCGACGTTCCGCCGGCCTATCAGATGCGCAACGTCTCTCCCGACGACAACCGCCTCGACGTCGGGGTGGCCACGACGCCGATGGTGACGTTCGCGCAGGACATGGACGCGTTCTCGATCTCCACCAATACCGTCCGGCTGCTGAACGGAAAGACCGGCGCGGTGGTTCCGAGCACGCTCGGCGCGTACGACCCGAGCACCCGGAGTGTGGTCATCACTCCGACCGGTCCACTGCTGGAGGGCACGCCGTACCGGATCGACGTGACCGGCGTGCGGCATGCCGGCGCCGACGTGAACCTGCTGCCGTGGAGCAGCGTCTTCCTCACGACTGACCAGGCCCCGAAAAAGCTGACCACATTCACCGGCAGCGGCGCGTACCTGGCGGCCAGCCTGGCGTGGACGATTCCGCCGACACCGGACCTCGACCAGGTGATCGTACGACGCAACGCCGGCGGCAAGGCGCCGACGCTGACGACCGGGACGCTCGTCTACGCGGGCACCGGGACCGCCGTGAAGAACACCGGGCTGGCGCAGGGGGCGACCTACACGTACGCCGCCTGGGTCAAGGATCGCGCCGGCCACTACAGCCTGCCCGCGGTCAAGTCGTTGCTCGGGATGAAGTCCGGGATCAGTACGACGTCGACGGCGATCAGCTACGGCGGATCGGTCACGATCAAGGGCAGCACGCTGCGGATCGACAACCTGGCGTACGCCGGTCTGCCGGTCAACCTCTACGTGCGGCCGAAGAACTCGTCCACGTTCAAGCTGCTCGCGGCCCTGAAGACCACGACGACCGGAACCGTCAGCTACACCTACAAGCCCACGGTGTCGTCGGTGCTCATGATGACGTTCCCCGGTAACGCCGACCTGATGGGAACGCGGACGCCAGACATCACCGTGCAGGTCGCGCCGACGATCTCGGCGACGCTGTCACCGGCGACGATCCGGCTCGGCCAGACCACCACGTTCAGCGGGTACGTAGCCCCGGCCCACTACGGCCACCCGGTCTATCTGCAGCAGTACTCGAACAAGGTGTGGAAGTCGATCGCCTCGGTGAAGTTGAGCACCTCGGGCAAGTACGCGTTCGGCATCACGCCGGCCATCCGCGGCCAGATCGCCTACCGCGTCTGGTTCCCCGGCGACGCCGATCACGCCCAGGCGTTCACCGCGAACAAGATCCTGACCGTCAGCTGACGGACCTGCCACTCCACTGTACCTATGGGTACAGTGGGGTGGCAGGAGACCATGCAGCGCCTGATGCTCTCGTCTGCGGGTCTGGCAGATTCTCAGCCAGAGCTCGTCCACGCCAGCTCTCTGCTTTCGCGACGGGCCGACATACCTGACAGGAGCGGTCTCCGACGTAGGCGAGCTCACCAGCCCGGGCTGGCGGGGAGAGTTGGCGGCGGTGGGGTGTGCTGGTCGGTTGGGCTTGGCGTCGTCGAGGTAGCCGGTGGGGTACTTCAGGTCGGGATGGTTGCGTTTGAACCAGGCGATGCAGTCGGCCGGTGGCGTCACGGTCACGTCCCAAGTCGTCGCTCCGTCATCGCGGCAGCCTGGGCGAAGCGGGCGTCGACTCCTCGCCCGTACCGCTGCCGCAGGTCGTCCTGCAGCTGGTGCCGGCCGTCGTACGGGCGTCGTCGTCCAGGGTCGCGGTGATCGCGGGCAGCGGCATCCGGAGGCGGCGGAGCAGCCGGAGGGTGTCCGAGGTTGCCCGCTCGTTCAGCGGGATCGGCGCCCGGTTCGGGTGGACGTGTAGAGCTCGAGGGTGATTCTCGGATCGTTCAAGTGGTTGATGGCTTGGATCAGAGTGTCGGCGTGTGCGTGGTTGCGGTCGACCAGCAACTGCACCCGGTTCGCGCGGTAGTCGACGCCGCCGCCGATGCCCGAGGCGCCGGCCCAGGCGGTCTGGTGCTCAAGGAGTCGGGCGGCGAGTTCCGTCAGTTCCAGGGCGGAGTACTGAACCTGCACGAACATGACGCGCAACCATGTCGGGCTCGTGACCAGCAGGAGGAGCCGTGCTTGCTGAAGGGCGTCCTCCGTCGTCATCTGGATCGTCAGCGTTGACGTCGATGCATCCCACAACATGCCCCCGTCGTACGCCTGCAAATGCTTCAGCGTGGCGGAGACCCGATCCCGCTCCTCCGAGTACCTGGCGTCGCCCGTCACGTCCAACGGCAGCGACCACTCCTGGGCACCGGTCCCATTGGGGTCGTCTGCAGCCGCCACAACTGGATGCTAGGCAGGAACTACAGCAGGAACCAGTAGTTGACGGTTGGGCCTTGGGTGCCGAGGCCGCCGTCCTCTGGCCCAAGTTGATCGGGGTGCTGGTAGGAACACTGTCACCAGGCGTTGCGTGCCGGGCCGGCGACTGATGGCCAACTGGTGGTGCTCTACGCCTTAGCTGGTCTGATCCACGGCCTGGGCGCGCGTGTGTTTGCGCTATTGTCCGCAACCATGTTCGGCGTGCGAGGCAGGACGGCCCATCTGGCGTGGTACCGGACCGATGAGACGGCGGCCGAGGTCGCCTTCCTGCACGGCTTCTCCGACTCCGCGCAGTGCTGGGAGCCACTGATCCGCGCGATGCCTGGGATTCGGGCGCTCGCGATCGATGCGCGCGGGCACGGCGAGTCCGGGCTTCCAGAGGAACCTCTCGGCGATGCCGCACTCGGCGGCGATGCCGCTCTCGTGCTGTCGAGCCAGCCCGGTGACGGCGGGGTGGTCGTGGTCGGCCACTCGATGGGCGCGATGTCGGCCGCCCACCTGGCCGCGTCGAGGCCGGACCTGGTCCGTGCGGTTGTGCTGGAGGACCCGCCGACTGGAGAGCCGCCTGCCGGCCAACAGGACGGATCGGAGTCCGTGCCGAGTTGGCTCGCGGACCTCCGAGCACTCGATCTGCCGGCACGGATCGCCCGGGCCCGATCCGAGGACCCCGACTGGCCCGATGACGAACTCGAGCCCTGGGCCGTGTCGAAGGCGCAACTCAACCCGCATCTGTTCGATCTGCCGTTTCAGCCAGCGGCCCCGCTGACTGACCAGCTGGCCGCGATAACGTGCCCGGTACTGCTGATCCACGGGGACACCGAACGCGGCTCGCTGATCTCCACCGAGTACGCGGAGCGCTGCGCCCGAGCGGCGGCCGGCGAGTTCCGGGCGGTACACATCGCCAGTGCCGGCCATTCGGTGCGCCGCGACAACCGCCCGCGGTACCTCGCGGAACTCACCACGTTCCTCGACCGGTACCGCTGAGCGTCGGCGCACCAACGTGCTGTCGTGCCCGATGGGCCGTTCCAGCTCCGTGGCGAGCCCACCCTCCGCAGCCGGGAACGTGCCATCCAGGACTCTGCTACGGCCCACCAGTTGTGGGTGCTCTCGGAACAGCTCACCAACGTGCACTACTCATTGCCCGCCGAACGGCCGCGATCACGCCGAGATGAACGGCTCCGTCAAATGCGGCGTCGCCAGGTGCAGCGTGGTGGCGGGTTCGCGGCCGAGCATGCGCTCCCTTGAGTGCCTGGCAGCCTCGGGGTCGGTCTCGTGTGAGTAGGCCAGCTCGGGGTGGAGCAGCTGGAGGGCGTGCACCAAGAGGTCGCCGGTGACGAGCGCCAGCTCGCGCCCGTCGGCGACCAGCACACTCTGGTGCCCGGGCGTGTGACCGGGCGTGGCGACCGCGCGCCCGGTGCGCAGGGGCGTGTCCCCGTCGAGGAGCCGGAGCCGACCGGCCGCCTCAAGCGGGTCGGTGAGGGTCTCGCGAAGCTGCGGGTTGAGCGCGTCGAGGGCGTCGAACTCGGCCCGCTGGAGCAGGTATTCAGCGTTCGGGAAATAGGGGCGGCGGCCGCTGGTCGCGCCGCCGGCCGAAGCGTTGCCGTCCACCGCGCCGCCCGCTGATGGGACGGCCTCCTCGGTCACGACCGCCCACCCGACGTGGTCGGTATGCAGATGCGTGAGCACCACGGTGTCGACTTCGGCCGGGTCGATGCCCGCGGCGGCGAGCGCCTCGGGGAGCGCGCCGGGCACAGGCGCCCACGAGCGGGCCGGGCCGTCCGCCGGACCGATCCCGGCGTCCACGACGGTGAGGCCCTTGTCGCCGCGGATCGCGTACGCGCGGAACTGGAGCCACCAGCGGCCCTCGGCGTCGACCGCGCCCGGGTCGTAGCGGTCGGCCTCGGCCCACTGAGCGGCCGTGGCCTCGGGGAAGGCCTCGGCGCGCGGGGAGAAGAACGGGCCCTCGCCGTCGGCGAGGGCGATGATCTCGGTCGAGCCGATCCGGAGGCGGGGAACGCTGAGGGACATGGCCGCGATCCTGCCATGCGCCAACTGGTCAAGCGCCTGCCGGCCGGCCTCAACGAGGCTCGACGGTTGCGAAGACGATGCTGCTCGCGGCCAGAAGCCGCGGACAGCTGAAGGTGACCTGTAACGAAGACCTGCCCCTGGCCGATCAAGTGTTTGTCTGTTGGTGCCAACGTGACTTGCGGGGGCGCCGGGACACGTTATAGTTGCGCGGATCTCGAGCTCTTCGAGACCGATTCTGGAGGGGGACTCTGTGAGGAAACTGCAGCGCTTTGCGCTTGCTGCGGCCGGACTGAGCTTGATCGCCGCGTCCATGTCGTCTGTTCCGGCCAGCGCCGGAAAGGTTGAACCGAAGCCTTGGTCGGCGAAGACCGCCCAGTCGACCGCCGCGAAGGCTGCTGCTGCGGCCTGTGTCACGTCGGTCGGCTACCCGACCGCCGCGGCCACCATGGAGGCGGCCGACGTGATGGCGGGCAAGCCGCCGGTCGGGGTGCAGTACGAGCCTTTCAAGTTCGTCGGCACCCGCGCGAACGCGACCTGGTACATGGCCGCGAACGCCGCATTCACCCAGTTCTACTACTACGGCCTGCTGCTGCAGGGCGGGTACCTGTACCGGCACACGACGTACGTCTACGACGATGACCGTGCTCCGGTTGCCACCTTCAAGAAGGTCGGCACGGGCTGGTCGAGCTTCAAGACCATCGCGACCTCGAACTACAGCGTCGGCGCACCGCGTCACGCGTACCTGTACGGCCTGAACACCAACGGCAGCCTGTACCGCTACGCGATCGCCGGCACCGGTTTCAAGTCCCTCGGTTCGTTCCCGGGCTTCAAGGGCTTCAAGACGATGACGGTGCTCAGCGAGACCGCGACGTACGACACCCTCTTGATGACCACGACCGCCGGCGCTCTGTGGACCGTCCGGATCCCGGTCGCGGCCTCGACCAAGCCGATCCTCAAGCGGATCCGCACGGGCGGCTACCAGAACTTCGAGTCCCTGGTCGTCGACGGCTGCGGCACCCGCGGCGGGTCTTTGATCGTCGCCGTCGACAACGACACCAAGACCGGCAACCTCTACGCGATGAGCAAGGCCAATGGCGCCGCCACCGCGATCACGGGCTATGGCCGCATCCCCGACGTCGTCTTCAACGGCGTCAACCACGTCCTCCTCACCACCCACTACGACCAGCTGGTCGGCGAGTAAGGACCAACATCAGAAGAAGGCCCGGCCTCTTGGCCGGGCCTTCCCTGTTGTCTGCCGACGGCAAGGGCCGGTGAGGTCGGCGACGCCTTCTGGCCCACATGCGGGGCCAGAACGTGGGCACAGGGTCAGCTGATGACGCGCCATCGCGGGGCCCGTTGGCTGCCTTGGTCCGGCAGGGGGAGGAACTCACATGACTGATCCACCGTCGCGCCGGTTTCCCACCGCGGTGCAGGGAGGTGCGATGTGGATGGCCCACGGCGCCCAACGTGCTTCCGGTGAACGACGCCGACGACTGGCTGCACTTCGGCCTGGCGTTCGTCCTGATGATCCTTGCCATTGGCGCACCCGGCCTGACCTCGACGGAGCGAGCCGCACGACGAGGGCTTTCCTAGTCACTCATCGAAGGAACCGTTGGTTCGGTTCTGATGCGGTGGCTCGGCAGCTCGCTGCCTTGCCGAGGAGGGGCAGGACTGCAGGACTGCAACGATCTGCTCGGTGCGCTTGGCTAACTCGTTCTGAGGCGCGTGATCAATGACTGGGCGGCCGCCGTTGCTTGGCTGGCTTACCGGCCTTGGGTGAGGGTCGTTCGCGCGAAGGTGACGGCTTCGGCGAGGAGGCCGCGCCAGAGGTCGGGATCGATCGTGGGGATGGCGACCCACTCGCGAAACACCTTCCCGGCGGGGGCGAACTCGGCGCCGGTGCCGGTCCTGACGAGTTCGGCCACTCGCTCGCCCGGTAGCTTCACGACCAGACTGCCGGCCTTGTCGTCGTACGACGCGAGGAATCGTCCGGCGAGCCGGATGCAGGGGTAGCCCATCATCGTCGATCGGCCGATGGCGGGGTCGTAGAGCAGGTCGTCGGTGAGCTCGTCGTAGAGGTCACGGGCGTCGTCCCCGCCGGATGGGTCCGGCGAGGACGCACGCTTCGCGTTTCGTGGCATCAGGCTGCCGGCGGGGTGAAGACGCCGAACTGGTTGCCGGACGGGTCGCGCAGGTAGGCGAATGCCGGCGCTCCTGGGCCGGGGTCGAGGTGCTTGCTCACCACCGAGCCGCCGAGCTGCTCCGCGTCGGCGCAGGTGGCCTCGACGTCGGCGACGAGGATGTAGAACACCGCGTGGCCGGGCGCCTGCCCACCGGTGCCGAAGAGGCCGCCCATCGGCCCGTCGGCTCCGGAGGCGGTGATGTTGCGGTAGTCCATCCCGCCGGCGGCTGCCGGTCCGTCGGCCTCGAAGGTCCAGTCGAAGAGGCTGCCGTAGAACTTCTGCGCGCCGTCGGGGTCGCTGGTGGCGACCTCGAACCAGGCCAGGGTGCCGGGAGCGGGTGCGGTCATGACGATCTCCTTCATCGTGCGGATCACCCACCGGTGCGGCGGGTTGCACCCACCGTCCCAGGCGCTCGCGACACCCCTATGTCGGTGTTCGGCTGAAGATCTTCGCGACCCAGCGCCGACTCCGGCAGCTTGGTCTCGTGACCGTCGACCTTGAGCTCGGGGGTGACCTGCCGCGGGCGGGGCGGTGTCGACGTGCGCTCGGCCCTGGTGATGCGATCCATCCGGAACACCCGGTCGTCGTGTCGCAGGTGGCACCAGGCGGTCAGATACGAGCCGTTGGGACCGACGACGACGTACTGCGGCTCGACCTCGCGCTCGGTCTCGACGCCGCCGACATCGATGTAGCCGATACGCAGCACCTGGTTGTCGCGCACCGCTCGCCAGATCTGCTCTGCGATCTCGGCGTCGGGATCGGGCACCGGCTGGACGAGCAACCTGACCTTCGCGGCGGCCGTGCGCGCCTCCTCGAGTGCGCGCTCCGGCATGGCTGCCATGATCTTGTGCAACGCGCTGCGGGCATCGCGTGCGAACAGCACGTGCTGGCTCCGGCTGAGTGCCACGGCCACAGCCGTTGCCTCGGGTGGGGTGAAGTTGAGCGGGGGCAGGCTCATCGACCGGTCGAGCGTGTAGCCACCGCTGCGTCCTTGCTTGGTCGCCAGCGGGACACCGGCCTGCCCGAGCGCACTCAGGTCGCGCTCGACCGTCCTGACACTGACCTCGAAGTGCCCGGCCAACTGCCGCGCCGTTCGGCCTCTTGGACCCGCCGCTCGCAACTCCTCGACGAGGGCGTACAGGCGGTCGATGCGGTTCATGCCCGCAGGCTAAACCTGGCCAGGGACAAAAAAGAGCCGTCCTAGGCTGGGGGACTGGCCTCATCGCGCCGGTCGCTGATCGGACAGGCCGAGAGTCGTCAGTGTCCGGGCTCCAGCGGGCTGTCCTGGTGTTGCTCGAGCAGATGAAGGACCGGTACGCCGAGATGGCGGCGGGCCTGGGCCGACCAGTCGACGTGGAAGAACTCGGCCACGATGTGCGGCCGGGTGAGAACGACGACCTCCTGGCCGTTCACCCGCTTGAGCTGTTCGACGAGCTCATCCACGGGTCGGCCGCGGGTGATCTGCCCGTCAGCGTGCCGGCCCAACGACCGAAGGCGCTCGATGCTGCGGTCCAGGGCAGCGGTGGCCTGGGCGTCGATCGCGCGCTGGGCTTCTTCCTGCGCCTTGAGTGCCTCCTCGTCCGAGGCGATCGCGTGTCGCTCGGCGGCGATGCCGTAGATCTCGGTTCCGGCCAGGGTGGCCAGCGAGTCCTGGACTTGGGCCCTTGCGTCCTCGCACGGGATGATCACGTGCAGGCTGAGCTCTTCCGGCGCGTTCGCATAGAGCTCCACCACCCGCTCGGCATCCGGCACGCTCAACTCTTCCTCGACCAGCAGGATGACGTCGTACATCAAGACCACCTACCTTCACCGCGTCCTGATACCAGTACCCACCGAAGCCACCGCATGCGCGCGGCGTAACGGCTAGCGATCCAGTTGGAGGCGGTGCCAGGCGTGCAGGGTGAGGCCGGTGCTGAGCGCGAGGACTGGTAGGACCAGGGCGAGTTGAACGATGGTGGCCTCGGTGCCGTTGCTGATCGCCCACAGAGCGGGTGCGGCGAACGGGAACCAGGCGCCGGTTCCGGCGATCACGGTCACCTGCGACAGCACCAGGATGCCGATGGTGGTCCCGATCCCAGCGAGTACCGACCTGCCGGCTGTCGCCGCCCAGGCAGCGGGGGTGGCGATGACGGCGGTGAGGACGGTGAGGACGAACTGCCGCGCGATCGCCGGTACGACGTCCACCGGGACAGGTCCGAGTCCGCCGACCAGCCCGAAGACGATCAACGTGAGCACCAAAGCCGCACTGGTGACGACACCCCAGCCGAGATAGACGGCCAGCTTCGCGGTGGCGATCGTCGGCCTGGACACCGGAATGGCGAACAGGCCGGTGATGGTTCCCTCGGCGAACTCCCGGCTGAACAACCAGCTCAGTACGACGCCGTACGCGAGCAGACCGGCTGCTCCGGTCACCTGCGCGGCGAGGGTGAAGTACCCCACCCAGCCGCCGGGATCGATGAGCGGTCCGAGCTTGGCGGCCAGCTGCGGATCGGCGGTACCGACCGCGAGCAGCATCGACGAGCAGATCAGGGCGATTCCGAGCACCATGATGATCGTGGTCGCCCGCACCACCGTCGCGCGGACGAACTTGGTGAACTCGGTGACCAGGGCGGTGGTCATGCGGCCACGTCGTCACGGTGGACGAGATCGAAGAAGGATCGCTCGATGTCGACGCCGTGCGGATCGAGGGTGCCGATGACCCGGCCCGCGTTCAGGACCGAGATGCGATGGGCGATCCGCGCGACCTCGTCCAGATGGTGGCTGCTGACCAGCACCGCGGCGCCCGCGTCCGCCCGGCGTACCAGGGCCTCGCGCAGCAGGATCACGCCGGCTGGGTCGAGACTGTTGGTTGGTTCGTCCAGCACGATCAGCCTCGGGTCGTGCTGGAGTGCAGAGGCGAGGCCGAGGCGTTGACGGTTGCCGAGTGACAGCCTGCCGGCGCGCCGGTCGGCGTACTGGCTGAGACGGAGTTCCACGATCGCCGCTTCCACCACGGCTGTGATCTCGGCGGGTGGTACGCCGTGCAGCCTCGCGCCGAGGGTGAGGTTCTCGCGGCACGTCAGCTCCCGGTAGGCCAGCGGGTACTCGACCAGGTGACCGACCGCCGTCCAATCGGTGCGATCCAGGCGACGGCCGGCGATGGTGACCGTGCCGGTGACGGGCTCGAGCATCCCGAGGAGGAGCCGCATCAGGGTGGACTTGCCGGCCCCGTTCAGGCCGACCAGGGCATGGATCTCGCCCGGTTCGACCCAGATGTCGACGCCCCGGATCCCGGTGCCGTCGTCGAAGGTTCGGTGCAGGTCGCGCGCCTCGATCGCATGCTCAGACATGCCGATCCTCCAAGACGTCGAGAGCGGCGTCGATCGCTTGTCCGAGGTCTTCGCTGTCGGACAGGCTCCAGTCGAGCAGGGCGGTGTTGAGAGCCGCCATCACCGCCGCGGCGGCGATGATGGCGTCGCGTCGGCCGGTTCCGCCACTGGTCAGCGCTTCAGCGATCACTGCCTCGGTGGCCGCCGTGCCGCTGGCCATACTCGCCCGCAACGTTGGTGTGCCAGCCACGATCCGCAGCCGTACTCGGACCTCCGCGACCGCCGGTGAGGGAAGCTCCCGCCACGCCGAACGGACACCCCGGGCCGCCCGGCTGATCGGGTCGAGTCCCGACGGCTGCCGACGGATCGCGGCGCCGATCAGCGGATCGTACGGATCGTCGACCAGCAGGCTCGCCTTGCTGGGAAAGTGCCGGAAGAACGTCATCTCTGTGACCCCGGCCCGCGCCGCGATCTCGCCGGCGGTGGTCGCGTCGTACCCGCGCTCGGCGAACAGCTCCAGCGCGGCCGTCAGCAACCGCTCCCGCGTCCGCTCAGCCCTCCCACTCATGTTCAAATGTTAGTCACTAACATTGAGAGATCGCAACCCCGCTACTGCACCGGCGCGAAGCTCACAGCCTCCCGGCGACCCCAGAAGGCCAACGTGGCGGTGAAACCTCTTCCGGAGAACGACGTTCCTGCTCCGCGGGCCTCGTTCGTCGAGGTCGCTGCATGAGCGGAGTCAGACATGCAGGGTGGGCCGGTAGATGAGTTCTTGGGTGTGGCCGTCGAGGGTGCGGCTCTCGATCAGTTCGAGGTCGAGGTCGGCTGCACCCTGGAAGATCGGGTGCACTCCGGTCTGGCCGGTGATCACGGGGAAGAGCGTGACCTGGACGCGGTCGACCAAGCCGGCGGCCATCAGCGACCGGTTCAGCGACAGGCTGCCGTGTGAGCGCAACGGCACGTCGGACTCTTCCTTGAGCCGGGCGACGACGTCGACGGCGTCCCCGCTCACGAGGGTCGCGTCCGGCCAGTCGAGCGGTCCTTCGAGGGTGGTGGACACCACCGTTGCCGGCAGGTTTCTCATCCGGGTGATCCATGGGTCATGGACCTCGGATTCCTCGGGACTCGAGGCCAGCATCTCCATGAATTGCCGATGGGTATTGGCCCCGAAGACCATCCGCTGCTCCTCCTCGTACAAGGCGAGGCGCCGGTCGAGAAACTCGGGGCCTTGTTTACCCCAATAGCCACCCCAGTCGCCGCTGTGGGAGCCGTAGCCGTCGAGGCTGGAAAAGATGTCGAAGGTGTAGGTAGCGGTCATGATGCTCTCCTTGAGTACGTCGGGCGCCCTCGCCGGCGCCCGCTCACCCCTGCTACGAACACATCGGCCCCGATCCGACACCACCTCACGGTTTTCTTCGAGCACTTTCCAGTACGCCGGCTGTGACTGCCCGAAATACGGTAGATCAACCCCCGGCGTCGACGCGTGTCAGATCCTCCGTCATCAAAGGTGTTTCACGCTCTTCGCGGGTAGTGGCGTGTCCGGGTCAATGCCCAGTGCGGTGAATCGCTTGGCGAGGTCATCGACCCAGGCCGGCGGTGTTCGGTGATCCGGGAGTGGGACGCCCGCTTCACTGCGCCACAGTGCATCGGCGAGAGCTGTGCGCAGATGCCAGGCCATCACCCGATCGACTGCCAGCTCGCGGCCGGTGATCTGGGTGTAGTGGCGCAGGGTGGCAGTCAGCAACTCGACACCCGGACCCGTTCCGGGGAACGCACGCAGGTCGTACTCGGCCTCGGCGAGACCGGCGGTCTCGAAGTCGACGACCACGCGGAGCTGCTCACCGTCCCATACCTGATTGCCGCCATGGAGATCGGCGTGCACCAGCACACTCGGGCGCGGCGTCGCCAGCACTTCGTCCGCCCAGTCACACCACCGCATGACAGCGGGACGCTGATCTGGACGAGCCCATCTCACGAACCGGTCGCGCAAGACGTCGGTCGTGGCTGGTTGCAGTGACGCACCGGGAAGCTCACCGACGACGGCTTCGACGCGCTCCCGGGTCCCCGATTGGTGCAACTCACCCAGGAAGCAGGCCAGTTGCCGACCCACTTGGTCCCGGTCGAGCGAGTCCACGACATCGAACAGCGCCTTGCCCGGCACCAGCCTGGTCACCAAGAGCAGTGGATCGGTGCTGCTGGCAACCACGTCCGGCAGGAACGGAACCGCCGGCTCCTGCGCCAACGCCGCCAAGACGGAAATCTCATGCGCCAGCCGGAGCGCGGCGGGACGCGACCACGCGAACTTCACGACGAACCGCTCGCCGACGACCGCGCTCGCTGACCACCACAGGGGCTCATCCTTGCCCGCCAGCTCGCGAACCGCGATCGGGTAGTCCCCCAGCCCGGGCGCGACCTGCCTCAGCGCCTCGGCAACCGCTACGGGCGAGCCCTCAGCCAACCACCTCACGGCCGAGACTTTCGGTCGCATCCCGCCGAAGCCGAGGCTCCGTCCCGTCTCGCCAGTACGTCGCGCGGCGGCTCGACGGTCCTCATGATCGCCGAGACTACTCCGCTTTCTCGACCCCGCAGTTCGCCACGACGGAGGCTAGGCACGAACTGGACCGATGGTGACGGCTGGGGACGGAACGGCCAGTTGAGGCCGGGCAGCGGACTAGGCCGCGGGGACTCAGACAGAGAAATATGAGTGGCGGGCGCAGGCCAGGCGGCTCAGCATGGGGAGATGCTCAGCGAGGTTCAGTTGGAGGAGTTCACGCGGGACGGAATCGTGCGGATCCCGGGTGCGTTCGCGGGCGAAGACGCGGCCCGGATGCGGGACGTGCTCTGGCACGAGTTGGCCGAGAGGTACGGGATGCTGCGAGACGACCGCAGTACCTGGACGCCGGCCCGGCCGACAAAACTGACGGCCACCAAGAAGGATCCAGCGGCGAATGCGATTCTCGGCCCACCGCTCCGGACAGCGCTCGACCAGCTGTTCGGTCCAGCGGGTTGGACCGAGCCGCCGCACCAAGGACAGGTCCTGGTCACCCTGCCGACCGGCGAGCCCTGGTCGGTACCGCATCGGCAGTGGCACACGGATGTCGGTTTCGAGCTCCCACAGGACGAACTGGTGGGCGTCAAAGTCTGGGCTCTCCTGGGTGACCTCGAACCCGGTGGTGGCGGTACACCGCAGGTTGCCGGCTCCCATCGGGTGATCGCCCGGTACCTGAACAGCACCCGCGAGCGGGACTTCAGGATGGTCCGCGATCAGGTTCTGGCTTCCCACTCGTGGTTTCTTCACCTGACTCGCGAGGACAGGGCCAGCGCCGCCGAGTTGATGACCGAGGCGGACCTGGACGGCATTCCGGTCCGAGTGGTTGAGCTCACTGGACAGGCTGGCGACGTCTATCTCACCCATCCCTGGGTCCTCCACTCGATCGCACCGAACGCGCGCGACACCCCGCGGATGATGCGCAGCCGAATGATCTGGCGAACCAACTGGCCGCGCTGAGCCGGCCGGACCCTAGCAGCTTGCCATCGGCAACGTTCAGCGAAGTTGCGGGGCGGTGAGCTGAGACCGAAGTGCTCAACGATCAAAAGGAGCCTCGGTTGATCCTGCTCGTGCAGGTCAGCGGTGTCGAGGTTCGGGACTGGGTACTGGGGCGCCATGTTCGAGGGGTTTGAGCTGGAGGAGCTCGACGTTGGTGGTCAGCGTGTTCGGGTCCGGCATGGTGGGAGTGGGCCGGCGGTGGTGCTGTTGCATGGGCATCCGCGGACTCACACCACGTGGTACGCCGTCGCGCCGGGACTCGCGTCGGCCGGGTTCACGGTGGTCTGTCCTGACTTGCGCGGGTACGGGAAGTCGGCCAAACCGCTGACGGATGCGGACCATACGCCGTACTCGAAGCGGGCGATGGCCGCCGACGTGGCCGGTTTGATGGAGGCGCTCGGACAGGACCGGTTCGCGGTCGTCGGCCATGATCGCGGATCGTACGTCGCCTATCGGACCGCGCTGGACCATCCGGAGCGGGTGACGAAGCTGGTCGTGATGGACAGCGTGCCGGTCGTCGAAGCGCTCGAACGGTGTCGTGCCGAGTTCGCCGCGGCGTGGTGGCACTGGTGGTTCTTCGCGCAATCCGAGAAGCCTGCCGAGCGGGTGATCTGCGCCGATCCGGAGACCTGGTACGGCGCCTGGACCACGAACTCGCCGGATCGGCTGGGACCGGAGAATCATGCGGACTTCCTGGCGGCGATCCGGGACCCGGCCACCGTGCACGCGATGCTGGAGGACTACCGCGCCGGCTTGGGCATCGACCGCCGCAACGACGAGGCCGACCGGGCCGCGGGCCGGAAGATCGAGTGTCCTACGCGCGTGCTGTGGTCGACCGAGGACGACATGGAGCAGATCTACGGTGACGTCGTCGCCGTGTGGCAGCCGTGGTGCCGGCAGGTCGATGGTCACGGGATCAAGTCCGGCCACCACGTCGCCGAGCAAGCGCCTGAGGACCTTGTCCGAAGCCTGCTCGACTTCCTCTGATCCGTCCGGGGTCAGTCGCCTTCGTCCGCGGGCGGGGGGAGCGTGGGGTAGTCGAGGATGGGGTAGAGGCCGACGGTGAACCCGTAGGTGGTGTCGCCGGCGCGGGGGAGTTGGTCGAACTCGTGGATGATCCGGTCGACCTGCTGCCAGAACTCGGCGGCGCGCTCCTCCGGGATCCGGGCGTGCCGGATGAAGGACCGCAGCTGGCCGGCGTCGTACGCGGGGGTGGACTCCTTCGCGGCGACCTCGAAGTCGTTGAAGTCCGGCGGTAGCTGCTCGCCGTCCGGTCCGGAACGGCCGAGGCCGACGTAGAACATCCGCGCGGCGCGACCGTAGAAGCGTTCCTCGATGGCCCGGACGCGCCGGGTCCGGACCACTCGCAGGATCCCGGCGTCCGTCAGGACCTTCACGTGGTGCGCCACTGTGCTCTTCGGCCGTTTGACCGCGGTCGCCAGCTCGGTCACGGTCGCGGCCCGCTCGTGCAGCAGGCCGAGGATCGTCGTCCGCAGCGGGTCGCTGATCGCCCGGACCTGCTCGGCGGTGGTGAGCTCGATCGTGTCCTCGAGCTCGTAGTCCGGCACCGGAGTATTGATCGACATGATCGGATTAGACTAACATCGCCAATCGTTCGAGATATTTGGATCATTCGCCGGTACGCCGGAACACGAAGCTGGAAAGTGAGAGCGAATCATGGCCGAGGTCGTGCTGTACCACCACGCGCAGGGACTCACCGAGGGCGTGAAGGCCTTCGCCGAGGAACTACGGCAGGCGGGCCACATCGTCCACCTGCCCGACCTGTATGACGGGAACACGTTCGGCACCCTCGACGAAGGGCTGGAGTACGCGCGGACCACCGGCTTCGGGACCGTCAACGAACGCGGCATCCGCGCAGCCGACGAGCTCCCCGAAGCGCTCGTCTACGCAGGGTTCTCACTCGGCGTGATGGCTGCACAACAGCTGGCCCAGACCCGCGCCGGCGCCAAGGGAGCCTTGTTCTTCCACGCCTGCCTGCCGATCGAGGAGTACGGCGGCTGGCCGGACGGCGTACCGGTGCAGATCCACGGCATGGACCAGGACCCGTTCTTCACCGAGGAAGGCGGCGACCTCGACGCCGCCCGGGCTCTGGTCGCTGCCGCCGACCAGGCCGAGCTCTTCCTCTACCCCGGCAAGGAACACTTGTTCGCCGACTCGTCCCTCCCGTCGTACGACGAAGCCGCCGCCAACCTCCTCCTGCAACGAACCCTGGCGTTCCTGTCCGACTGACCGTTCGAGGGGACATCCCCGCGGGTGGTGTTCCCCTTGCCTACGAGGGGAGACGACACACCTTCGGTGGATATCCCCTCGCCAGGTGTCGGTGCCGGACGGCGAGGGTGAGCGAGGTGGACGTCAGAGGGCGTGAAGTTTGGGGAAGGGGGCGAGGACGCGCATCAGCTTGCCGCCGCCGAAGTCGACGACGACCGCGTGGCCGCTGCCGTCGACCGAGCTGATCCGGCCCAGGCCTTCCTTGTCGTGGGACACGCGCTGGTCGACCTCGAAGACCTTGATCGGGTCCGGCACGCGGGGTTTGAAGGGGCTCGTGGAGAGGTGACGACGCGTCGTCGCGCGGTAAGAATCCATCAGGGTTCCAGTATGCGCCATACCTCGCCGATGAGAAGCTTCCCGGTCAGGAAACCGTGGCGGGGGCGGCCTGAGCGGTTGCCGGCTCGATGACGTCCGCCGGACGGCGGGTGGGGGTGAAGGCGGCGATGGCGAGGGCGGCCAGAGCGGCGGCTCCGATGATCAGGACGACCCGGAAGCCGTTCTGCGAGGGCAGGGTGTAGCCGCCGAGTTCGATGGTGAGCTGGGCCAGCATGACCCCGGCGACGGCGCTGGAGACCGAGGTGCCGATCGAGCGCATCAGGCTGCTGGACCAGCGACATGGCGGACAGCGCGAACCCGAACACCATCGGCGCGAGGTTGGTCGGCAGCACCTGAGGACGCACCGCGACGCCCGGCACCACGTCGTCTTCGGCCTCGGCGTACATCAGTGCCTTGGGCAACCACTGGCCCGGATGGAGTTGCAGGTCGGCTACGGCACGCTCTACCACCGGATCCCCACCCTGCGCCGGGCGGCCGAGCTGGACGAGCTCCCATTCACGCACGACGGACCCGTGTACGGCGTCCACTCGCTGCCCGGACTGAACGCACCGACGTGCCGGTCGGCCCACTCACGGAAGGTACGGGCGGGCCGGCCGGTCAGGTCGCTCACGGTCGTCGTGACGAGATCGGACGGTGGACGGTTCGCAGCGCTGTCGATGAGCGCGTCGACCAACGCCTGCGGGCGACCGTCGGCGAGCAGTTGTGCGCGGGCCTCGTCCAACGGCGTCGGTGCGAAGGTGAGTCGGCGGCCGAGCGCCGTACCCAAGATCGCGACCTGGTCGGCGCGGCTGAGCACCTCTGGCCCGGTCACGGTATGCGTCGTGCCGGGCTGGGGTTGCCGGAGGAGGCGTTCGGCTACCGCGGCGATGTCCGCGGGGTCGATCACAGCGGTCGCGGCGCTGTCAGGCCCGCGTACGACGTCGCCGGCGCGAAGCTGGCCGGCCCAGCCCAGCGCGTTGGACGCAAAGGTGTCGGCGCGCAGGATGGTCCACTCCAGGCCGGACTGCTGGACGGCTTGCTCGAGATCGCTGTGCAGCCTGGTGATCGGGTCGGTGTCGCGGCCGAAGCGGACGGCGGTCGAGGACAGGTAGACGACCCGTTGGGCGTGCCGCGCGATCACGTCGAGCGTCGCCGTTGCGCCATCGGCGGTGAGGAAGGGCCAGATCAGGAACACCGTGTCCACGGCCTGGAGCGGTTCGGCCAGCGTCTCGGGCCGGCTGAGGTCGGCGCCGGCGCCGCGGTCGAGGGCGCGGACCCCGTCCGCGGGCAGCCGGGCCATGAGTTCGCGGCCGAGGTTCCCGGTGGCACCTGTCACGAGGATCATCTCGACTGCAACCCTGCTGCGGTCGCGGTGTATTCCGGCCACGTAGGTTCGGCTCATGCGAGAGTTCAGGATCGACGTCCCGGACGAGGCGCTGGACGACCTGGCCGAGCGACTGCGGCGGATTCGCTGGCCGCGGCAACTGCCCGGCGCCGGGTGGGAGCGCGGCGTTCCGGTCGAGTACCTGCAGCAGTTGGTGCGGCAGTGGACGGCGTACGACTGGCGTATCTGGGAAGCGCGGCTCAACGAGTATCCACAGTTCACGACCACGATCGACGAGCAGACGATCCACTTCCTGCACGTGCGATCGCCGGAAGCCGATGCGTTGCCGTTGATCCTCACGCACGGCTGGCCGGGGTCGGTCGCCGAGTTCCTGCCGATCCTCGGTCCCCTCACCGACCCGGCGTCGTACGGCGGTGATCCGCGCGACGCCTTTCATGTGGTCGCGCCGTCGGTGCCCGGCCACGGGTTCTCGGTGCCGCTGGAGTCGCCGGGGTGGAACCATCGCCGGATCGCGCACGCGTGGGCCGAGTTGATGCGCCGGTTGGGCTATCAGCGGTACGGCGCTCAAGGCGGAGACACCGGATCGGTTGTGTCGCCCCTGCTCGGTCACGTCGACGCGTCCCACGTGATCGGCGTACACATCAATGGTGGGTTGGCGTTTCCGCCGATCGAGCCCGGTGACCTCGAGCAGCTGAGCGAGGTGGAACGCGCGCGACTCGCGGCGGCCGAACGACTGCGCGAGGTGGGGACCGGGTATGCCGAGGAGCAGGGGACACGGCCGCAGACGGTCTCGTTCGGCTTGAGCGACTCGCCGGTCGGGCAACTGGCCTGGATCGTGGAGAAGTTCTGGGAGTGGACCGATCCGGCCCGTGCGTTACCTGAGGACGCGGTCGAGCTCGACCACCTGCTGACGGATGCGTCGATCTACTGGTTCACCAACACCAGTGCGTCGTCGGCCAACCTGTACTACGAGAACCGTTCGGCGATTGACGATCCGGCCGAGCCGTCCGGTGTGCCGACCGGGATCGCGGTGTTTCCGACCGATCCGGCGATTCGGCGGGTGCTAGAGCGCCGGCACCGCATCGTCCACTGGTCGGAGTTCACCCGCGGCGGTCACTTCGCCGCTCTCGAAGCCCCGGACCTGCTGGTCGACGACATCCGGGCGTTCTTCCGAGGTCTTCGCTGACACGAGGAAGTTGAGCAGGGTGCCGTCGCGTTCGACGCCTGCGTCCGGCCAGCGGCGGCGGATCATCCGGGCGGTCAGGTCGTTGGCCGGGCTGACCACGAACAGGAACCGGGTCGCACCCGCCGCGACGGCGTCCGCGGCCGCGATCGACAGCATCCGTACGCCGAGACCGCGCCGCTGCTCCGCCTCGCTGATGACCGCGGCGAGCTCGGCGGTCGGCTCTCCGCCGGCAGGCGCCCACGCCCACATGGCGTGGCCGACGATCGCGTCGCTGCGAGTGGCGACCCACGCCTGCCCGGACGGGCAGAGCATGCGCAGCACCTGCGCGGGCCGCGGCGGGCGGCCGATGGCGGTCTGGAACCGGAAGTAGAGGCTGAGATCGCTCAGCCCCATGAGCATCGTGGTCAGGTCCTCCGCGTCGGGTTCACCGGCCGGGCGGATCTGCGGCGGCTGAGTCTGGTTCACGGATTCAGCCTTGCCTGACTTGGCTGAGTCTGTCAAGCGGACTTATCCTCGAGGTATGAGTGCGCAGGTGCCCGAGGCGATGAACTGGTCGACCGAGAACTGCACGATCTCGCGGACGATGCAGATCCTTGGTGACAAGTGGACGTTCCACGTGCTGCGCGAGCTGTTCGTGGGCGTCCGGCGGTTCGAGGACATCCGGGTCCGGGCCGGGATTCCGCGGCAGGTGCTGACCGAGCGGCTCGCCGCGCTGATCGAGCGCGGCCTGTTACGCCGGCACCCCTATCGCCTCCCCGGCCAGCGGGAGCGGTACGAGTACCGCCTCACCCAGGCAGGGCTCGACCTCTACCCGGTGCTGGTCGCGATGATCCAGTGGGGCGATCAGTACCTGCCCCTCGACGGTGGCCCGCCGATCGTCCCCCGGCATCGCGACTGCGGCGAGCAAGTCAGCGTCGTACTGCGCTGCGAAGCCGGCCACGAACCCGAAGCCCGCGAGGTAGCCATCCGCCCCGGCCCCACCGCCAAACCCCGCCCCCTCGCCAGCTGACCCTTGCCGGCTGCTTCCTCCCGCCGCATTTCCCTGGTAGGCCAGCCAAGTGGTGGGTTTGCCACCGTGAACCCGGGTAGCAAACCCACCACTTGGTGGGTCCACCAGCGAAATGGCGGCTCAGAGGAGGTCGATGGCGTTGCGGATCAGGCGTTCGGTCTCGCGCGGCTGGGCGGCGGAGATCGACAGGGTGTCCATCGTGATGGTGTAGCCGTCGACCTCGTCGCGCTTGTCCACGTAGACGGCACTGGTGAGGTGCTCGATGTAGACGATGTCCGGCAGGTCGGCGTCGTGGAACCGCAGCAGGGTGAACGCGCCGCCGGTCGCGCAGTACCCGCCCTTGGCGAACGGGATGATCTGCAGCGTGACGTTGTGCCGTTTGGACGCCACGATCAGGTGCTCCAGCTGCGCCTTGAGGATCTCCTTGTTGCCGATCGGCCGGCGCAGCACCGCCTCGTCGATGACGGCCCACAACCGGGCCGGCCGCGGCCGGGTGAGCACCTGCTGACGCGACATCCGCAACGTGACCAGGCGCTCCCGCTCGTCCATCGGCATCGGCTTGTCCCGGCCGAGCTGGAACACGGCCCGGGCGTACTCCGGAGTCTGCAGCAGGCCTGGGATGAACTGGAGCTCGAAGGTACGGATCAGGTCGGCCGCCATCTCCAGGCCTAGGTAGGAGTGGAACCAGGTCGGCGTGACGTCGTCGTACCGCTGCCACCAGCCGGGGTTGTTCGCCTCCCGGGCCAGGTCGAGCAGGCGTTCGCGCTCGGCCTGGTCGTCCAGTTTGTAGAGCGTGAGCAGGTCGTCGACGTCGCGGACCTTGAAGCCGACCCGGCCGAGCTCGAGCCGGCTGATCTTCGACTCCGAACCGCGGATGGCCCAGCCGGCGTCGCTCCGGCTGAGGTTGGCTTCCTCGCGGAGCCGGCGCAGGTGAGCTCCCAGCATGATGCGCAGGGCGGTCGGTCCGCCGTACGCACCCGGCTCAGTCACCCTCATCTCCCCAGAAGTCGTCGACGCCGCCAATCGATCATTTCACAACAGATTGTGACCCGGTCGCACCCGCCGCGCAGGCACGAGGTGTCCATCGAACCTCACTCTCAGTAGAGTCTTCGCACAGACTTCCCGAGTCCTGCGAGGTTCGCTGATGGCCGATGCCACCAAGGCACCCAGTTCGATTCCGGTGGGCGTGGACACCACCCGGGCCAGCATCGCCCGGGTGTACGACGCCGCGCTGAACGGCAAGGACAACTACGAGGTCGACCGTCAGGTGCTGCGTCAGGTCGCCACCGTGGCGCCGCAGGTCAACGACCTCGCCTGGTCCAACCGGAACTTCCTGATCCGGGCCTGCCGCTTCCTGGCCGGCCAGGCGGGCATCACGCAGTACCTCGACTGCGGCTCCGGCCTGCCGACCGCGGAGAACACCCACCAGGTGGTGCAGCGGCTGAGGCCCGAGGCCAAGGTGCTCTACATCGACAACGACCCGGTGGTGATCGCGCACGGCCGCGCGCTGCTGGAGGAGAACGACAACACCCTGTTCGTCAGCGCCGACATCTTCGAGCCCGACGAGGTGCTCGGCCTGGACGACGTGCGCGAGTTCCTCGACTTCAGCAAGCCGATCGCGGTGATCCAGAACGGCACCCTCCACCACTACATCGGCGACGACCCGGCCGCGATCATGCAGAAGTACGTCGACGCCGTCGTGCCGGGGTCGTACACGGTGATCGCCCACTTCTTCGACCCGGAGACCCCGGAGCACTCCGAGATCGCGCGGAAGATGGAGGAGAAGTTCATCCACAGCCCGATGGGCAGTGGGATGTTCCGCACCCGCGAGCAACTGCTGTCGCTGTTCCCCGACCAGGAGTTCGTCCCGCCGGGCCTGGTGCTGTGCGACGACTGGTGGCCGGACGGCCCGCGGGTCAAGCCCCTCAACCAGGTCGAGGAGTGCATCGCCGGCGGCGTCGGCCGCAAGGTGTGACTTGTTGCCAAGGGCATCGATGGCGGGTTGTCTGATCGCCGGCGTGCTGTAACCCGCCATCGGTGACAGAACCGGCGGGCTCAGACATGCTCGGAGACCAGGACGGCGGAGGTGCCTTCGTCCAGGGCCTGGAAGATGTGCGGGAGGTCGCCGGGGTAGGCGATGTAGTCGCCTGGGCTGAGCTCGATAGGAGCGTCGGCCGGTCCGACCAGGGCTCGGCCGGAGCTGAGTACGACGTGTTCGACGACGCCTGGCATGTGCGGTTCGGACTTCCGGCCGGGCCCGGGGGAGGCGGCGATGCGGTAGATGTCGCGGCGAGCGTTCGGGGGAGAGGATGCGACCAGGGTGGCGGCGTACTCGGCCTGGTCGGAGTAGATGACCGGGCCCTCGCCGGCGCGGATCACCTGGACTTTGGGGCGGGGTGGGTCGAGCAGTGCTGCGAACGGGGTGTCGAGTGCGACCGCGAGGGCCCAGAGGGTTTCCACGCTCGGATTGCCGGTGCCCGACTCCAGTTGAGACAGCGTGGACTTCGCCACGCCGGCCCGCTTGGCCACCTCGCTGAGCGACAGGCCCGCCCGGGCGCGGTGACGGCGCAACGAGGCAGCGATGACGTCGAGAGGTGCTTTGCTGTCCATCGGTGTTCGCTCCATCGGTCTGATCGTTCGGCTTGACGAACAGGCGGTCCGCTGTTCATTATAGTGACCATGCGTTCGATCTGGCGAACATTGGACCCTGGGCTGGCCCGGGACATCGCGCTGGTCTGCCTGGCCGACGGCGTGGTCGGGCTCTCGTACGGCGCGATCAGCGTCGGCGGCGGCCTGCCGCTGTGGGTGCCGGTGGTGTTGTCCATCGTGGTGTTCGCGGGCGCGTCGCAGTTCCTGTTCGTCGGGATCGTGGCGGCCGGCGGAAGCCCGATCGCGGCGATGGTCGCCGGGGTGCTGGTGAACACCCGGCACGTCGCGTTCGGGCTCGCGGTCAGTGACGTGATCGGCGGCGGCTGGCGCCGGGTGCCGGGCAGCCACCTGATGACGGACGAGAACGTCGCGTTCGCGCTCGGCCAGGACGACCTGCGGCACAAGCGGGCCGCCTACTGGGCCGCCGGGATCGGGATCTTCGTCTGCTGGAACGTCGGCGTCCTGGTCGGCGGACTGGCCGGGACCGTGATCACAGACACCGACGTGTTCGGGCTGGATGCGGCGTTCCCGGCCGTGCTGCTGGCGCTGGTGCTGCCTGCCCTACGCGACAAGCCGACACGTACGGCGGCTCTGGCCGGGACCGTGGTCGCGCTGGCCGCAACGCCGTTCCTGCCGGCCGGGCTGCCGGTGCTGCTCGCCCTGGTGGGGTTGGTGTTCTACCGCGCGAACAAACCCGCGCTGGAGGTGTCCCGATGAGCACGCCAGTCCTGCTGACCGCGATCGCGATCCTTGCCGTGGGCACCTTTTCGCTGAGGATCGCCGGGCCGCTGATGCGCAGCCGGTTCGAGGTGCCGGAGCGGACGCAGCAGTTCCTCGGCGCCGCGGCGATCGTGCTGCTCGCGGCGCTGGTCGCGACGTCCGCGCTGATGGACGGCCATGGGCCGGCGGGGATCGCCCGCCCGGCCGGGGTGCTGGTCGGTGGCGTCCTCGCCTGGCGGCGCGCGCCGTTCGTGCTTGTGGTGGTGGCTGCCGCCGCGACCGCGGCCGGCCTGCGGTTGCTCGGCGTACCGTAGACCGGCGTGCCGCTACGGTTCAGGCATGAGCACTCACCCTGGGCAGGCGGCTCCGGCTCCGGCTCCGAGGAAAACGTTGACCTGGGTCGCGATCGCGTGCTTCGTGATCGGGCTCGGGCTGACCGGATTCTTCGTCTACCGGATCGTCGCGACGGCTCCGGCGATGCCGCAGCCGGTGGAGGACGGCGTCGTCCAGCTCGACAGGGAAGGCCTGACGATCTACTCGTCGGTGCCGGTGCTCACGCCGCCCTGCCAGGCGAAGGACTCCAGCGGCGCCGACGTCCCACTCACCCGGCCGTCCGGCTCGGAGCAGATCACGGTCAACTCCGAGACCTGGTACGTCGTCGCCCGCTCGGCCGAGACCGTGCCGGCCGGTGACTACACCATCTCCTGCACCGACGACGAGACCGGTGCGACGTACGCCGCCGGGCCGAAGATGTCGGTCGTCGCCTTCGTCGTCTCGATCCTCGGCGCGATCTTCTCGTTCCTGATCTTCCTCGGCCTCGGCATCGTGCTCCTGGTCGTCAGCTCGGTGAAGAAACGCCGGCGCGACCGCCCGGGCAACACGTTCCCCGGCAACACCTTCCCGGGCGGCGGGCCGGGGCAAGGTGCCCCGGGCAACTATCCGTCACCCGGGACCACCTTCCCGGCTTCGCCGAACCCGAACTTCCAGCCCTACCACCCCGGCCCGAACCCGGACCGCCCGCAGGACCGCTAGGCCCGCACCGCAAACCCTGGACCGCTAGCCCCGCACCGCTAACCCTGGACCGCTAACCCTGGACCGCTAAGTCCGGACCGCGGCGCGGACCTTCGGCGTCAGCAGGAACGCTCCCACGTAGAGCAGCGCAGCGACGATCAGCAGCCCGTCGAAGCCGATCAGCAGGGCCGCGTACTCGAGGCAGCCACCGAGCATGGCGCCGAGCAGGTTCGCGCCGAACGACGCGGTCCCATCCGCGGTGTCGGTGAACCGCTTGGCGAAGATCACGTTCGCGGCGAAGATCGGCAGGAACGCGATGAGCACCGCGACCACCGCCCGTAGGCCGACCGGCATCCCGAGCAGCCACTCGTCGGGGAAGATCCACGACAACGCCAGCCCGCCGAACAGGACGACGTACATCACCTTCAACGGTGGTGTCCGGAACCGTCTGGTCACTTCGACCGCGGCCAGTACGGCGACCAGGACGCCGGCGAACACGATCGCGTTCACCACCCACGTCGTACCGAACAGCAAGGCGAAGCCGGTGATGCTCTTGGTCTCCAGCAGCATGAAGCCGGCGCCGAGCAGGAACAGGTCGGCGTAGGGGCGCATCCGCCGGTACGACGAACCGCCGCCGGCGATCCCGACCCCGATCAGGCCGGCCACCATGATCAGGCCGAGCGTGACCAGGTAGAGCGACGGGATCCGGTCGGTGAACAGGTACAGGAACGGCCGGTTGTCGGTCGCGGGCGGCGGGGTGATCGACGTGGCCCCGGCCCACTCCTTGTCACCACAGGTCTGGTCGGCCTCGGTCAGCCCGACGGTCACGACGGCCTGCTGCAGGTCGTCGCCGACCTGGTCGACACACGGCTTGTGCCCGAACGCGGTCTGCGCGGTCGACGCGAGCCGGTCGATCAGCCAGGTCTCGCGGTAGTAGTTGTACATCGCGAACGCGCCACCGGGGTTCAGGTGCTCCTTGGCGCTCTTGAACGCCTCCTCGGTGAACAGGTAGCTCTCCAGCCGCAGCGAGCTCGCGCCGTTCACCAGCGTCAGCGAGTCCGGCAGCGCCAGCAGGATCAGGTCGTACTTCTTGTCCGTCCGGGACAGGAACGCGCGCCCGTCGTCGATGTGCGACGTCACCCGCGGGTCCTGGTACGGGCGGTCCGGGTGCAGTTCCTTGCCGAGATCGCGGATCCGCGGGTCGATCTCGACCGCGTCGACGTGCTCCGCGCCCTTCTTCAGCGCGATCGCGACGTCCGAACCCGAACCGGCACCGATGATCAGCACGTTCTTCGGCGCCTTGCCGGCGTTCGCCCGCTCGTACGGCAGGCCGTACTGCGGCTCCCACTGCAACCGGGCGTCCGCCGGGATGGCCTGCTGGTGCGGTACGCCGTTCACCGTGATCGTCAGCAGCGGCACGCCCTGCCAGGTGTAGCTCTTGGTCTGCACCTTGTAGTACGGCGACCAGCTGTTCTCCGGCTGCCGGGACTCGTGGAACAGCACGCCGATCATCACCAGCAGCGGCGACAGCGTCAGCACGGCGCTCAATCCGGTGGCCACTACCCGGCGACCGGAGCCGGCGGTCCTCGGGATCATCAGTGCGCCGAACATCCAGGTGACGATCGCGCCCCACCAGATCGGCGGCGCGCCCAGGAACGACAGCGCGGTGAAGGCCACGATCCCGATCAGGCTGCCGACCAGGTCGAACCGGTACGCCGTCAGTCGCGGCAGCTCGGCGAAACACCGCCCGACCAGCTCGGCCGGACCGGCCAGGATCACCGCGGCCGCGATGAAGACGATCGGCAGGATCACCCAGACCGGCGGACCGGTGGTGTTCAGGCTGGTGAAGTAGATGACGCTCTCGGAGCTGCCGCGGTTGACGGTGACCGGCTTCCAGGCGATGACCAGGACCAGCAGGCCGAGCATGATCGGGGAGTAGTACGGCAGGCGCTTCGCCCGGCTGGACCGGAGGATGCCGATGCCGATGCCCAGGAACGAGCCGAGCAGCACGAAGTTCGAGAAGTAGCTGAGATGGACCACGTTCGAGCCGGTCCAGCGGATCAGCGCGAGCTCGAGGAAGAGCATCAGCGCGCTGGACGCGACCAAGCGGGTCCGGACCCCGAACGGGCTCGGCCAGTTGGTACGGCTGACTTGGTCAGTGGAAGAGTCGACTGCCATGCGCCGCGACGTTACCGGATATCGAGTGGAATGCGTCACTCGTAGCGCCATTTCGCTGGCTGACCACGCCGGTTGTGGGTTACGCACCGTGATTCCGGGTGTAAAACCCACCACCTCGTGGGTCAGCCAGCGAAATGGGGAGGGGCGGTCAGCGCCGGCGGGCGGGTTTCGGGAGTTGGCAGCCGGACTTGTTGAGGTCGATGGCGCGGTTGGCGGTCAGGCAGGTGTAGAGCCACCAGGTCTGCTGGCCGTAGGCGGCGCCCTGGTCGACGGTGATGTTGCCTCCTGCGTCGACCTCGCACGGGTTGTTCAGCGTGCAGCGTTCGCCGTTCTCGTTACCGGTGTTGTTCACGCCGATCACCTCACCCGTGGTGGTGCTCACCACCGGCGATCCCGACGTTCCGCCGATCGTCTCGCAGCCGGGCTGCTGGTACTTGATCGAGTTCTGCCAGGTCCAGTTGCCCTCGCGCAGTTGCGGGATCGTCGCCTGCACCGAGCAGGTGTAGATGCGCTTCCAGTAACCGGACACGACCGCCATCCCGGCGCCGTCGGCCGGGCCCTGCTTGGCCAGGGTCAGCGGCGTGACGTTGAGCCGGGACCTGATCGACGCGTACGACTCGTTCACCTCGTACACGATCATGTCGGTCTTGGTCATGGTGCCGTAGAGGATCCGGCTGGCCCGGACCGTGCCGGCCCGGCTGGAGTCCGGCCGGAGCAGCGTGATCGAGCGGCTCGACGGGCGGTTCACCAGTACGACGCCCGGGTTCAGGAACCCGCCTTCGTAGCAGTGGCCGTTGGTGAGCACGAGGGCGCGATCGGTGGCGGCGGACTCGGCGTACCGGATCAGGGAGGCGGAGCAGTTGCTGAGTGCTGCGATCCCGGTGAAGTCGGCTCCCGGCGCGGCAGTCTCGGCTGCTTGAGCCGCGCCGGTGCCGAGCAGGGTGATGGCGGCGGCCGCGGTGGCGGCGACGAGCGTACGGAACAGTTTCATGGGCGGTTTCCTGTCCTCACGGAAGGTGCTTGGAGGACTTCGTAACGCATCCGCCCCTCGCTCACCATGACAACTGCGTGAAACCCGCTGTCCACAGGGTGTCTGCAGGGGTTTTCCTGCGCTGCGTGAGAAGACTGCTACTCTTCGTCTCCGGATCCGCCTCTGCTCGAACCATTGCACCGCTCGGCACGTCGTACCGAGTGGTGGTGGGGACGACAAGGTACGGTCGGGCAGCAGCCCGCCGTACGGAGAACGGAAGGACGTCATGCCGCAGGAGAAGCCTGACCTGCGCAGTCTCAGCGAGCCGGTGCGGTTCAAGCGGGCGTTGACGCTGGTCTTGATGACCCTGGTGCTGCCCGGGTCCGCCCAGATCGTGGCCGGCAGCAAGCGGGCCGGCCGATGGGCCTGGCGGGTGATCGCCGGGCTGGTCGCGATCGTCGTCTTCCTGGTGCTGCTGTCGCTGGTGTGGCGGTCCGGCACGATCAACCTGATGGCCCGGCCGGGCACCCTGCGGCTCATCCAGATCCTGCTGATCGTGCTCGCGATCGGCTGGGCCGCGCTCTTCGTCGACGCCTACCGGCTCGGCCAGCCGCTGACGCTGGAGCGCAACCACCGGCTCGCCACCAGCATCCTGGACGCGGTGCTGGTGTTCGCGGTGGTCGGCGCGCTGATCTACGGCAGCGTGATCGTGAACGCGCAGCGTGACTTCGTCGCCAGCGTGTTCGGCAGCGGGCAGAAGTCGAAGGCCGAGAAGGGCCGCTACAACGTGCTGCTGCTCGGCGGCGACTCCGGTGCGGACCGGATCGGCACCCGGCCGGACAGCATCACGCTGGCCAGTATCGACGCCGACACCGGCCGGACCGTGCTGATCGGCCTGCCGCGGAACATGGCCAAGGTGCCGTTCCCGGCCGGTACGGCGATGGCCAAGCAGTTCCCCGAGGGCTTCAGGTGGAAGAACTGTGGGTCGAACTGCCTGCTCAACGGTGTCTACATGTACGCCTCCGAGCACAAGAACCTGTTCCCCAACGATCCGAACCCCGGTGTGACCGCGACCCGGCAGGCGGTCGAGGGCATCACCGGGCTGAAGGTGAACTACTACGTGCTGATCGACCTGGCCGGGTTCCGGGACCTGCTCAACGCGGTCGGCGGGATCACCCTGGACGTCGGCAAGCGGGTCCCGATCGGCGGCGGCAGCTCGCCGATCAAGGGCTACATCGAGGCGGGCACGAACCAGCACCTGGACGGCTACCACGCACTCTGGTTCGCCCGGTCCCGGGAAGGATCGACCGACTACGAGCGGATGACCCGGCAGAAGTGCGTGATGTCGGCGATGCTGAACCAGTTGTCGCCGCAGACCGTGCTGACCAAGTTCCAGGGCATCGCCGCGGCCAGCAAACAAGTGGTCCAGACCGACATTCCGGCCGGGGAGCTGGGCACCTTCACCGATCTCGCGCTGGACGCGAAGAAGCTCCCGGTGTCAAGCTTCTCCGCGGTCCCGCCGTTGATCCGTACCGGCGATCCCGACTTCGCGCTGATCAGGACCAAGGTCTCCGAAGCGGTCGCGCGGTCGGAAGCGCTGGACAAGGCGGGCTCGGAAGGAGACGGTAAGACTTCGAGCACTCCGAGTAGTCCCGCGAGCAAGCCGACCACCAGCACCACCAAGAAGACCCCGAAACCCACCAGCTCACCGTCCAAACCCACCAACGACGTCGACGACGTCGCTTCGATCTGTAAGGCCTGACCTGATATGCCGCTGTCCCACTGGCCACCCGTGTCCGTCGTGATGCCCGTGCTGAACGAGGAACGCCATCTCGAGGAAGCGGTCGGCCGCGTCCTCGAACAGGACTACCCCGGTGAGCTGGAGGTCGTGTTGGCCATCGGCCCGAGCAAGGACCGGACCCAGGAGATCGCGGACAAGCTCGCCGACCGCGACCCACGGATCACGATCGTGCCGAACCCGACCGGGAAGACGCCGGCCGCGCTGAACGTCGGGATCGCACACGCCAAGCACGACATCCTGGTCCGGGTCGACGGCCACGGTGCCCTCACCGACGGCTACATCACCCGCGCGGTCGAGGTGCTCGACGAGAGCGGCGCGGACAACGTCGGCGGGGTGATGGCGGCCGAGGGCCGGACGCCGACCGAGATGGCGGTCGCCTGCGCGTACCGCTCCCGGCTGGGGCTCGGCGCGTCCACCTTCCACCAGGGCGGTAAGGCGGGCCCGGCCGACACGGTCTACCTGGGCGTGTTCCGGCGGGCCGCGCTGGAGCGGGTCGGCGGGTTCGACGAGACCATGCACCGGGCCCAGGACTGGGAGCTGAACTACCGGATCCGCAAGACCGGCGGGCTGATCTGGTTCAGCCCGGACCTGTCCGTCACCTACCGGCCGCGGTCCTCGCTGGCCGCAGTGGCGAAGCAGTTCTTCCACACCGGCCAGTGGCGCCGGGAGGTGATCCGCCGGCATCCCGAGACCGCGAGCAAGCGCTACCTGGCGCCGCCGGTCGCGGTGATCCTGCTGGCGGTCGGCACCGTCCTCGGCATCATCGGCCTGATCACCGGCAACAGCTGGCTCGACCTGGGCTTCCTGGCCCCGCTCGGTTACGCGTTGCTCCTGCTGGCCGGCTCGGCCGTCGAGGGCCGCTACCTGCCGTGGAAGGCCTTGTTCTGGATGCCGCTGGTCTGCGCGACGATGCACGTCTCCTGGGGCCTGGGCTTCCTGATCGGCCTGCGCGAGAAGCCGTCAGCCGCGGGTTGATTTCGTGTAGGCGGCCACGACCTCGTCGGCGGGGCCGTCGAGGCGGAGGACGCCTTTGTCGAGCCACAGTGCGCGGTTGCAGGTGTCCAGTACGACGTCCAGGCTGTGGCTGACCAGGAACACCGTGCCGGCCTGGTCGCGCAGCTCCCGGATCTTGCGTTCCGAGCGGACCCGGAACTCGGCGTCCCCGGTGGCCAGCGCCTCGTCGACGAGCAGGATGTCGTGCGCCTTGGCCGACGCGATCGCGAACTTCAGCCGCGCCGCCATCCCGGACGAGTACGTCGACATCGGCAGGTCGATGAACTCGCCGATCCCGGAGAACTCGACGATCTCGTCGTACCGCCGGTCGATCTCGGCCGAGGACATGCCCATCGCCAGGCAGCCGAGGACGACGTTGCGGTCGCCGGTGAGGTCGTTCATCATCGCCGCGTTGACCCCGAGCAGCGACGGCCGGCCGCCGGTGTAGATCGCCCCGGACGCGGGCGGCAGCAGCCCGGCGACCGCACGCAGCAGCGTCGACTTGCCGGAGCCGTTGCGCCCGATCACGCCGATCGCGTCGCCCTTGCAGGCGGTGAAGCTGACGTCCTTGACCGCATGCACCTCGCGGATCGTCGGCCGGTCCTGGCGTTTGAGGATCCGCCGGAACGCGGTGGCCGCCGTACCCTTGCCGCCCTGTCCGGCGATCACCTTGTAGATGATGTTCACGCGGTCGGCGATGACCGTCGGTTCAGCCCCGGAATCAGCCACGGCCATAGCGGTCCTCCGCCTGCCAGAAGTACATGAAGCCACCAGCCAGCGCGACCACCGACCACCCGACCGCGATAGCCCAGGCGTGCGGCAACTGGTTGACGGCGTGCTCCTCGAGGAGCGAGCGGCGGACGATGTCGATGTACGCCGAGATCGGGTTGAACGCGAGCACGTGGATCACCCAGTCCGGCGCGTTCGCCTGGGTCAGCTTGGCCGGCAGCGAGAAGAAGATCCCGGACGCGTACAGCCAGGTCCGGGTGACGAACGGCAACAGCTGGCTGATGTCGGAGACGAAGGTACCGATCCGGGCGAAGATCAGCGTCATCCCGATGTTGAACATGGTCTGCAGCAGCAGGGCGGGTACGACGAGGAACCAGCGCCAGGCGAGTCCGTCGGTCAGGCCGACGATGACGAACAGCAGGCCCATCGAGACGAGCATCTGGTTCAGCTCGTTCAGCACGTAGGCCAGCGGCAGGGTCGCGCGCGGGAAGTGCAGCGTCCGGATCAGTGACAGGTTGAGGGCCAGCGACCGCGATCCCTCGGTCATGCAGCGCTGGGTGTAGGTGAAGACGAAGATGCCGCTGAGCAGGAACGCGACGTAGTTGTCGATCCCGTTCTTGGTGCCGAGCAGGACGCCGAACGCGAGGTAGTAGACGGCGGCGTTGAGCAGCGGGGTCAGCACCTGCCACACCGAGCCGAGGCGAGCACCGGCGTACATCGCGTAGGTCCGCGCGGTCGCGTAGCTGACGACGAATTGGCGACGGCTCCAGAGTTCGCGCAGGTAGGCGCCGAGCGATGGGCGGAGCGAGCTCTTGGTCAGCCCGTAACGTTCGGCCAGCGCCGCCGGATCTGTCGTTGGCTCGGCGGTCGGCATGAGGGTCAATGTACTGCGCAGTGTGACCCGGTCGTGACTCAGGTCAGGCGCTTGCGGAGCCGGTCGAGGTCGTCGGCGGTGAGGCCGCCGTGGCGCAGGTAGGGCTCGGGGCCGCCGTACTTCTCGTCGAGGTGGCGCAGGATCGCGACCATCGACTCGGCCCGGGTGTCGCGGAACTCCATCATCTCGGGGTGTTTCGAGGCGTCCGGCTCGTCCGCGAGTTGCTCGGCCAGCCAGGCCGCCATCCGCTCCTGGGTGAGGAAGTAGTCGGCGATGATCTCTTCCTCGGGTACGCCGGCGACGCTCAACGCCAGCGCGACAACCATGCCGGTCCGGTCCTTGCCGCCGTGGCAGTGCACCACCACCGCGCCGTCGGGTGCGTCCGCGATCGCCTTCACTGCCGCCGCGAACAGTTCCGGCCGCCGGTCCAGCATCCAGGTGCAGGCGGCCACGATGGTCGCCTGCCCGTGGTCCGGATCAGCCGGGTCCTGCAACGCCTGCCGAACCCCCAACGGGTCGTCGGTGAACGGCGTCGGCCACGCCGCCACCTCACCGTCCCCGCGCAGATCCAGGATCCGCCCGACGCCGGCCCGCCGGACCGCTTCGACGCCTTCGGGCGACAGGAACTGCAGGCTGTCGGCGCGAATCAGCACCCCCTCGCGAACCCGGCCTCCGTCAGCCGTCGGCAGTCCACCGACATCACGCACGTTCCGGCACCCCGGCCAGTCAAGATCCACGACAGCCATCCAAACAGAGGCGTCAAGCGTCGAGGTTGTGGCCTTCGGGGGTGATCGCGGGCTGAGTGGTCCGGACGTAGGCGTAGTCGTTGAAGTCGGCGACCTTGGCCATGATCCGGTCGGGGGTCAGGGCGGCCTCCTCCAGGACGGTGAAGCGGCCAGGCCGGGTCTGCGGTGCGTAGGCGATGATCTCCGCGAACTCCTCCAGCGTGAACCCGAGCTCGACCGGCCGGACCGGCAGGCCGTGCCGGTACAGGCAGTCCACGGTGGCGTGGAAGTGTTCGAGATCCTCGCGCAGGAACCACGCGAACGCCGTCCCCAGGCCGACCTGCTCGCCGTGGAACCCGCGCCGCCCCGGGTACAGCAGGTCGATCGCGTGCGAGATCTCATGGCAGGCGCCGGAACACGGCCGGGACGAGCCCGCCACGACCATCGAGATCCCGGACAGCACCAGCCCTTCGGCCAGCGCGGTCAGGAACGTGTCGTCGCCGATCCCGCCCGGGTGGTTCATCACCGCCTGCGCGGCCGTCCTGGCCAGCGAGACCGCCAGTCCGTCGATCGCCTCGCCCCGCACACAGTGCGAGGTCTCCCAGTCGGCGATCGCGGACAGGTTCGAGACGATCTCGCCGATTCCGCTGCGCACCGACCGGGCCGGCGCCTGGCCGATCAGGTCCAGGTCGACCAGAACGGCGACCGGCGCGGGTACGCCGTACGAGCCGCGGCCGGCGTCGTTGCCCAGCGTGCAGATCGGGGAGGCGAACCCGTCGTGAGCCAGGTTCGTCGCAACGGCGACCATCGGCAGCCCGAGTCGCGCGGCCGCGAACTTGGTCACGTCCAGCACGGTGCCACCGCCGATCCCGACGATCGCGTCGTACCGCTGCATCCGGACCTTCTCGACCAGCTTGATCGCCGCGTCGAGGGTGCCACCGGTCACGGTGAACCAGTCCGCACCGGGCAACCCGTGGTGGAATTTGTCCCGCACCACCGGTCCATACGTCTGCCCGACGGCGACGGCCACCCGGCCGGAGGAGGAGATCCGCTGGTCGGCGAGGATCTTGCGCAGGTCGGCGAGAGCACCGCGCCGGACGTCGATGACGATCGGCGCGGGGATCATCCGGGCTAGGTAGGACATACGATCTCCCGGGCACGTGCGAGGTCGTCGTGGTTGTCGATCTCGACCCACTCGACGGCGCCGATCGGGGCGCCATCAATCCGGTACCCACGGTCAACCAGAATCTGGTAACCGTCCTCGTAGTACAGGTGGGGATCGCTTTCCCAGGTCTCCCGCAACGCTTCGGTGAGGGCGGCGGCGGCGGTGGACTCGATCAGGGTGACACCGATGTACTCACCGGTGGCGGTGTCCGGGTCCATCAGCTTGGTGATCCGCTCGACTCCGGCGGCCTCCGACCAGATCACCTTCATCTCCTCCTCGGCCAGCTTCTTCTCGGTGTCCAGCGCGAGGATGATCCGCCGGTCGCCCCCACGCGCGTCGAGCAGCGCGCGCTGGACCGAGGCCGGATGCACAGTGTCACCGTTGGCGAGCACGACCCCGTTCGACAACAGGTCGCGGGCACACCACAGTGAGTAGGCGTTGTTCCAGATCTCGGCCTTGTCGTTGTGGACCAGTTCGAGCGTGACGCCGTACCGCTCCTGGAAGCCCTTCACCCGGGACTCGACCGCCCCGGCGGCGTACCCGACCACGATGGCGACCTCGGTGATGCCGACCTCGGCGTAGTTGGCCAGGGTGAGGTCGAGAACAGTGGTGTCAGAGTCGATCGGGACAAGTGCCTTGGGCAACGTGTCCGTGTACGGGCGGAGGCGGCGGCCGGCGCCGGCCGCGAGCACAAGTCCGATCATTGCCTGATGGTACGGGTTCGGCCCGTCTGTGCGCGCTGAGCTGCGGTGTGGTGTCAGGATCGAGGACATGACATGGCTCGTGACTGGTGGTGCCGGATACATCGGCGCGCATGTGGTGCGCGCGTTCCTCGCGGACGGTATCGACGTGGTGGTGATCGACGACCTGTCCAGCGGCAAGGCGGAGTTCGTGCCGGACGGCGTCCGGTTCGTGCGGTCGAACCTCCTCGACGGTACGGCGGTCCGCGACGCACTGGACGGGGTCAGCGGGGTTGTCCACCTGGCCGGGTTCAAGTACGCCGGTGTGTCGGTGGAGCGGCCGCTGCACACCTACACGCAGAACGTGACCGCGATGGTGTCGCTGCTGGAAGCGATGGCGGACACCGGGGTCCGCAACATCGTCTTCTCGTCCAGCGCCGGCGTCTACGGGACGCCCGCGGACGAGATCGTCACCGAGCAGACGTCGCCGGACCCGCAGAGCCCGTACGGTGAGTCGAAGCTGGTCGGGGAGTGGCTGCTCGCGGACCAGGCCCGCGCGGTCGAGCTGCACCACACCTCGCTGCGGTACTTCAACGTGGTCGGCTCCGGGGACCCATCGGTGTACGACGCCAGCCCGTACAACCTCTTCCCGATCGTGTGCGACCTGTTGACGCAGGGGAAGACCCCGCAGATCTACGGCACCGATCACCCGACGCCGGACGGTACATCGGTGAAGGACTACGTCCACGTGGCCGACCTGGCCCGCGCGCACGTAGCGGCAGCGCGGGCGCTCGAGGCCGGGAAGACGCTGGAGCGCGTGTACAACCTCGGCAGCGGCACGGGTACGTCGGTCCGGCAGATCATGGACGCCGCCCGCCGGGTCACCGGGATCGACTTCACCCCGACCGAGGGCCCGCGACGGCCCGGCGACCCCTCCCGAGTGGTGGCCGCCGGTGACCTGGCCGCCCGCGACCTGGAGTGGAAGAACACCTACACGGTCGACGACATGTTCGCCACCGCCTGGGAGGCCTGGCCGAAGGGGTAGGCCGTGTCAGTACTCCTTGCGGAAGTGGCCTGACGGGGTCAAGTCGAGGAGGCCGGGGCCGGTCAGGACGCCGCCCTCGACCGGGAGGGTGTGCCCGGTGATCCAGGAGGCGTCGTCGGAGGCGAGGAAGGCGACGGCGGCCGCGATGTCCTCGGGTTCGCCGACGCGGCCGAGCGGATACATCTTGCCGAACTCCGCGAGCGTCCCGGGTTGCTTGTCCCAGTTGGGAGTCCGGATGGTGCCCGGCGCTACCACGTTGAAGCGGACGCCCAGACCGCCGTACCGGGCCGCGTAGTTCACCGACATCGCGATCTGTCCCGCCTTCGCGGCGGAGTACTCGATGTTGCCGAAGGCGGCGATGCCGTTCACCGAGCTGATGGTGACCACGCTGCCGCGGGTTGTGACCAGGTGCGGCAGCGCCGCCTGGATACAGCGAGCCGCGCCGACCAGCGTGAGGTCCAGCTGCTGGTGCCACTCCTCGCTGGTCGCGTCTTCGGGCACCGAGGTGACGACGCATCCGCCGGCGTTGTTCACCAGCACGTCGAGCCGGCCGAACCGCTCGACCGCCGCCGCGACCGCCGCGTCCACGTCGTCGCGGTTCGTCACGTCGACCCGCAGGCCGATCGCCTGCTCACCGAGCTCCGCGACGACCTGTTCGACCTTGTCCTCCTGCAGATCCGTCACGACCACGGATCCGCCCTCGGCCGCGATCCGCCGCGCCACCGCGGCGCCGATCCCCTGCGCTGCCGCGGTGACCAGCGCCACCCGTCCCTCGAACCGCTGCACGTGTCAGTCCTCCACCACTCGGTCGACCTTCTCGTCCGCCACTCGCCGCTCCAGCTTCACCTGGTCGAGGTTGCGGCAGAGCACGATCGAACCACCCCCGGCGATCACGCCGACCAGCAGACTCACGCCGTCCCGGCTGACCAGGTCGCGCGTCACCAGGATCCGGTCCGCGACGGGTTCCGCCGTACTGATCAGGTCGTCGTGCGTCAGTTCGTCGTACGCCGGTGACGCCGGCGACGGTGGATCGAACGGGACGAACACGTCCGGGTGGTTGTAGACCTCGGCGCCGTAGTCGTGGACGCCGTCGGGGAGCGGCTCGCGGAACCGGCCGCCGAGCGGCAGCAGCGCGGACGCGACGGTCTCCCGCTCGCCGCGGATCGCGAAGTCCGGGCCGGTGATCGCGAGCGCGCCGGCGCCACTGGTGAGCGAGGCCCCCGCCGACCAGGTGGAGAGCGCCCAGACGACCCCGAGCCAGTGCGGCGGCAACCCGATCGCGACGGTCTCGCCGGGCTCCAGGTCGTACTCGTCGACCAGCAGGTTGGCGGTCTTGGCGACCCAGTTCGCGGTGGTGACGGTGCTCAGCTCGATCCGCTCACCGGTCGCGTCGTCGTAGTAGGTGAGGAAGGGAGCGCCGCCGTCGCGTCGGACCGCGGCGGCGAAAAGTTCTGGCAGAACTCGTGACATATGGCCCACCTTACGGTTCGCGAGCCGACGTACCGTGGCCGGGATTTCCGCGAGAGAAGGCCTGCCATGGTTCCACTGCTGGAGCTGCCTCAGGGCGGCGAATGGGTTGTCATCCTGATCATCGTGGTGCTGCTGTTCGGCGCGAAGAAGCTGCCCGAGCTCAGCCGCAACGCCGCCCGGGCGATGGTCGAGTTCAAGAAGGCGACCGCCGACGAGTCCGATGAGAAGGAGGAGGCGAAGCCGGTCTAAAGTCGGTGCATGCTGATCCTGGCCGGCCTGGGCCTCATCCTGGTGCTGACCGTTGCCACCGGCTACTTCGTCGCGCAGGAGTTCTCGTACGTCGCGGTCGACCGCAGCCGGCTGCGGTCGCTGGCCGACGGTGGTGACGCGGCGGCGGCCCGGGCCTTGAAGGTGACGGCCCGGCTGTCGTTCGTGCTGTCCGGCGCCCAGGTCGGCATCACCATCACCGCGCTGCTGGCCGGGTACGTCGCCGAGCCCTACCTCGGCGAGGGCCTGGCCCGGGTCCTCGGCTCGGCCGGCGTACCGGACGCGGTCAGCCTGTCCATCGCGGTCGTCCTCGCGTTGCTCGCGGCAACGATCATCCAGATGGTGCTCGGTGAGCTGGCACCGAAGAACCTGGCGATCGCGAAGGCCGAGGCGATCGCGCTGAGCCTGTCCCGGTCCACGCTGATGTACCTGGCCGTCGCCGGACCGGTGATCCGGGTGTTCGACGCGACCTCGAACCGGATCCTGCGCCGAGTCGGGATCGAGCCCGTCGAGGAGCTGCCCCAAGGTGCCACCGCGCAGGAGCTCGACCGCATCATCGTCACCTCGTACGAGCAGGGCCTGCTGGACGAGGACACCATGCGGCTGCTGGACCGCGGTCTCGACTTCCGCGGCCGCAACGCCGGTGAGGCGATGCGACCCCGCGTCGACGTGATCACCGTGCACGAGGACGACCCGCTGACCCGGGTGGTCGAGCTGCTCGACACCGGGCACAGCAGGTTCCCGGTCATCGCCGACTCGGTCGACGAAGTGGTCGGCGTGATCGCGGTCGGCGACGTGGTCGAGGTCGACCCGGCCGACCGGCACCACGTCACCGCCGGCTCGCTCGCGTCGGCGCCGGTCGTCGTACCGTTCACGCTGCCGCTGCCCGTCGTGCTGGAACGGCTGCGGACGGCGCATCGCCAGCTCGCGATCGTGGTGGACGAGTACGGCGGGTTCGCCGGGATCGTGTCGCTGGAGGACGTCGCGGAGGAGCTGGTCGGCGAGATCCGGGACGAGGACGACCTGCCGGAGACGGGGCTGGTCGCGGGAACGGACGGATCGTGGGTGCTGCCGGCCCGGTGGCGGCTCGACGAGGTCGCGGAGGCGACCGGCATCAGGCTGCCGGAGAGCGACGACTACGAGACCGTGTCCGGCCTGGTGATGGCTCAGCTCGGCCGGATCCCGGTGGTCGGTGACGACGTGATGGTGGAGCTGCCCCGGCGGTTCGACCACGACGGCCGGCCGATCCCGCCCGAGCTCGTCCAGCTCACCGTGCAGAGCATCGAGCGGCACGTGCCGGGGATCGTCGTGATGGAGCGGGTCTCATGAGTACGACGGTTGCCCTGCTCATCTCGGTCCTGCTGCTGATCCTGAACGCGTTCTTCGTGGCCGCGGAGTTCGCGCTGGTCGCGTCGAAGCGGCACCGGCTCGAGGAGGCCGCGGCGGCCGGCAGCCGGACGGCCGGGGCCGCGATCGCCGGCGTGAGCGAGCTGTCACTGATGCTGGCCGGAGCGCAGCTCGGCATCACCCTGTGCACCCTTGGCCTCGGATCACTGACCGAACCCGCGGTCGCCCACCTCCTGCACCCGCTCTTCGACCTGATCGGCCTGCCCGAGGACGCCGGACACGTGATCGCGCTGATCATCGCCGTCGGCGGGATCGGCCTGCTGCACGTGCTGCTCGGTGAGATGGCCCCGAAGTCCTGGGCGATCAGCAATCCGGAACGCTCCGCGCAGCTGCTGGTGTTGCCGTTCCGCGGGTTCACGTACGTCGTCCGCCCGTTGCTTCTGGTGCTCAACTGGCTCGCCAACGCCTGCGTCCGGGCGCTCAAGGTGACCCCGCAGAACGAACTGGCCAGCGCCCACGGTCCGGCCGAGCTCCGCCTCCTGATCGAGTCGTCCCGTGAGCACGGCACCCTCGAGGAGCCCGAGCATCAGCTGCTGACCGCGATGCTGGCCCTGCAGAACACCACGGTCGTCCAGGTGATGACGCCGCTCTCGCAGCTCAGCACGGTCCCCGCCGGCGCGTCCGCTCGCGAGGTCGAGCTCACCAGTCGCCGTGAAGGCCGCTCCCGCCTCGCGGTCGTCAGCTCGGGTACGACGATCTGCGGCATCGTGCACGTCCGCGACGCGGCTCGCGCGACGACCAGCGGCGGTACGACGCTGCACGCATCCGACCTGATGACAGCCCCCTTGGAGCTGCCCTCCGACACCCCGGTGGCGACGGCGATCCGGACGATGCGTGAGCGCCGCTCGCAGCTGGCCGTCGTACTGGAGCGGGATCAGCCGCTCGGGGTGGTCGCGCTGGAGGATCTGCTGGAGGAGGTGATCGGGGAGTTCGACGACGAGACAGACCCGATCATCAGCGCCGCGAGAGCAGAATCACCGGAGCAGTAGTCTCCGCGTAGGCCAGACCCGGACCGGTCCTCCGGCGGCGGCTACCGTTGGGGAAGTAACCGTCGGAGGAGGACTGTCGTGCCCGTGCGCCGGCTTGGACTTGTTGTTCACGAGGGGCGTCCGGTGGCCGTGCAGACGGCCGGGACCGTGCGGGAGTGGGCGAGCCGGCACGGGATCGGATGCACGGACATCGACGTCTGGAAAGCGCACCAGGACCGGCGCAGCGGCATGGAGGAGCTGCACCGCGCCGGGGAGCCGGACCTGGTGGTCACGCTCGGTGGTGACGGGACGTTCCTGCGCGGTGCCCGGATCGCGGCCAAGAACGACGCCGCCGTACTCGGTGTGGACCTCGGCAAGGTCGGCTTCCTGACCGAAGTGGCCTGCAGCGACGTGGAGGCGGCACTCGAGGCGGTTCATCACGGTGGTGCCACCATCGAGGAGCGGATGACGCTGACCATGCGGGCGTCCCGTCCGCTGGAGATCCCGACCGGGATCGAGTCGCTGCTGCGCTACGGGCACGGTCCTTCGCTGCCGCCGCCGACGGTCCGGCCGGAGAGCACTGACGGCGACGGCTGGGGTGTCGCGCTGGACGTGACCGCGCTGAACGACGTCGTACTGGAGAAGCTGGCGCGGGACCACCAGGTGGCGATCGGTGTGTACCTGTCCGGCCGGCTGCTGGCGTCGTACTCGGCCGACGCGGTGATCGTGGCGACGCCGACCGGGTCGACGGCGTACAGCTTCGCGGCCGGCGGGCCGATCCTGTCGCCGAACACCGAGGCGATCGTGTTCACCCCGGTCGCGCCGCACATGACGTTCAACCGGTCCGTCATCGCGGCGGCGGACGAGTCGATCGGGTTGCGCGTCCTGCCGCACTCGGGACAGGCCGTGGTCAGCATCGACGGGCAGTTGCGCGGCGTACTCGACCCAGGCGACTGGATCGGGGTGTACGGATCGCCCCGGCGGCTCCGCCTGGTCCGGCTCGGCCCGACCGACTTCTACGGCCGGCTGCGCGACCGCTTCCGCCTCACCGACGCCCCCGCGACCGCCCTCGACGGGGAATCCGACGCCTTCTGGCGCCCGACCAGCCCGGTCCCGCCCGACCTCGCGCATCTTCGCCTGCCCCCACCACCTGGTGACGCCCGGTAAGGTCTCTCCTCATGCGAAACGTGGTGATCCTGGCCGGCGGTTCGGGGACACGGTTGTGGCCGCTGTCCCGGGCCGACAAACCCAAGCAGGTGCTGCCGCTGGCGGCCGGCAACTCGCTGCTGCGGGTGGCGTACAACCGCCTGCGAGGGCTCGTCGACCCCGCGAACATCTACGTGTGCACGGTCGCCGCGCACACCGACCTGGTCCGCGAGCAGCTGCCGGAGCTCGGCGCGCACAACATCATCGGCGAGCCGGTCGGCCGGGACACCGCGAACGCGGTCGGCCTCGCCTCCGCGGTCGTCGCCCGGAACGACCCGGACGCCGTCCTGGCGATCGTCGGGTCCGACCACCTGATCACCCCGGAGGAGGAGTTCCGGGCCGCGATCGAGAGCGGTTTCGAGCTGGTCGAGCAACGGCCCCGGTCACTCGTGACGTTCGGGATCGAGCCGACCCATCCGCACACCGGCCTCGGGTACGTCGAACGCGGTGACGCGATCGACGGCACCACGGCGTACGTCGTCGACCGGTTCCGGGAGAAGCCGGACCGGGCGACCGCGGAGGAGTACCTTGCCACCGGGCGGTTCTGGTGGAACTCCGGCATGTTCGTCTGGCGGGCCGAGACCGTGCTCAGCGTCCTCGACGAGCTCCTGCCCGAGTCGGCCGCCCAACTGCGCCAGGTCGCCTCGGTCTGGGACACCCCGTCGCGCGACACCACGCTGGCCGAGATCTACCCGAACCTGCGCAAGATCAGCGTCGACTACGCGGTGATGGAGCCCGCCTCGCAGGGCAAGGTCGACGCCGACGTGGTCGTCGTACCGATGCCGGTGCACTGGCTGGACGTCGGTTCCTGGGCGGCGCTGGCCGGCACGTACGAGGTCGATGCCTGCGGCAACCGTACGGACGACAGCACGCTGAGCTGCCTGCTCGACTCACATGACAACATCATCGTCACCGACGACCCCGACCACCTGATCGCCGCCGTCGGCCTCCGCGGCCACATCATCGTCCACACCCACGACGTCACCATGGTCTGCCCACTGGCCGACGGCGAACGCATCAAAGACCTGGTAGCTCAAGTCCAATCCAGTCACGCCACCCGCTACGTCTGACCGCTTCCGCGGCCCGGCTACGCCCTGAGCTTGCACAGATCCGGTCGGCTCAATCCGGGAGGATGTCTCTGACCGACATGCCGTGCTGGGCGTGCAGCCGCGCGGCTACGAGCGAGCGGTGGCACGCCTCCGGGTCGCGCTCGACGCAGAGGAGGGCAGTCGCCGAGTCCCCCGGAAGTTCCGCCACGAGCGCGTCGAGATCGAACAGTTCGAGGATTTCACGGGTGTAGCGCTCGGCGTACTCGGGCGCGAGCGCGAGGCGGTTGCGTTTGCCCACGCCCTGTCGGTCGTCCTCGCGGTACTGGAGTTGGCGCAGCTCGGTCGTCGGCGCCAGGCCCTTCACGTGCCGGTAGCCGATATCCGCCGCGGCGAGCGCGCGCTGGAGCCGCGCCGAGTTCGCCCACGAGTAGTCGGAGCCCCGAACGCCGCGGCGCTGCCGGAGGTCGAGCAGCAGCCCCACCCCCTCGCCGGTGAGCCTCTCGACGAAGGTTTCGGCAGTGAAGCCATAGATGCCGATCGTCGCGATACGCCTCATCGCCCCCGCCCCCATCGCCCGCTACTCCGGCAAGCGTCACAGCAAATCACGACATCCTCTGTCGCATATTCGTTAAGGTTTTCGTATGCGCGCCGACCGGTTGGTCTCACTGGTTCTGTTGCTGCGCCAGCGCGGTCGGCTGTCCGCGACCACCCTGGCCCGCGAGCTGGAGGTATCCACCCGCACCGTGCTGCGCGACATCGAGGCGCTGTCCGCGGCCGGCGTACCGGTCTACGCCGAACGCGGCCGGCACGGGGGTTTCGCGTTGCTGCCCGGTTTCCGGACCGAGCTCACTGGACTGAACCCCGACGAGGCCCTTGCCCTGCTGGTCGCCGGATCACGGCGCGGCGCGCAGGCATTCGGCCTCGGCTCGGCGCTCGCTTCGGCCATGCTGAAGGTGGTCGACGCGCTACCCGAAAGCCATCGCGACACCGCGAAGGGCGTGGCCGAGCGACTGCTCATCGACCCCGAGACCGACCTCCTCTCGCGTCGGCTGGTCGCCGAGGAGGTGCCCGACCCCATCGCGGCCGAGGTCCGGCGCGCGGTGTTCGCCGGACACAAACTGCGCATCCACTACGCGGCGGTGGAGCAGACCCCGAAATGGCGCACGGTGGATCCCATCGGCCTGGTCACCGTACGGGACCAGGGCTACCTGCTGGCCACGAGATCGGGCGCGAACCGCACCTACCGGCTGTCCCGGATCTTGGCCGCCAAGGAACTCGCCGAACCCGCACAGCGACCAGAGCGGGTCGATCTGGACCGGGCCTGGCAGGAACGCAGCACGCAGTTTCGAACCGGTGGCGACCAAGTCACCGCGCTGGTGCGAGTGGACCCGGCGCGGCGGGAGGACCTGGTGGGGACCGCGCTGGCCGTCCTGGCCGAGGATGCCGACGCAGACGGCTGGTTGCGGCTGGAGGTGACCTTCCAAGATTCGAGACACGCCGAATGGGCGCTGTGGCAGCTCGCTACGAACGCGGAAGCCCTGGCCCCGCAATGGCTGCGCACCGCCCTACACAACCGCGCCGCCGGAGTCGCCGCCCGCTACGAAGTGACCTCCTGAGCGTCGACGGGCGATTCCCCCGCATGCGGGCAAAGAACAGCCGCCGCCGAAGGTGGTTTCCTTTCGGCGGCGGCAGTTGCGGGTCGAGCGGGCTCAGCCGCCGTTGGGTTCTTGGGCGTCGGAGGCGGGGTATTTGTCCATGAACTGCTGGAGGGCTTCGCCGCTGACCGAGCTGCAGAACTGGCGGTGGCCGAAGGCGGTGTTCTGGCCGGCGGTGTTGCCGCTCCAGTGGGAGAAGGCGACGTTCTTGCCGTCCGGCCACGGCTTGCCTTCGGACTCCTTGAAGGGGGCGGCGATGAACTTGCCGATCGAGCTGTCCGGGAGCTTTGCCTTGGAGATCTTCTCGATCTGGTCGATCTGGTCCTTCGGCAGCGTGTCGCGGTACCACAAGATGGTGTAGCCGTGCTCCAGGTTGTGCACTAGGTTCGGCACCGCGGGCCGGTCGTCGACGGTGTAGAACTTCTTCCCGAACGGCGCCCAGACGGCGTAGTGCGGGCCGGACGACGGCGGCGACACCGGGTAGGCGATGACCTCGCCGTCCGGCTTGTGGTCCTGGGTTCCGGAGGCGGGGTCGTCGAGGACCTTGTCGCAGGAGGCGGACCCGGCGGGCACGCCGATCTCGGTGATCGCCTGGTTCCTGGTCCGGGAGTCCTGGATCAGCCGGATCGCGGGGTAGGCGATGATGGCCAGTCCGACCACGATGGACGCGATCACGATCAACAGGGTCCGATTACGGTCGGCTCGCGCCTGGTCTCGCTGCATCTTCTCGATCATCTCGCGGCGCGACTGCTTCTGCGACGACGCTTTACCCACAGTGTTGGTCTTCCCGGATCGGGGCGGCCAAGACGCCGCCGTGCGGATGCAGTGTACGCATCGACCCTGAGAAGTTGCCTAGAAACCTACATCGACCGTGAGCCGAACGTGACCGTGGCCTCACTGCCCGGGCCGGTCCGGACCTCGACGCCGTACCCCTCCGCATGCAGCAGTACGGCGAGCCGCTCGGCGATCATCCCGACCGCGACCGGCTCGTCGCCGAACACGGTGACAGCGTTATCAAGCAGCTCGAGGTGGACGTCCTCGACCTCGTCCAGCAGCCCGTCCCACACCGACGGATCGACCTCGCGCGGCCCAGTCGGTGCCTTCCGCTCCAGTACGGCGGCCCGGGCGGCCTCCCGCGTCCCCAGGCTGAACATGTCGAACTCGGCGGCCCGCACCAGCGCGCGGGCGCCCGGCCCGTCCTCCCCGATCGGGAGTACGACGTCCTGCAGCCCGCGCAGTACGGCGACCGGGACACCGTCGGCCTTGCCCTTCACCAGCTCGCTCGCGCCGGCGATCTCGTCGGCCAGGGCCGGCTCGGTCACCGCGAGGACGTTGCCGTGGCTGTCCGTCGTACCGCGAAGGTCCTCCATCACCTGGACGCCGGCGGCGCCGATGGCCAGGTCGGTCTGCCCGTTGCGCCACGGGCGGCCGAGGGTGTCGGTGATGATGACGCCGACGTTGACGTCGTACTGCTGCTTCAGGGCCTTCCGCAGCTGTCGCGCGGACTGGTCCGGGTCGACCGGGAGCAGAAGGACTGTGCCCGGGGCCGTGTTGGACGTGTCGGTGCCGGCGGCCGCCATCACCAGGCCGTGCCGGGTCTGCACGATGCGGGTGTCGCCACGCTGGGCGACCACCCGGACGAGCTCGGCGTCGACCGCCTCCTGGCGGGTGCCGGTGGTCAGCCGCCCCTCGGCCTTGCTGACGATCTTCGAGGTGACCGAGACAACGTCACCGTCGCGCAGGTCGGCCTCGTCGCCGATCAGGACGGCGAGGTCGGCGCCGGCCGCCACCTCGGGCAAGCCGGTGACCGGGTAGATCTCCAGGTGCTTCCTCATCGCCGGACTGCCTCCGCGAGGTTCAGCGCCGCATCGGCCATGGCGGCGGTCTTGGTCTCGTCCGTCATCCACAACGGCACCGCCTGGACATGAATTCCGGCTCCGGCGATCGAGTCCTGCTGCGTGTAGTCCGAGGTGTCGATCAGCCAGCCGTCCAGTACGCCGCCGGACGCGCGCGAGCCGTAGTACCGGGCCACGGCCGAGGCGGTCGACGCGACACCGACAGCCGCCAGCACCTTGTCGGCCATGCCACGGACCGGACCGGTGCCGATGATCGGGGACAGGCCGATGACCGGGGCCGACGTCTCCCGGACCGCCTCCCGGATGCCCGGGACGCCGAGGATGGTGCCGATCGAGACGACCGGGTTGGACGGCGGCAGGATCAGGGCGTCGCAGTCGGCGATCGCGTCCAGGACGCCGGGCGCCGGCTTGGCCTTGTCCTGGCCGACCGCGACGATCTGGTGGGCCGGGATCTCGGCGTGCAGGCGGACCCAGTACTCCTGGAAGTGGATCGCCTTGCGCCGGCCGGGCTGGTCCGGGTCGTCGACCACCACGTGGGTCTCGACCCGGTCGTCGCTCATCGGCAGCAGCCGCACCGGCAGCTTCCAGCGCGCGCACAGGGCCTCGGTGACCGCGGTCAGCCCGTAGCCGGCGTCGAGCATCTGGGTGCGGACCAGATGGGTCGCCACGTCCCGGTCGCCGAGGCCGAACCAGGTCGGTTCCATGCCGTACGCGGCCAGTTCCTCCTTGATCACCCAGGTCTCGTCCTCCCGGCCCCAGCCGCGCTCGGCCGAGATGCCGCCGCCGAGGGTGTACATCACGGTGTCGAGGTCCGGGCAGACCCGAAGCCCGAACAGGGTGATGTCGTCCGCGGTGTTCCCCACCACGGTGATCTCGGCGTCCGGCCGGGCCTTGATCAGCCCGCGCAGAAAGGTGGAGCCGCCGATGCCACCGGCGAGTACTGTCAATCGCATGGGAAGAGTCTGCACGAGTCGTCAATGCGGCGGACCACCGCACGACTATGCTGCGGTGCGTCACTAACCAACCGCACAGCTGTTTGTACGGCCCCCAACATCCCGAGGAGCCCTCGTGGTCACCGACGCAACCAAGAAGCTCAGAGAGCCGGTCGCGTATATCCTGCTCGCTTTCGCCGGCCTGATCGCGCTGGCTTCACTGATTCGCCTGTTCGTCGGTGGTGCCGGCTTCACGGCCGCCGCCGGAGGCGTGCAAGGCATTCTCACCCCGCCGTCCTTCGGCGCAGTGCTACTCCTGCTCTCGCTGGTCGCGTCGGTCTGGCTGGTGAGCGAGGCGGGTGAGCGGACGCCGAACGCGCGTACCGTGGCACTGGCCGCGCTGGTGATCACCGGTGTGGCCCTGCTGATCGGCCTGATCACGGCGTTCGCCGGGTTCGCCGAGACCAGCACCGCCGGCCTGAAGATCGTTGCCTTCATCTACGCCCTCGGCGGCCTGGCGCTGTACGGCGCCGCCGGGCTCTACATCCTCAAGACCTTCCAGGCCCTGCCGGCCCCGGTTCGCGCGCCGAAGCCGGGCCAGTTCGCGCAGCCGGGGGCACAGCCTGGTCAGTACGGCCAGCCGGGCGGACAGCCTGGGCAGTACGGGCAGCAGGCGCCGTACGGGCAGCAGCAGGGCGGCTACGGCCAACCGCAGGGCCAGTACGGGCAGTACGGCCAGGACCAGGGCCAGGGGCAGTACGGCGCTTATGGCGCGACTGCCGCCGGTGCGGGTGCTGGTGCGGCCGGTGGTTACGCCGCGGCTCAAGGCGAGCAGCAGTGGCCGCAGGAGCAGAGCTGGAGCCAGGGAGAGCAGCAGGCCTGGTCGGCCGGTGAGGCCGAGGCTCAGCAGCGTCAGGGCGGCGAGCAGGCCTGGTCCGGTGAGGGCCAGCACGCTGAGCCGACCCAGGCCTGGAGCTCCGAGGGCCAGCAGCAGTGGCCCGGTCAGGAGCAGGGCCAGCAGTGGCCGCAGGAGCAGCAGTGGGGCGGCGGCGAGGCCAGCCAGCAGCAGTGGGCCGGCCAGGACTACCCCCAGCAGGAGTGGCCGGTGCAGCAGCCGGAGCAGGGTCAGCCGGAGCAGCAGCCCGAGACCCCGCAGTCCTGGCAGCCGGGCCAGTCGGAGCAGCAGGCCGAGACCCCGCAGTCCTGGCAGCCGGGCCAGTCGGAGCAGCAGGCCGAGACCCCGCAGTCCTGGCAGCCGGGCCAGTCGGAGCAGGCGCAGCCGGAAGCCCAGCCGTGGCAGCAGGGTGAGCAGGCCTGGCCGGCCGACGAGACCCCGGCCGCCGAAGCTCAGCCCGCTCCGCAGCCGGAGCAGCCCGCGACCGAGGCGGCGGACGAAACCCGTGTGGATCCGCGGGTTTCCGAGTCCGACAAGGACGAGCCGGGTCAGCAGCAGGGTCAGGGCCAGCAGGGCTGGTGGTCGCAGCCGTCCTGATCCGGCGACTGCCTGATCACATCACTGCGCCCCGAATCGCCTTGCTGGCAAGGCAGCAAGCCCTTACCGAACCGGCGGACTCATTATTTTTCTGCCGGTTCGCGGGGCACCACACGGACGCGAGAGGCCTGTGTACGCAGGCCTCTCGTTCTTTTGCAGCCGTGTTGCGGATGATGCCAATAGCAGACCACGGCTTGACTTTCGTGGATTGCAGGAATGTAATTTCAACCGTGTCGTTCGTTGGACACTCGGTATCGGGGACCGTTGCAGAGCGCAGGACGGACGAGGTCAGGCATGTGGACCGCAAACCCACATGCGACAGGGGAACGAACAGGGTCGAGGAGGTCGTACCGTGACAGAAGGCCTGATGGCGATTGTCGACGGTGAGGCGATCGAGGAGGAGCCGAACTGGCAGGAACGGGCGCTGTGTGCCCAGACCGACCCAGAGGCATTCTTCCCGGAGAAGGGCGGATCAACCCGCGAGGCGAAGAAGGTCTGCCTCGGCTGTGACGTGCGGGGCGAGTGCCTCGAGTACGCACTGCAGAACGACGAGCGCTTCGGAATCTGGGGCGGGCTGTCGGAGCGGGAGCGCCGCAAGCTGAAGAAGAAGGCCGTCTAGGGCCCGTCTGATCGATCGGTTGGGTGCCCTGCCACCCCGCCGCGATCGGTAAGAAAACCAGGAAAACTCGAGAAGAATCAACCGCGGAGGCCCCGGCTCGACAATCGTCGCCGGGGCTCGCGGCTGTTCAGGGCCCGGGCGAGTAGTGGGGTGAGCGGGGCGTAGCTCAGGGTGGCGGCTGTATGGTGAGTCCTCGCCGCGACTCCGGCCGCGGCGAGGTCGGGTCTGGCGGGGGATCACCAGGCGTGACCGAGGCCGTCCCTTCCCCGCAAAGGTGTCACTGCTCCGCATGGAACAAGAAGCTCCGGCCGGCTGGGAGTTCTTCGACTCCGTCGACTTCCCGGCCGACCACACCGACGACCCGATGGGTCGCCCGCGGGTCCGCCATGTCGTCACCGCGGTGGTGGTCGGGCACGAGGGCGCCGCCTGGCTGCCCAGGCTGTCCGAGGCGCTCTGGGCGCTGACCCCGCGCCCCGACCGGCTGATCGCCGTCGACACCGGCTCTACCGACGAGACGGCCGAGTTGCTCGCCGCGATGCCCGGCGTCGAGCCCGTGGTCAGCGTCTCGGCCCGCACCGGCTTCGGTACGGCGGTCTCCCGCGGTATCGAGACGGTCGGTTTCGCACCGATCCCGTCGTCCGTCGGCCCGTACGGCGATGACGGTCACATGCCCGTGGTCGAGTGGCTGTGGCTGCTGCACGACGACTGCGCGCCGGCTCCGAAGGCCCTGGAGAAATTGTTGCTCCAGGCCACAATGTCTCCGGACACCGGCGTCTGGGGCCCGAAGCTGCGGCTCTGGCCGCGGGACCGGGAGCTGCTCGAGGTCGGTGTCACCACGTCGCTCGGCGGTCGCCGTGACACCGGGATCGAGACCGGCGAGCTCGACCAGGGCCAGCACGACCAGCTGCGCAACGTGCTCGCGGTCAGCTCGGCCGGCATGCTCGTCCGCCGTGACGTCTGGGAAGCCCTGCACGGATTCGACCCGCGGCTGCCGATGTTCCGCGACGACCTCGACTTCGGCTGGCGGGCCAGCCGCGCGGGTTACAAGGTCGGCGTGGCGCCCGACGCGGTCGTCTACCACGCCCAGGCCGCCGCGACCGGTGAGCGCGCGCTGGCCGGCACCCGGCGGCACGCCTACCAGCTCGACCGCTCGCACGCGTACTACACCGTCCTGGCGAACGCGCCCGGCAAGCTGCTGCCGCTGCTGATCCTGCGTTTCCTGCTCGGCACGATCCTGCGCTCGGTCTGGTTCCTCATCGGCAAGACGCCGTCCGGCGCCGTCGACGAGTGGACCGCACTGCTCGGCACGTTGCTCGCCGGTGGCTGGACCCAGGCCCGCAAGGACCGCCGCAGTCTCGATCGAGTCCCATACGACGACATCAAGGGACTGTTCTCCCGGTCCGTGCACGCCTTGCGGCACAACCTGGAGGAGACGACCAGCACGATCTCCGAGCGGATCCGCGAAGCCTGGGCGGACGAACCGGAAGAGCAGGTCGTCACCACTGCCCGCCGGGCGAAATCCACGGCCCGGGTGGCCGTCGACCAACCTCGTTGGCGTCGGCAACTGATTCGGCGTCCGTTCCTGATCGCCTGGGTGTTCCTTGCCATCGGCGCGGTGGTCGCGGCTCGCAGTCTGATCGGTGGGGGCGTGCTCCGCTCCAACTTGCTGCTGCCTCCGCACGAGACCCTCGGCGCGCTCTGGCATGCGGCGGCCGCCGCTCCGCCGGGTGTGACACCTCCTGCCTGGCTTGGGCAGTTCTGGGCCTTCTCCACAGTGATGTTCGGTCCGTCCGGTGCGACGAACCTGCTGCTCCTCGGTGCGGTTCCGTTGGCCGGGCTGGCCGCGTGGGTACTGCTGCGGGCGTTCGTCGTCGACCGTGTCGCCCGGGCGTGGGGTGCGTCGGCGTACGGGCTTGCGGTCTTCACCAACGGCGCGATCACGCAGGGGCGGCTCGGGACGTGTGTGGCGGCGATCGTGCTGCCGTTGCTCGGTGCGGCTGTGCACACGGTCGCCCGGCGGCGTCGCGTGATCATCCAGGGCAGCTGGCGGGCTGCGTGGTTCGCGGGCATCTGCCAGGCCGTGCTGTTCGCGTTCACGCCGGCGCTGGGCCTGCTGGTCAGCGTCACGCTGGTCATCGGTGCGGTGCTCGGGCTTGGTTGGCGTCGTCAGGGTCGGCAGCTCGTCTTCTCCGTCGTACTGGGTCTGCTGCTGGTGCTGCCGTGGACGATCCAGTTGGTGCTGCACCCGGCGCGACTCGGTCAGGAGGCGGGCGGACCGCCTACGGCCGCGGTGGGTCCGGGTGACAGCCTTCCGCACTTGCTGACCGGTACGCCGATCGGTGCGCCGACGCCTTGGTGGTTCGTCGTACCGCTGATTCTGGTGGCTTTGCTCAGCCTGGTGCGTGAGTCGCGGCAGCGCTACGAGCTGCTCGGCTGGTTCGCCGCACTGGCCGGTCTGCTCGCGACACTGGTCGCCAGCCGACTCGGCGGTGGCAGTGGCCCGCTGATGTTCCTGATGACCGCGGGCTGGATCGTCGCGGTGACAGTCGCATGGGACTCGGTCGGGAAGTCCACCGCGCTGATCGTGCAGGGTGTGCTCGGGATCGTGCTGGTGACGACGGTCGTGACCGCTGGGTTCTGGATGGTGCGGGGTGCCGACGGTCCGCTGTGGCGTGGGCCGGCGCAGGACCTCCCTGCGTACCTGATCTCCGCGCAGGATCCGCCCGAGGACGCGTCGATCCTGGTGGTGCGCAAGGACTCGAGCGGGCCGATGCGATATGCGCTGGTGAAGGACGGCGGGCCGCGGATGGGGTCGCTGGAGGCAGCGCCCAAGCCGGAGCAGGCCAAACCGATCACGGATGTGCTGTCGACGCTCGGCGGTGGCGGCACGGGTGAGGAGGGCCGGCAGTTGGCCGGGCTGGCGATCGACTACGTCTACCTGCCCGCGCCGGTCGACCCGACGCTGCAGGCGACCCTCGACTCGCTTCCGGGGCTGACCCGGGCCAGCGCGGACGACGGTGACGCCGCCTGGCTGGTCGACCGGTCGGGCATCGAGGGCAGTACGCCGCTCACCGACGACACCAACCGCTTGTGGCGGCTGCTCGGCGTGATCGCCTGGATCATCGCGTTGATCTTCTGCCTGCCGACCGTCCGCCGGACCGTCGCGGTCCCGCACGGCACCCACGCCAGGAGGGACCGATGAGGCGACTGCTCTCGGACGCACGGATCCGGCTCGGTGCGTGTGTGCTGGCGATGGCTGCCGCCGCTGGATTGGGCGTGGTGACGCAGGCCAAGGAACCGGTGACCCGCGCGGAGGGAACCGACGAGCCCGCCCGCACGGTGGTGAACCGTACGGCGCTGTCGTGCCCGGCTCTGGCCGGCGGTGGCAAGCTGTCGAGCGTGGTCAACGCGGTCGCGCCCGCACTGCCCGAAGGTACGCCGACCGCGGCCGGAAACGAGACGCCGCTGTCGATCACGCCATTGCCGACCACGGCCGATCCCGTCGGGTCGCTCCTGGTGCGCGGCAAGATCGCCTCGACCGCTCCGGTCACGAAGCCCGCGCCGCTGTCGATCCGCGGCGTCGGCCCACTCGCAGCCGGCGCCGTCGGCACCAGTACGACGACCTCCGTCGAAGGCGTGAACCGCGGCATGGCCAGTACGCCGTGCCAGCTGCCCGGCTCGGACTTCTGGTTCGTCGGCGCGTCCGGGGCCAGCGACCGCCGCGACGTCCTGGTGCTGACGAACCTGGACAGCATCAACGCCGAGGTGAACGTCAGCGTGTACGCGCGGAGCGGTCCGCAGGATCTGCCGAACGCGCGCGGCATCGTCGTACCGGCGCGGGGGACGTCCGAGCTGTACCTCGGTCTGGTCGCCCGCAACCTGCGGGACATCGCGCTGCACGTCGAGTCCACGGGCGGCCGGGTGGCGCCCGCATTGCGCTCCAACGCGACCACTGGTGGCAAGCCCGCTGGAGTGGATTGGCTGAACCCGTCGGCGCCGCCGGCGAACAAGGCGTTCGTGCCCGCCGCGGCGCCGGGGGCCGGCTTGCGGATCCTGTCGGTGGCGAACCCGACGGACCTCCAGGCGACCGCCAGCCTGACCGTGCACGGGCCGAACGGTCCGTTCAAACCGGCCGGTCTGGAGACCGTGCAGATCCCGGCCGGCTCGGTGAAGACGTTCCGGCTCGACCCCGTGCTGCACGGGGATCCGAGTGCGATCACGGTGACCTCCGACCAGCCGGTGACGGCTTCGATGCGGATGGTGGACGCGAGTGGGCGCGACTTCGCCTCGCTCGGGTCGGCCGAGGCACTGACCGGGCCGGCGTACCTGGTGCTGCCGGCGCATCAGCAGCCGGCGATCCTGCAGGCGACGGCGCCGGGCAAGAACGGAAGCGTGAAGTTCGAGCTGCGAGACGGGGCCGGGCGAGTGCTGAACACGCGGTCACTGGATGTCATCGCCGGCGCGACCAGCCAGATCTCCTTCAAGGCTCAGCCGCGTCCGACGTACCTGATGGTCGAGCAGACCCGTGGCACGGTGGTGGCCGGTGTGACGTTGATGCCCGCGGCCAAGCCAGGCGAGGACGACGTCGCTCAGGTGGCGGCGTGGCCGCTCACCACGTCACTGGTGTTCCGCGCGCAGCTCGGGGCGCAGCCGGACGTACGAGCCGCGCTGAGGTAGTCAGGCTTCGGAGGAGTTGGCGCCGGGGTCCTGCAGCATGCGCAGGTGGCCCCGGCGGGCCACCTCGACCGGCGCTCCCGGAGTGCCGCGGCCGGGCTCCCGCGGGGGGAGCGGCCGGGCTGCTTCGCGGACGGCGTTGGCCAGGGCTTCCAGGTCGTCCGACGAAGGTCCGGCGGCGGCCGGGTCCGGAGCCAGCCGGATCACTTCCCAGCCGTTCGGAGCCGTCAGCCGGTCGGCGTGGTCGGCACACAGGTCGTAGCAGTGCGGTTCGGCGTACGTCGCCAGCGGGCCGAGCACACAGGTGGAGTCGGCATACACATACGTGAGCGTCGACACAGCCGGCTTGTGACAGGCGGCGCGCGAACAGATCCTGGCGATGCTCACGACCAGACGTTACCCCCACTAGGCTGAGCGCGTGACCGAGGCTCGCCGTCATCGCAGGCACATCGACCGCCATGGCCGCGGCATGCTCGGCCCGATCAGCCGGCCGAGCAGGTTCGCGCCCCGCGGGCTGCCGCTGCAGCGGTCGGCCGCGGCCCAGTTCGACGAGGTGGTCGCGATCGAGGTGACCCGGCTGGAGAAACGGCTGCCGCAGGTCGTCACCCGGGTCGAGTTCGCCATCGAGGACGTGCCGAACCTCGACCTCGACGCGGTCGAGATCCCGCTCACCCACTCCAGCGGCGGCACCTCGCACGAGCCGTACCGGATCGTCGTGTTCCGCCGCCCGATCGAGCTGCGGGCCGAGCGTTCCGGCACCAGCCTGGCCTGGCTGGTCCGGTCCGCGCTGGTGCTCGAGCTGGCCGACGTACTGGCGCTGTCGCCGGAGCAGATCGACCCCGAGTTCGAGTCCGGCGACGACTGAATTGAATTGCCGGGCCTTCGGCGCCGGCGGGTCATGGGGCCCCTGGCTCCCGCCCTTCCCTCGTCACTCCGGTCGCTGTATTGAATGCCACGCCTCCAGCGCGGCGGGTCATGGGGCTTGGACTCCCGGCCTTCCCTCGTCGCTCCAGTCGCTTCGCTCCCTGCGCTCCTCAGTCCAGGCCGGGAGGCCCCATGACCCGCAGATGAGACCAGTCGAAGAACTGGTGTCCGAACCTGTTTCGTAGTGTGGGAACCGGTTTGTAAGGCTGAACAGCAGTGGGAGAGGATCGCGAGTGTGAACGATCAAAAACTGCGCGTCGGAGTGGTCGGTCTGGGGTTCGCCGGGCGTACGGCGCTGGAGGCGTTCTCCGAGTTGCCGGACGTCGAGGTGGTGGCGCTGGCCGGCCTGGAGAAGGACGCGCTGACCAGCCTGGGCGAGAAGCACGGCGTCCCGCACCTGTACGAGAAGTGGGAGGACCTGCTCGGCACCGACGGCCTGGACGCGGTCAGCATCGGTACGCCGACGCAGCTGCACGCCCCGATCGCGCTGGCGGCGCTGGAGAAGGGCCTGCACGTCCTGTGCGAGAAGCCGCTGGCCCGGACCGTGGCCGAGGGCGCCGCGATGGTCGAGGCGTCCAAGCAGGCCGGCAAGGTGCTGAAGGTCATTTTCAACCACCGTGAGCGCGGCGACGTCGCGGCGCTGAAGCACCAGATCGACGAGGGCCAGCTGGGCCGGGTCTACTACGCGAAGGCGCACTGGATGCGCCGCAACGGCATCCCCGGGATGGGCGGCTGGTTCACCAACCGCGAGCTCTCCGGCGGCGGCCCGCTGATCGACCTCGGCGTGCACATCCTCGACCTGGCCCTGCACCTGCTGGGTGAGCCGCAGGTGAGCACGGTCAGCGCGAGCACCTTCGCCGAGCTCGGCCCTCGCGGGAAGGGCAGCACCGTGCCGAACGCGAACACCCTCGGCTCGGCGTTCGAGGTGGAGGACCTGGCCACGGCGTACCTGCGGCTGCAGAACGGCGGCGCGCTGCAGCTGGAGACCAGCTGGGCCACCTACCGCGCACCCGGCGACAACTTCGGCATCGAGCTGTTCGGTACCGACGGCGGCGCCAAGATCGAGGTGCAGAACTACACCACCGTCGACACGCTGCGGATCTTCACCGACGTCGGCGGCGTACCGGCCGAGGTGAAGCCGGCGACCGGCGCCGGGCTCGGCCACCGCGCGGTGGTGCGGGAGTTCGTCCGGATCGTCCAGAGCGGCGACTGGGCCGCACACAACGGGTCCGAGGCACTGCTCCGGACCGAGGTCATCGACGCCTGCTACGCCTCGGCGAAGGCGGGACGAGAGGTTGTACTCCATGACTGATCCGATTCGCGTCACCGTCTGGGGCGAGAACGTGCACGACCAGCGCGATGCCTCGGTCCAGAAGGTCTACCCGGACACCATGCACGAGACGATCGCGGCCGGCCTGCGGGCCAGGCTGGGTCAGGACGTGGTGGTCCGGACCGCGTGGCTGCAGCAGCCCGAGCACGGTCTGACCGAGGAGGTCCTGGCCGAGACCGACGTGCTCACCTGGTGGGGTCACGCGGCGCACGGTGACGTCGACGACGCGGTGGTCGAGCGGGTGCAGCGGCACGTACTGTCCGGGATGGGCCTGATCGCGCTGCACTCGGCGCACTTCAGCAAGATCTTCATCCGGCTGATGGGCACCACCTGCTCGCTGGACTGGCGGTCCGACAACGACCGCGAGCTGCTCTGGACCGTGGCCGCCGGTCACCCGATCGCCCAGGGCGTCCCGCACCCGCTGGTGATCGAGCGCGAGGAGATGTACGGCGAGCTGTTCGACATCCCGCAGCCCGACGAGCTGGTGTTCGTCAGCTCGTTCTCCGGCGGCGAGGTGTTCCGCTCCGGCTGCTGCTACCGCCGCGGCCAGGGCCGGGTCTTCTACTTCCGCCCCGGCGACCAGGAGTACCCGACGTACCACCAGCCGGAGATCCAGCAGATCATCGCCAACGCGGTCGGCTGGGCCGCTCCGACCAGCCCGCGGCAGCTCCCCGAGGTCCACCACCGCAAGACCCCGGGCTGGTTCGACAACGCCTGAGGCCCTCAGAGGCGCCTTTGCCAGGTCAGCTGGCCTTCGTCCATGATGGCGTGTCCGTCGGCGCCGGCCGCGACGTTGGAGTCGTGGGTGGCGATGATCACCGCGGCGCCGCGGCCGGCCTCCCGGCGGAGGAGGTCGAGGATGCGTTCACGGTTCGTGCTGTCGAGCTCGCTGGTCGACTCGTCGGCGAGGATGACACGGCCCTGCTGAGCGAGCCCCCGGGCGACGGCGACGCGTTGCTGCTCGCCGCCGGAGAGTTCCTCGACCAGGTGGTCGCCGCTGTCCTGGAGCCCGACGTCGGCCAGTGCCTGCTCGACGGAGCGGTCGACCGCTTCCGGTTCGTTGCGTTGGGCAAGCAGTGGCATGGAGAGGTTCTCCCGGGCGGTCAGGACCCGGGCCAGGCCGTTGCCCTGGGGGATCAGCACGACGCCGTGAGCCGCGGCCGCGGGCCGGTCCCTGATCGTGAGGCCGTCCACCTCGACCGTGCCGGACTTCGCCGGAACGGCGCCGGCGATCGCCCAGAGCAGCGAGCTCTTGCCGGCCCCGGACGGCCCGCTGACCGCGAGGACGAACCCAGGCGGCACTCGCAGGGACACGTCCGCCACCGCGACCACGTCGTCGTACGCGACGGTGAGGTTGGTGACCGTGATCACGACTGACCTTCCTGCTCGATCGGGCTCAGCCGGACGTCGCCGTCCTCGGCGGTGGTGACGCGCAGCAGGGTTCCAGGTGGCAACAGCTCGGCGACGTGCGGCGGCAGCGGCAGGGATCCGTCGGTGGCGACTACCGCGAACTCCTCGCCGCTCCGCCCTTCGGACGCGATCCGCCCGTCGCGGATGGTGATGGTGCGGGGGAGCGCCGCGGCGACCTCGGGGTCGTGGGTGATCAGCAGCACCGTCATGCCGGTGCTCGCGTTGATCGTCGAGATCGCCGTAAGGACCTCGTCCCGGGCCCTGTGGTCCAGCTGGCTGGTCGGCTCGTCGGCCAGCAGCAGGCCGGGAAACGTGGCGATCCCCACTGCCACCGCGCAGAGCTGGATCTGCCCCGGCGTCAGCGACGGCAGCGGAGTACGGGCGTGGCCGGTCAGGCCGACCAGTTCGAGCACTTCCTCCGCGGTCGGCAGGGACCGATCACGAGCCGCGGCGCGCTGTGCGTAACGGACGTTGTCCACCGGTGACAGGTAGGAAATGAGATTGCGCCCGGCTCCCTGCAACACGATGCCGACGTCACGCGCGCGCATCCGGTCGAGCTCGGCCTCGGTCATCGTGGCCAGGTTGTGCTCGCCGATCTGCAGGCGCCCGGCGCTCGGCGTCAGCAAACCACCACACAGTTGCAGCAGCGTCGACTTGCCGGCCCCGGAAGGGCCCAGCAGACCGACAAGCTCACCGGGCCGCACCGTGATGCCGATCCCCGACAGGGCGGCGACGTCATGGCCTTGGCTGCGGTAGATGTGGACCAGGCCGCTGGTGCTGATCGCGAGTCCACTCATGACAGCTCCTCCTGGATCCGGCTGTAGCCCGCTCGCCGGTTCACACTGGTGCCCAGCACCAGCGTGGTCGCCGTCAGCACCACGGTGCCGACCAGCCAGAGGATCCCCGCTGCAGACCAGCTGATCGCGAAGTCGAGCGGAACGGGCGACGGTTCGGAGGTCTCCGCGAAGAGCGGAAACCTCGGTAGCGCGATGTGGGCGCCGACGATCCCGCAGGCCGGCCCGAGCAGCGCTCCCAGCGCGACCGGCCCGGTCTGTTCCCAGCGCGCCGCCCCGCCGGTCGTGGTCGCCGGTACGCCGTTGATGCGCAGACTCGCGTAGTCCTGGGCTCGGGATCGCCAGGAGCTGACCCCCATCAGCAGCAGCACGATGATCGCGAGGGCCCAGCTGGCGAGTCCGACGACCGGGGTGAGCTGGAGCGCGAGTGCGCTGGCGGAGCGCCCGTACCCCGCGATCCGGTCCGACCGCCGATCGACGAGGGTGGGGGTGATGCCGGCCGCGGTGAGGTCGTCGATGATCTTGGCGACGTTCGCGAGCCCGTCGGCGTTGAGCCAGAGCTCGAAATCGGTCGAGGTGTCATCGACGCTTCCACCGAGCCGGCGGACGGTCTCCAGGTCGAGGACAGCGGCGCGCTCGGTGTGGCGGGGTACCGGCGTCTGCAGGCCGTCGAGCTTGCGAACCGGGGTCGAGAGCCCGTCGAGGCCGGGCACGGTCTGGACCTCGCTGACGGAGAAGTCCGGGCTCACCAGCGCTGGGACAGGCGTCGGGATGGCGGCGTGCTGGAGGGTCTGGTCGCTGCCGAGACTGGCCACCTCGAGGATCAGCCCGTTCGGCCCGTTCTCGGCCGCGATGCTGCCTTGGTCGTCCGTTCCTGTCTCTGGGCCGCTCGCCCAGTCCTGCGCCCGGCCCAGCGGGACCGATCGCTGCGTGTCGGTCGCCAGGTGGCTGATCACGATCTCGCCCTTGATGCCCACCGGGTCATCCACTTCGCGGGCCACCCCGAGCCGGATCAGGCGGCAGGACGGCCGGCAGTCGATCGCCGTACTCAGCTGGACCGGCTTGCCCGTTCCCAATGGCATCGCCGGGAAGCGGATCAGGTAGCGCACCCCTCTGCGCTGGTTGACCACAGTCGCCTGCAGGATCACGGACCTGGCCTGCTCGTCGGGTGGAGGAACCACGCCGTCACTGGTGTACGCCGTCATCGCGCCGATGACGGCGGTCACCGTCAGCCGGTCGCCGCGCAGCTCGATCGGTCTCGGCTCCGTGGGAGCCTTGAGGTTGCGGAAGCTCTCGGCATCGGTGAGCCGGTCGCCGCGGAAGGCGATCTGCCGATAGCTGTCCGGCTCGATCAGCACGGCACGCAGGCTCTCGGTAGAGGGCGCCTGAGAAAGTACGACGGGGGTCAGCCACCGTCGGTCCGGATCGACCTTGTCGATCGCCGTGGTGAAGTCGCCGAGGTTGGTGGTGTCCATCGCCAGCACAGCCTCGGCGCCGGTCTCGTAGCCGGCTCGGGCGTCCCTGTTGCGATCAGCGACCGAAGCGGCCTGACCGGCAAACGACACCAAGCCTGTCGCCACCGCGACGACGGCGACGAGTCGCGTCACCGCTGGGCGCCGGGACACCTGCAGAGCGCCGAGCGCGAGACCGAGACGCCCCTTGCGCAGCGCGTGGCGGCTCACCAGCCCTGCCGCCGGCAGCAGCAGATGGGCGAACGCCAGGCCTGCGGCCAGAGCGAGCAAGGTCGGGGTGAGGATCGGCAGCGGACCTCGCCCGCCACTGGTCAGTCCGCTCACCAGTCCGGCCGATGCGACGACGATGACGGTGAGATCGATCAGGCCGATGGTTCGATGGCGTCGCCGGGGCGCGATCCGCCGCAGCAGGCTGGAGATCGGCTTGCGGACGACAGCACGAATCGACAGCGACACGACCGCCAGCCCGGCCAGAGCCGCCATGGCGGCCGTCACCGGAACCGTCCACGGCACCTCCAGCGGCGCTGCTCCGTCCAGCCAGGCGACCCGCACCACGAGGAGCAGGGCGAAGCCGGAGGCCACGCCGACCGACGTACCGAGCAGCACGGGCACGCTCAGCTCGACGGCCAGCGCCCGGCCGATCCGGCCGGCGCTTGACCCGCGCAGTCGCGCGACAGCCAATTCCGGGCGGCGTTGGTCGACCACCGCGGCCAGCGCCAGCGCCAGCACGACCACACCGAACAGGGCCACCTGCACCATCACCAAGGGAATGATCAGGCCGGCCTGCCGGCGCTCCGCCTGGATCCCGTCGATGACATCGATCAACCCGGAGTTGTTCTTCGCTTGGAGGCCGAGCTCGGCGATCCGGCTTTCGAGCTGATCGGTCACCTGCCGGATCCGGTCCAGATCATCGACTCGCGCATGTCCCGGCTGCGGGCGGGTGTCCAGCGTCGAGTGGTAGCCCCAGGTGCCCGCGGCGAAGGTGCCGCGCTCGGTGAGCAGAAAATCGGCCTGGGCCGGCCTGCTTTCGCTGGCCGGACTCGAGTGGCCGGTCGGACCGCGGCCGAACCAGAAGGTGGCCTGGTCGTCCGCCTGGTAGACCCCGACCACTCGCAGCGTTCCACCCTCCGGGTAGCTGCTGGACTCGGCCTTGATCGTCGCCCCGACCCCCGCGGCGAAGTTCTTCACGTCCGCTGCCGACACGACGACTTCACCGGGGGCGCGGGGGCACCGGCCGGTGGTCAGCACGAGCTGGGCACAGTAGCCGTCCCGCCAGACCAGCCGGCCTCCGATCGTCGGCTTGTCCTTGCTGAGACCCCAGGTCACGCTGACGGTCTGTCCGTACGACGGCGGGGTGAACAACGGCTTCAGGTCGGCCGGGATGAGCTGGGCCAGGTCCTCCGGCGGGATCGGTTCGTTCGGCCCGTCGACCGCCGTCGGCGGGGTCGCCTCCAGCTGCCAGCTGGCCGAGTTCCACTGGCGGGTCAGCGTCTCGGTTGCGACAGTCTGTTCGACCGCCCGTGCGAACCAGGGCGCGAACGCCGCGCACATCCCGATCAAAAGGCTGAGACCAGCCAGGACCAAGGCTTGCGACCAGTGGTACCGCAGAGCCTGCCGCAGGAACATCACTGGCCACCCCCCAGCCGCCGGGCCACCCCGGTCGGTGACCAGGCCCGAAGATACGGAACGAGGGGGGCAGCGTCAGGACGATCGATGACAACGATGCCCAGTTGTTGCCTGCCGGTGCCAGGATGCCCGGATCGAGGCTGAGATACAGGTTTGCCGGTGGGCCGGATAGGGTCCACGCATGGTTGACGTTGCTGCGATCTTCAAGGCGTACGACGTACGTGGGGTCGTCCCGGACCAGCTGGACGAGTCGGTGGCCCGGGCAACCGGGGCGGCCTTCGTCGAGGTCCTGGACGTCCTGGCGTCTCCGGGGGCGGTCGTGGTCGGCTACGACATGCGGCCGTCCAGCCCGGCCCTGGCGGCCGCCTTCGCCGAGGGGGTGACCAGCACCGGCGCGGACGTGATCGACATCGGCCTGGCCTCGACGGACCAGCTGTACTTCGCCTCCGGCCGGCTCCAGCTGCCCGGCGCGATGTTCACCGCGAGCCACAACCCGGCGCAGTACAACGGCATCAAGCTGTGCCGCGCGGGTGCCGCTCCGGTCGGCGCGGACTCGGGCCTGCGCGACATCGCCGACCTGGTCGCCAAGGCGCTCACCGAGGGCCCGGCGGAGAGCGCCGTACCGGGCAAGGTCGTTCGCAAGAACCTGCTCACCGCGTACGCCGACCACCTCAACGACCTGGTCGACCTGAGCGGCATCCGCCCGCTCCAGGTGGTCGTGGACGCCGGCAACGGCATGGGCGGTCACACCGTCCCGGCCGTGTTCGCCTCCGGGCCGGTCGAGATCATCCCGCTGTACTTCGAGCTCGACGGCAACTTCCCGAACCACGAGGCGAACCCGCTGGACCCGAAGAACCTGGTCGACCTGCAGGCGAAGGTGCGCGAGGTCGGCGCCGACCTGGGCCTGGCCTTCGACGGCGACGCGGACCGCTGCTTCGTGGTGGACGAGAAGGGCGACCCGATCTCGCCGAGCGCGATCACCGGCGCGGTCGCGGTCCGGGAACTGGCCAAGCACCCCGGCTCGGCTGTCATCCACAACCTGATCACCTCCAAAGCCGTGCCCGAGCTCATCACCGAGCACGGCGGCACGCCGATCCGGGCCCGGGTCGGGCACTCGTACATCAAGCAGAAGATGGCCGAGACCGACGCCGTGTTCGGCGGCGAGCACTCCGCCCACTACTACTTCCGGGACTTCTGGCGGGCCGACACCGGCATGCTGGCCGCACTGCACGTGCTGGCCGCACTCGGTGAGCAGGACAAGCCGGCCAGTGAGCTGTTCGCCGACTACGAGCGGTACGTCGCATCCGGCGAGCTCAACAACAAGGTCGACGACGCGGCCGCGACGGTCGCGGCGATCGAGGACACCTACGGCGGCCGGGACGGGATTACCGTTGACCATCTGGACGGTCTGACCGTGTCGGCGGGACAGTGGTGGTTCAACGTCCGTGCGTCGAACACGGAGCCGTTGCTGCGGCTGAACGTCGAGGCGGCGGACCGGGCCACGATGGAACGCGTCCGTGACGAAGTACTGGCCCTGATCACCGGTGCATCGGTGGAGGAGAACTGAATGGCAGTCAATCTGGACCCGGACCTGCTGAGCATCCTGGTCTGCCCCAAGTGCCGGTCGGAGTTCCGGGTGGACGACGAGGCGAACGAGCTGATCTGCACGAACGGCTCCTGCGCCCTGGCCTACCCGGTCCGCGACGACATCCCGGTGCTGCTGATCGACGAGGCGCGGGACACCAAAGAGGTCGCTGAGAACCCATGAGCGAGCGAAGCGAGTTCATCATCAGGCACAGTGCGCCTCGTGTCTCGTCCGCGCCCGGAGCGAAGCGAGGACGTGGATGAGCGTCTTCGACGACTCGAGGCTGGACGACCCCGCCGCGCTCGCGGCGACGGACCACCTGCTCCGCCGCCTGGCGATGGCCGGCGCCCGCGTCCGGGCCGAGGTGGACGCGGCCGAAGAGGCGCTGGCCAAGGTCGACCCCGGCGGCTTCCGGCCGCGCGCGGTGCTGGCCGCCGGTCGTGACGCCCGGCTGGTCCGGGCCGTGCTGGAGCCGGTCTGCCCGGTTCCGTTCGTGGCCTGGCCCGGTCCCGGTCTGCCCGGGTGGGCCGGTCCGCTGGACCTGGTGATCGTCCTCGGCGGCTCCTCCGAGGACTCCGACGCGGTGTCGGCCGCTTCGGAGGCAGAGCGTCGTGGCTGCGGCCTGATGGTCGCCTGCCCACCGGACTCCCCGGTCGCCCAGGCCTCCGCCGGCTCACGCCACGCGATCCGGCTGCCCTCGCAGTCCGACGACCAGTTGGCCGCGGCTGTCGCCGTACTCCAGGGGTTGCACCAGATGGAGCTCGGCCCGGAGGTGGACGTCAAGGCTGTCGCGTCGATGCTGGACGACGTGGCGATCGAGTGCTCGCCCAACAACGACGTGGCGTCCAACCCGGCGAAGGACCTGGCCCTGATGCTCGCGGACGCGTTGCCGCTGGTGTGGGGTGGCTCTGTCCTGGCCGCACGTGCCGCACGTCGGGTGGTGGAGGCCTTCCGGCTCGCGAGCGGCCGGCCCGCGCTGGCCGCGGACGCCGGGCATCTGCTGCCGGTGCTCAACCAGCCGCCGCGCGACCTGTTCGCCGACCCGTTCGACAAGCCGGAGGAGCTGCGGCCGGGTCTGGTCATCCTGGACGACGGTGTGGACGACCCAGGTGTGACCGAGCATCGCCGCAAGCTGGAGGCGAAGGCCGAGGCCCACGACGTCCGGGTACACATCGTGACGCAGGCCAACGGCACCGACATCGCCCGGTACGCCGCACTGACCCAGCACGGCCGCTACGCCGCGGCGTACCTGGGCATCGGCCTGGGCCGCTACGGTACGGCGACCGACACCGAGCACGCGGAACCAGGTATTCCCTCGGAGGACCCAGCGTGGTAGTTCGGCTGCGGAACACCATCCGGGACTACGCCTGGGGGTCGCCGACCGCGATCCCCGAGCTGACCGGGGTGGAGCCGGACGGCCGTCCGCAGGCCGAGCTGTGGATGGGTGCGCACGAGTCCGCGCCGTCCCTGCTGCCTTCAGGTGATTCCCTGTACGACGTGGTGTCCGCAGGGCCGGCCGACGTACTCGGGGCGGAGACGGCCGAGCGGTTCGACGGCCGGTTCCCGTTCCTGGCCAAGCTGCTGGGGGCCGCGCAGCCGTTGTCGATCCAGGCGCACCCGTCCCGCGAACAGGCGATCGACGGGTACGCGCGGGACGAGGCCGCCGGGATCCCGCGGGACGCCGGTGACCGCAACTACAAGGACGCCTGGCCGAAGCCGGAGGTCCTGATCGCGCTCGGCCCGTTCGACGCGCTGGTCGGGTTCCGGCCGCTGGAGGCCACGGTGGCGTTCCTGGACGCGCTGACGCCGGTCGGGTTCGAGGAATGCACCGACCTGCTCCGCAACGGCAAGCTCCAGGACGTGTTCACCCAGATCATGAGCAACGACCGGGACACCATCCGTCCACTGGTCGCCGCGTTGGGCGAGGCCTGTGCGCAGTACGCCGGTGAGGCCTTCGCGTTGGAGCGGGAGACGCTGGCGCGACTGTGCGCGGACTTCCCCGACGATCCCGGCGTACTGGCGGCCCTGCTGCTGAACCGGGTGCGGCTGGAACGGTTCCAGGCGGTGTACCTGCCGGCCGGGAACGTGCACGCGTACCTGCACGGGCTCGGGTTCGAGGTGATGGCGAACTCGGACAACGTGTTGCGGGGCGGCCTCACCAGCAAGCACGTCGACGTACCGGAGTTGGTCTCGGTGGTCGACTTCGAACCGCTCGCCGATCCGGTGCTGTCGGCGACCCCGGTGAGCGACGGCATCTCGGCGTACGAGACCGGGTGCGAGTACTACGCCATCCGCCGGGTGGACCTGTCCGGCGACGAGCGGATGGTCGCCGGTGAGGGACCGCGGATCATTTGCTGTGTCGCGGGAAGTGTCGAAGTCGGTGCTGACGGCAACGAGTCCGCTGTGATGTTGTCCGCCGGTCAGTCCGCGTTCGCGGCAGGACCCGAAGGACCCTGTAGCCTGCGTGGTTCCGGCACGGCGTTCGTCGTGTCCGCGCGCTGATCACCCAACGTTGACGGAGGACCTGGAGAAAATGGCTGGTGGCGGAACCAAGGCGGTCGTCGCGGCTCTGCTGGCGAACACCGGGATCGCGATCACCAAGTTCGCCGCCTGGGGACTGACCCAGTCGGCGTCGATGCTCGCCGAGGCGATCCACTCGGTTGCCGACGCCGGTAACCAGGTGCTGCTGCTGGTCGGCGGCAAGCGGGCTCAGCGGCAAGCGAACGAACTGCACCAGTTCGGCTTCGGCCGGGAGCGGTACGTGTACTCGTTCATCGTGGCCATCGTGCTGTTCAGCGTCGGTGGCCTGTTCGCGCTGTACGAGGGCTGGCACAAGATCCACGACCCGCACGCCATCGACCACTGGAAGTGGGTCCCGGTCGCGGTGCTGGTCGCCGCGATCATCATGGAGACGTTCTCGTTCCGGACCGCGATCGTCGAGGCGAACAAGGTCCGCGGCCCGGTCGGCTGGGCCAGGTTCATCCGCAACGCCCGGTCGCCGGAGCTGCCGGTCATCCTGCTGGAGGACTTCGCCGCCCTGACCGGTCTGGTGCTGGCGCTGATCGGCGTCGTCCTGACGCTTGCCACCGGCAACGGTGTGTACGACGGCCTGGGCTCGATGGCGATCGGTGCGCTGCTGGTCTGCGTGGCGGTCTTCCTGGCGATCGAGATGAAGTCGCTGCTGCTCGGCGAGTCCGCGACCCGCGAGTCGCAGCAGAAGATCGTCGCCGCGATCGAGAACACCCCGGGTGTGCAGCGGCTGATCCACATCAAGACCCTGCACCTCGGCCCGGAGGAGGTCCTGGTCGCCGCCAAGCTCGGCGTCGAGCCGACTACCGACGCGGCCGTCGTGGCGCAGACCATCAACGCCGCCGAACGCGCCATCCGCGAAGCCGAGCCGATGTCGATCCACGTCTACCTCGAGCCCGACATCTACCTCGAGAACTACACCCCCGCCGACCGCCCCCCGGTCCCCGAGGCCCCCTCCCACTGACCCCATTTGCCTGGCTGACCACCGAGCTGGAGGGTTTGCCACTCTGATTCAGGGTGGCAAACCCCCCACATCGCTGGCCAGCCAGGGAAATGCCTGGAGGTCAGCGGGGGCGGGGTGGGAGTACGCCGGAGCGGCCGAGCCAGCGGAGGGCTCGTTCGCGGTCGATCTCGGACTGGGTGGGTGGGGTGGTGAGGCGGCCGGTGCGGTAGCCGAGGTTGCGGATGTCGGCCGCGACGGACGGCTCGGCCAGGGCCCGGAGTGCGAACGCCAGCGCGGCCGGCGTCACGTCGTACCGGTGCTCGAGGTCGAGGGCGAGTTTCACCGCGGCCAGATCGCGTTCGTCGTACTGGCGCTGGGTGTTGTGTCCGGGGCGGGACCGCGGTAGCAGGCCGAGGGCCTCGCGGTACCGCAGCATTCGGGGGGTGGTGCCCAGGTGTCTGGCGGCCTCGGTGATGCGCATGACACCAATCTTGACATTTCAGTGTCAGAAACACCTCCGGGGCCATCAACTGTCCGGGTCCGGCGCTCTAGGCTCTGGCAGGCAGGAAGCAATCACAGTCTTCAGGGGAGCGGTAACCGCATGACGTTCGACTACAAGGTGGCGGACCTCGGGCTGGCCGAGTTCGGCCGCAAGGAGATCCGGCTGGCCGAGCACGAGATGCCCGGCCTGATGGCGATGCGCAAGCAGTACGGCGAGAGCAAGCCGCTGGCCGGGGCGCGGATCGCCGGCTCGCTGCACATGACCGTGCAGACCGCCGTACTGATCGAGACCCTGGTCGCGCTCGGTGCGGACGTGTGCTGGGCGAGCTGCAACATCTTCTCCACCCAGGACCACGCGGCCGCCGCGGTCGTCGTCGGACCGGAGGGCACGGTGGAGAACCCGGCCGGTGTCCCGGTGTTCGCCTGGAAGGGCGAGACGCTGGAGGAGTACTGGGCCTGCACCGAGCAGATCCTCACCTGGCCCGGTGGTGAGGGCCCGAACATGATCCTGGACGACGGCGGTGACGCCACCATGCTCGTTCACAAGGGCACTGAGTTCGAGAAGGCGGGCGTCGTCCCCGACCCGTCGACCGCGGAGTCCGAGGAGTACGGCGTCGTCCTCAAGCTGCTGACCCGGTCGCTGGCGGAGTCGCCGTCGAAGTGGACCGCCATCGGTCAGGGCATCAAGGGTGTCACCGAGGAGACCACCACCGGCGTGCACCGGCTGTACGAGATGCACAAGGCCGGCACGCTGCTGTTCCCGGCGATCAACGTGAACGACTCGGTGACGAAGTCGAAGTTCGACAACAAGTACGGCTGCCGGCACTCGCTGATCGACGGGATCAACCGGGCCACCGACGTACTGATCGGCGGCAAGGTCGCGGTGGTCTGCGGGTACGGCGACGTCGGCAAGGGCTGTGCGGAGTCGCTGCGTGGTCAGGGCGCCCGGGTGATCGTCACCGAGATCGACCCGATCTGCGCGCTGCAGGCGGCGATGGACGGCTACCAGGTCGCGACCGTGGACGACGTGGTCGGGATCGCCGACATCTTCGTCACCGCGACCGGCTCCCGCGACGTCATCACCGCCGACCACATGGCGGCGATGAAGCACCAGGCGATCGTCGGCAACATCGGCCACTTCGACAACGAGATCGACATGGCCGGCCTCTACAAGCTGGACGGGGTCGAGCGGGTCACGATCAAGCCGCAGGTGGACGAGTTCCGGTTCCCCGACGGCCACACCGTGATCATCCTGTCCGAGGGCCGCCTGCTGAACCTGGGCAACGCGACCGGCCACCCGTCGTTCGTGATGTCCAACTCGTTCACCAACCAGGTGCTGGCCCAGATCGAGCTGTTCGTGAAGACGGCCGACTACCCGACCGAGGTGTACGTCCTGCCCAAGCACCTCGACGAGATGGTCGCCCGCCTCCACCTCGACGCCCTCGGCGTCAAGCTCACCGAGCTCACCAAGGAGCAGGCCAACTACCTCGGCGTACCCGTCGAAGGCCCGTACAAGTCAGACCACTACCGCTACTGAGTTCTTTCCAGTACGCCCGGCAGGCGCCCCATCACTTTGGTGGGGCGCCTTGCTGTTGTGGCTGGCTGGGGTTACGGCGTGGGGATAGAGGAGCAGCCCCACCGGGCCAATCCACTAGCTGCGACATGGTCGCAAGACTAGAACCCCTGCCCAGCTTCGTTGCTGCCCGGGGCGGCCCAGCCCTCGGCGTTGACCACGGCGGGGCGGTACGGCGCGACCGGAGCCGGCGCGGGGAACGGGCCGGCTGCCCCCGGTATGGCGGGTTGCGCCGGCGGCAGGACGCCGTACGGACTGGGCGGAGCGAACGGCCCCGCCGGCACGCCGTACGGACCGGCCGGACCGCCGTAGGGGTTGGCCGCCACGCCGTACGGGCCGCCCGGAGCGCCGTACGGCCCCGCCGGAGCGCTGTAAGGCCCGCCAGGACTCCCGTACGGGCTGGCCGGTGCGGCGTATGGGTTGGGTGGGGCGAAGGGGCCGGTCTGGGCTGGGCGGGTGGTGGCGAGTCGGTTGAGTTCGCGGCGGCGGCGTTCGGCCAGCACAGCGGACAGGAAGGCCGGCGCCACCAGCGCCACCGGCGGCGCCGGAGCGGTCACCTGGCTGACCCGATAGGCGAGCGCGTCCCCGATCGCGGCCCGGGCGTCCGGCAGCAGTTCGGTGTAGCGCGCGAGGTACTCACGGGCCGCGTTCGCCAGCTCGTCCGACAGCCTGGACAGCTCCAGCGACTGCGCCCACTGCACCAGGTGACCCGGTACGAACAGCGGCGGCGACGCCATCGGCTGGTGCCGTTCGCGGATCACCACCGTCCCGGCGACCATGTCGCCGATCCGCTTGCCCTGCTTGTTCATCAGGCTCGCCACGATCCCCGGGCTGGCCGCGAACCACGGCGCGAAGTCGACAAAGAACCACATCAGTGTCCGCACCAGCGCGTGCCGGAACCGGATCGAGCTGCCGTCGTCGCGGACCACCTTCAGCCCGAGCACCATCTTGCCGAGCGTCCGCCCGCGGGTCAGCGTCTCCATCACCACCCGGTAGCCGACCACGACGACCAGTACGACGACGAAGATCAGCGCGACCGCGAGCGCCTCGCTCGCCTCCCCGCCGATGAGGAATCCGGCCAGCAGCGAGATCAGCACCCCGAGTACGACGCCCTGCAGGATCACGTCGATCGCACACGCCAGAGCCCGCGTCGGCATCCGTGCGATCCGCACCTGGAGGACGACCGCCTCGCCCGTGACCAGCTGAGACACTCCGTCGCCCCCCTCCTGCCGAGACACTAGGTCCGGCTAGTCTGCCAGCGCGGAGAGCCAGACCTGGGAGGAGGGCCGCTGTGGACGTCGAAGCGTTCGTGTCGGTGCACCAACCGCAGTGGGACCGCCTGGCGTACCTGACCCGCCGGCAGCGGCGTCTGACCGGTGCGGAGGCAGAGGAGCTCGTCACCCTCTACCAGCGCGTCGGCACGCACCTGGCCGCGCTCAGGGCCGCCGGTGCGGACCCGGTGTCCATCGGACGGCTGTCCGGCCTCATCGCCGACGCCCGTGGTGCCGTGACCGGTGCACAGGCCCCTGTCTGGCGTGACATCTCCAAGTACTTCCTGGTGAGCTTCCCGGCCGCGCTCTACGCGTCCAGACGCTGGTGGCTCACCATCGGCCTGCTGTTCTACCTGGTCGCGGCCTGGGGTGCGTGGCGCGTGATCGCGCACCCGGAGGTGGTGGACTCGATCCTCACGTCGGCGCAGGTCCAGGAGCTGGTCGACAAGCAGTTCGCCTCCTACTACTCGGAGCACCCGGCCCAGGACTTCGCCTTCCAGGTCTGGATCAACAACGCCACCATCAGCGCCGCGGTACTCGCGCTCGGCATCCTGCTGATCCCGTCGGTCTTCATCCTCTGGGACAACGCCCTCAACCTCGGTGTGACCGCCGGCCTGATGATCGGCCACGACCGGGCGGACGTGTTCTTCGGCCTGATCACGCCGCACGGCCTGCTCGAGCTTACGGCGGTCTTCGTCGCGTCCGCGGCCGGCCTGCGGCTCGGCTGGGCCTGGATCGTCCCCGGGCCGCGCACGCGGATGCAGGCCGTAGCCCAGACCGGCCGCGCCACCGTCGGTATGGCGATCGGCCTGGCCGCGATCCTCCTGGTCACCGGGATCATCGAAGGGTTCGTCACCCCGTCGTCGCTGCCGACCGCGGTCCGGGTCGGCATCGGCGTACTGGCCGAGATCGGCTTCGTCCTGTACGTCTGGATCCTCGGCCGCCGCGCTTTCCGTGCCGGTGAGTACGGCGACGTCGACGAAGCCGATCGCGAAGCCACCGCCCCGGTCTCCGCATAAGCCTGGGCACAGGGGTCGCGTGACTACCGCCCAAGAAGCTCGACAGAGCCGTACGTACGACGCCGCGATCACCGTGGGACTGATCGGGTACGGCGTCGTCCACCTGCTGATCGCCTGGCTCGCCCTGCAACTCGCCCTCGGCAAGGCGTCCCACGAGGCCTCGCAACAGGGCGCCCTGGAGGAGTTGGCCGGCAAACCGCTTGGCGGTGTGCTGCTCTGGGCGGTCGCGATCGGCCTGTTCGCCTTGGTGATATGGCAGGCCCTGCTGTTGTTCTTCGGGCGGTTGAAGCCGTCCAGGATGGTCTCCGCGGCCGGGCGGAGTCTGGTCTACCTGGGACTTGGCGTCCTCGCGATCAAGGTCGCCACCGGCTCTGGTGGTTCGAGCACTGGTGAGCAGAAGACGATCAGCGCCCGGCTGATGGAGCACGGTGCCGGCCGGGCACTGATCGTCGTGATCGGCGGGGCGATCGTTGCGATCGGCATCTACCACGTCTACAAGGCGATCACCACGAAGTTCACCGAGGACCTGGTCGGCGGCGTCTCCGACCTGACCATCCTGCTCGGCCGGATCGGGTACGCCGCCAAGGGTGTCGCGTTCATCGTCGTCGGAGCCCTGTTCGGCTGGGCCGCGATCGACTACGACCCGGAGAAGGCCGGCGGTCTGGACGCGGCCCTGCGCACGATCAAGGACCAGCCGTTCGGGTCCGTCCTGCTCACGGTCCTGGCGATCGGTATCGCCGCCTTCGGGGTGTACGCGTTCGCGTGGTCACGCAACGCCCGGCACTGATCAACCGACCGGCAGATCCCGCCGTCGCAGTCCGACCAGACCGGCAATACCCAGTACGACGGCGATCGCGACCAGCGTGATCACCGGCGCGGCCGATGCCGAACCGCCGGGCAACTGGGGGAGATGGCTGAACGGGGAGATGTCCTTGATCCACCGGGACAACTCGGTGCCGGAGGTGGTCATCACGATCACCAGACAGATCGACGGCGGCGCCCAGGCGGCCGCGGACCACCGCGGGAACAGCCCGAACAGCGCGACCGTGATCGCGGCCAGCACCCACACAGCCGGCAGTTGCACCAACGCGGCACCGATCAGCCGGGGTACCTGCCCACCCACATCTCCGACCGCTGCGCCGTACGCCAGTCCGGCGCCGAGCCCCGCGACGAGCAGAGCAACCGCGGGGCCGAGCAGCCCGAAGAGGAGGTGACTCGCGGCCCACCGCAGCCGGGCGGTAGCGGTCGCGAGCACGGGCTCGGCACGTCCGCTGGTCTCCTCGGTGCGCAACCGCAGGGTCGCCTGCACGGCGTACGCCGACGCGATCAGCCCGACGATCGTCATCACCCCGGCGAAGAATGAGTCGATCAACCCGCTTGCACCACCGAGGCGCGCGAACACCTCCTGCACGGCCGGATCGTCCCGCATCAGCTCGCCGACCCCTTCGGCCACACCGCCGAACAGCACGCCGAGAACGGCGAATCCAGCGGTCCACGCGACGAACAACCCCCGATGCAACCGCCAGGCCAACCCCAGCGGCGAGCCCAGACCACGTCCACCCTCGGCCGGACCCAGCCGGTCCGGCAACAACCCGGCGCCTACGTCGCGCCGGGCCTGCAGCCGGACGGCGATGGCAACGAGTACGGCGGTGATCGCGAGCACCACGACGACCAGCCACCAGCGGTTGTCGCCGTACGGGCGGATCCGTTGCGCCCAGCCGATCGGCGACAGCAGAGAAAGCCACGCCAGTGGACCGTCCGAGTGTGCACTCGTGTCGCCGGCAGCCCGCAGCACGTACGCCGCGCCGAGCACACTGAGCCCGATCCCGCGCGCCGTACTCGCGCTCGCGGTCAGTTGTGCGGCGATCGCTCCCACCCCGCCGAAGAGCCAGCCGGCGCACGCGAACTCGAGGCCCAGGGCAACGGATCCTGCGAGCGGCAGATCCTGGCTGTTCATGCCCAGGGCAAGTAATACGGCGAGCAGCAGGTTCGCCAGAAAGGTGATCACCAGCGCGGCCGCCAGTCCGGCGTGCCGGCCGACGACACTCGAGCCGAGCAGCTCGGCGCGGCCGGTCTCCTCCTCGACCCGGGTGTGCCTTATCACCGTCAGCAGGCTGATCAGTCCGACCACAACCGGCACAAACCCCAGCCGCCAGGTGAGGAACTCGCCCAGGCTCGTCCCGGTCAACTCGCCGTACAGGGTGACGAAGCCGGCGTTGCTCGCGTACTGCCGCCGCGATTCGGCGGTCGGGAACAGGTCGTTGAAGGACTGCGCGTAGCTCACCGGGATGCCGACCAGCAGCACGATCCAGATCGGCAGCACGATCCGGTCCCGGCGCAGGACCAGCCGGGCCAGCCCCCACGTGCCGGCCAGGGTCGTCACCGTGACCCCTCCGGCTCGTACAGCCGCAGGAACAGCTCCTCCAGCGTCGGCGGCTGACTGACCAGACTGCGTACGCCGATCTCGGTGAGCCGCTTGAGCACCGGGTTGATCTCGTCGGTGTCGACGTCGAACCGGACCTGGCCGTCCTCGACCCGCAGGTCGTGGACGCCGTTCAGCTGGGCCAGCCCGTCCATCGGCCCGACCAGCTCGGCCTGGATCGTCGTACGGGTCAGGTGCCGCAGGCCGGACAGCGTCCCGCTCTCCACCGCGCGGCCGGCGCGGATGATGGTGACCCGGTCGCAGAGCGCCTCGACCTCGGACAGGATGTGGCTGGACAGCAGGACGGTCCGGCCGTCCCGGTCGCTCACCTCCTGGACGACCTCCCGGAACACCTCCTCCATCAACGGGTCGAGCCCGGAGGTCGGCTCGTCGAGCAGCAACAGCTCGACGTCGGAGGCGAACGCGGCGACCAGCGCGACCTTCTGCCGGTTGCCCTTCGAGTACGCCCGCGCCTTCTTCCGCGGGTCGAGGTCGAAGCGCTCGAGCAGCTCGGCCTTGCGCTTGCGGTCGATCCCGCCGCGCATCCGGCCGAGCAGGTCGATGGCCTCGCCGCCGGACAGGTTCGGCCACAGCGTCACGTCGCCGGGCACGTACGCCAGCCGCCGGTGCAGCGCGGTCGCGCCCGACCACGGATCGCCGTCGAGCAGCCGCGCGGTGCCCGAGGTCGCCCGGGTCAGTCCGAGCAGGATCCGGATGGTGGTGGTCTTCCCGGCGCCGTTCGGGCCGAGGAAGCCGTGCACCTCACCGGTCCGAACGGTGAGGTCCAGGCCGTCCAGGGCGCGGGTGCGCCCGAACGTCTTGACCAGGCCCTCGGTGCTGATCGCAGCCGACATGATCAATGCTCCTCTGAGTACTTCCGTAGTTGTTCGAGTTGCTCCGGCGTCAGCATCGGGATGGTGAAGATGTCGAGCGCGGCCTGGGTCAGCCGGGCATAGCCGCTGGGACTGGCGATGTCCTCGCCGATCGCCTTGGAGACCTGGTCGCGGAGCACGAAGACGCCCATCTTCATCGCCGCCAGGACGGCGGCGTACGCCCGCCGGTCGCTGGGTGCGGTGCCGAGCGTCTTGGTGAACTCCTCCCCGGCGTCGACCATCTCCAGGAACAGCGCGGTCGCAGTCTCCGAGCCGTCCATCATCGAGCGGATCAGGTACGTCTGCAGCGGCAGCATGATCGGGTGCATCGTGGTCACGTTGGTGTGCGCCGCACCGCCCTGGAACACGAGCTCCTCACCGATCTGCAGCATCCGCTCCTTCGCGTAGTGGTCGCAGGCTTCGCGCAAGGCCTGTTTCGAGCCGAAGTGATGCCGGACCAGCCCGGACGAGACACCTGCCTCGGCCGCGATGTCGCGGATCGAGGCGCCCTCGATACCGCGCTCGGTGAACAGCTTCATCGCCGCGTCCCGGATCCGGGCCCGGGCGTTCAGGTCGTCGGCCGGTCGGTCCATCTCACGTCCTCTCGCTACACATAAGAGCAAACTACTACACGATCGTATAGTCAAGCGTAAAATGATTACTTACTCGGGAACAAAACTGTGACAAGTTTCCGTAGCTCGTTGACAGGAGAGCGCTTGCTGGTGTGGTTTCTTCCCCAACAGGCCTCCCTGGCCGGGGCGGCGGGGTGGGCAGGCCACAGCGGAAGGATGTGTGGGGCGGATGAGGAAGGTCTTGGCAGTCATCGCTGCCATCGGGCTACTGGCATTACCCGGTACGACGGCCAGTGCCGCCGAGCCGGCCAAGAAGACCATCCGGGTCGGGGTCACCCAGTCGGTCGACTCGATGAACCCGTTCCTGGCCGTCCGGCTCGTGTCCGGGTCGCTGCAGCGCTGGATGTACGGCTTCCTGACCGTGCCCGACTCCAAGACCCTGCAGCCGAGCCCCGACCTGGCCGAGTCCTGGACGACGTCACCCGACGGCCTGACCTGGACCTTCAAGATCCGGGACACCAAGTGGTCGGACGGGCAGCCGGTCACCGCCGCCGACGCGGCCTGGACGTTCAACAAGATGATGACCGACGACGGCGCCAAGACCGGTAACGGCCCGGCGGTGGAGAACTTCGCCAGTGTCAGCGCGAACGGCCAGGAGCTGACCATCAAGCTGAAGAGCCCGCAGGCATCCATGCTGGACAACCCGGTCCCGATCATGCCGAAGCACGTCTGGGAGAAGGTCCCGAACATCGCGAAGTACGAGGCCGACGTCTACCCGGCCGTCGGCAGCGGCCCGTACATCGCGGTGGAGCACAAGAAGGACCAGTACGTGAAGCTCCAGGCGAACCCGAACTACTGGCGCGGGCCGGCGAAGATCGACGAACTGCAGATGATCTTCTACGACAACCCGGCTGCCGCGATCGTCGGGCTGAAGAAGGGTGACATCGATCTGATCGGCCGGCTCGCGCCGCCGGACTTCGAGTCGCTCAAGGGCGACGACAACATCGTCCAGTGGAACACCGCGGGCCGGCGGGCGACGTACCTGCAGATCAACCACGGCGCCACCACGAGCGACAACAAGCCGATCGGCGACGGCCACCCTGCGCTGAAGGACGAGCGGGTCCGGCAGGCGCTGCACTACGCGATCGACAAGCAGAAACTGGTCGACGAGGTGCAGAACGGACTGGCCGAACCGGCCGACGGATCGATCGTCCCGCCGATGTACAAGGACTTCTTCTGGCAGGCCGAAGGTGACCGGAAGGTCTCGTACGACGTTGCCCAGGCCAACAAGATCCTGGACGACGCCGGGTACAAGAAAGGTGCCGACGGCATCCGGACGATGCCGGACGGGTCGCGGAAGCTGCAGTTCCGGTTCAGCATCCACACCGACGCCCCGATCGAGGACAAGCTGGCCGAGTACCTGACCGGCTGGTTCAAGGAGATCGGCATCCAGCTCTCGACCAAGCGACTGGACTCGAGCAAGTTCTCCGAGGAGACCGGGACGACGGCGCTGTTCGACATCGCGATCAGCGGCTGGTCGGTGAACCCGGACCCGGAGGAGGTGCTGGCCACCCACCTGTGCAGCCGGCGCCCGACCGCGTCCGGTGAGGGCGGCGGCACCGAGTCGTTCTACTGCGACCCGCAGTACGAGGACCTCTACAAGCAGCAGCAGAAGGAGCTCGACCGGCCGAAGCGGGCCGAGTTCATCAAGAAGATGCAGGAGCGGCTCTACACCGACGCGCCGGTGATCGCGCTGTACTACCCGAACAACCTCGAGGGCTACCGCAAGGACCGGATCGCCGGCATCACCTCGATCCCGGAGGACAAGGGCCTGCTGTACGGCGGTAGCGGCTACTGGCCGTTCTACACCCTCGAGGCGGTGAGCACCGACGCCGCGAGCGCGGACGACGGCGGATCGAGCGCCGGTGTGATCGCCGGCGTCGCGGGTGGCGTCACCGTACTGGCCATCTTTGGATTCCTTCTGCTGCGGCGCCGGCAGAGTGCGGCCGACGAGCGCGAATGACAGCAACGCCGCCGGTCACCCAGCCGGCCGTCGAGGCTCTGGACGAGAGCCCGGCCCGCCATGGTCTGCTGCGCTACGCGGCGACCAAGGTGGGCGGGGCCCTGTTCAGCATCGCGATGGTGATCGTCGCGACGTTCTTCCTGTTCCGGTTGCTGCCGGGTGACCCGGTCCGGGCGCTCGCGCAGGGCCGGAACATGACGCCGGAGCAGCTCGACCTCGAACGGGCCCGGCTGGGCCTGGACAAGTCGTTGCCGGAGCAGTTCGTCCAGTTCGTCAAGCAGACGCTGCAGTTCGACCTCGGCACCTCCTACGAGTACAAGCGTCCGGTCCTTGATCTGATCGGGGAGCGGATCGGCTCCACGCTGCTGCTCACGGGTACGGCGCTGGTGCTGGCGGTCAGCCTGGGGATCTGGCAGGGCGCGCGGGCGGGATGGAAGCCGGGCAGCCGGTTCGACAGGTTCTCGACCGCGATCTCGCTGGTGCTGTGGTCGGTACCGACGTTCTGGCTCGGCCTGCTTCTGCTGATGGTGTTCGCGGCCGGGGTCGGGCCGATTCCCGGTGTGTTCCCGACCCGGGGGAGCTCGAGTGTGGACGCGCCGGACGGTTTCGCCTATGTGCTGGATGTCGCGCAGCACATGGTGTTGCCGTGCCTGACCATGGTCGCGGTCGTCTACGCGCAGTACCTGCTGGTGATGCGGTCCTCCGTGCTGGACGAGGTCGGGCAGGACTACATCACCACGGCCCGGGCCAAGGGTCTGCGGGACGACGAGATCCGGCGGAAGCACGCCGTACCGAACGCGCTGCTGCCAACGGTGACGCTGGTGTTCATGCGGATCGGGTTCGTGGTCGGCGGTGCGGTGACGGTCGAGGCGATCTACAGCTGGCCGGGGCTCGGGCAGTTGTTCTACGAGGCGATCCGGGTGCCGGACTTCACCCTGATGCAGGGCACGTTCCTGCTGATCACGGTGTCAGTGATCGTGATGAACACGTTGGCCGACGTGGTCTACCACGTGCTTGATCCGCGGGTGAGGTCGGCATGAACGAGCGAAGCGAGTTCATGATCGGGCACTGCGCAACTTGTGCCTCATCCGCGCCCGGAGCGAAGCGAGGACGTGGATGAGCAGCGTGACCTGGGTACGACGGCAGCGGGCGTTCAAGCGGTTCTGGGGCGACTTCCGGACGCATCGAGCGGGTGTGGCCGGTCTCGCCATTCTCGTGCTGGCGGTGGTCCTGGCGTTGATCGCGCCGCTGTTCATCGACGCCGGGGTGACGAACGTGGTCAGCGGGACCGGCGAGAAGATGGCGCCGCCGAGTCTCGACGATCCGCTCGGGACCGACGAGTCCGGGCGTTCGGTGCTGCTGATGATCTGGTGGGGCTCACGCACCTCACTGCTGATCGGGTTCCTCGCGGCCCTGCTGAGCATGGTGATCGGCACCGTGCTCGGGATCGCGGCGGGGCATTTCCGCGGCTGGCTCGGTGCGATCATCCTGCGCGTCACCGACTGGTTCCTGGTGCTGCCCTCGCTGGTCACCGCGCTGGTGCTGGCCGCGATTCTCGGCGGCAGTACGGCGACCATCATCATCGCGATCGGGGTGACGTCCTGGCCGTCCACGGCCCGGCTGATCCGCGCCCAGACGCTCGCTGTCGAAGCACGGCCGTACATCGAACGATCGCTGGCCCTCGGCGCCGGCCACTGGCACATCACCACCCGGCACGTGCTGCCCAACGTCGCACCGTTGCTCCTGGCAAGTACGACGCTCGAGGTGGCGAGTGCGATCGTCACCGAGTCGACCCTCGCGTTCCTCGGCGTGAGTGCGAACAAGACCTCCTGGGGGACGATGTTGCGCGGATCGTACGACTGGGGAGCGGCCACCGCTGGTGCGTGGTGGTACATCCTCGTGCCGGGGCTGTGCATCGTGATCGTGGTGATGGCGTTCACGCTGTGCGGGCGGGCGCTGGAGAGTGTGCTCAATCCCCGGTTGCGGACGAGGGCGGCGTGATGGGTCTGCTCGAGCTGGACGGTCTGTCCGTCACCTACCGGATCGCGTCCGGCGAGGTTCCCGCCGTACGGGATGTGTCGTTGTCGTTGGAGGCCGGCGAGGCGGTCGGGTTGGCGGGCGAGTCGGGGTCGGGGAAGTCCTCCGTCGCGATGGCGTTGCTGCGGCTGTTGCCGCGATCGGCGCGGCTCGAAGGACGGGTGTTGCTGGACGGCGAGGACGTGCTGACCATGAACTGGGGCCGGCTCCGGGCGGTCCGGTGGTCCGCAGCGTCGATCGTGTTCCAGGGTGCGCAGCACGGGTTGAACCCGGTGCAGCGGATCGGTGACCAGATCGCCGAGCCGCTGCTCGTGCACAAGCTGGCTTCGCCGTCCAAGGCGTCGGTGAGGGTGCGGGAGTTGCTGGAGCAGGTCGGGTTGCCGGCCTGGCGGGCACGGAGTTATCCGCATGAGCTCAGTGGTGGCCAACGGCAACGAGTCATGATCGCGATGGCACTGGCGTGCTCGCCCCGGTTGATCATCGCGGACGAGCCGACCACCGCGCTCGACCTGATGGTGCAGGCGCAGGTGCTGACGCTCATCCGGCAGTTGATCGCCGAGCACGACATCTCGCTGCTGATGATCTCGCACGACCTGTCGGTGCTCGCCGACGTCTGCGACCGGCTGGCGGTGATGTACGCCGGCCGGCTGGTCGAGGCCGGTCCGTCGTCCGGGAAGTTCCAGCATCCGTACAGCCAGGCGCTCGCGGCGGCCTTCCCGACGGTCGGCGATCCGGCGTCGCGGCTGGCTCCCCGCGGGCTGGCCGGCGATCCGCCGGATCCGCAGCAACTGCCCGGTGGATGCGCGTTCCATCCCCGTTGTCCAGTGGCGCTGGAGTCTTGTTCGACCGAGAGCGTGGACTTGCGGCCGGCAGGCGATCGCCGTACGGCGGCCTGCGTCCTGGTAGGGGAGGGAACGTGCTAGAGGCAAAGGATGTGGCGGTCGAGTTCGCGTCACGCGGCCGACGGGCGCGAGCCGTGGACGGCGTCAACCTGGCCGTCGGTGCGGGCGAGATCGTCGCGCTGGTGGGCGAATCCGGCTGCGGCAAGACCACGCTCGCCCGGACCCTCCTCGGCCTCGAACGTCCGACGTCCGGTCAGATCGCGTACGACGGTACGCCGTTGAGCTACTCGGGTCGTCGCCTGCGGGCGTTCCGCCGGCAGGTACAGCTGGTGCTGCAGGATCCGATGGGGTCGCTGAACCCGCGGCAGACGGTCTACGAGGCGGTCGCCGAAGGACCGCGCATCCACGGGCTGCCGGACGAGGAGTCGGTCGTGACGTCCGCCCTGTCGCGGGCGGGGCTGCGTCCGCCGGAGCGGTTCTTCCTGCGGTATCCGCACGAGTTGTCGGGCGGCCAGCGGCAGCGCGTCGTGATCGCGGGGGCGTTGGCGTTGAGTCCGAAGTTCCTGATCGCCGACGAGCCAGTCGCCTCCCTGGACGCCTCGGTCCGTGGCGAGATCCTGTCGCTGCTCCTGCGGTTACGGGACGACCTCGGCCTGGGTGCCCTGGTCGTCACCCACGACCTCGGGCTGGCCTGGAACATCGCGGACCGAGTGGCGGTCATGTACCTCGGCCGCATCGTCGAGTGCGGCCCGGCGGAGGAGGTGCTGACGAACCCACAGCACCCGTACACCAAGGCGTTGCTGTCGGTCCTGCCCGAGTCACCTCAGCGGATCGCCCTGACCGGCGAACCACCCGACCCCACCCGCATCCCCACCGGCTGCCGCTTCCACCCCCGCTGCCAACTCTTCGCCACCGGCCAAGGCGTCGACGCCTGCCGAACAGCCACCCTTCCGGTGCTCCCGGCAACCACCGGTTCCGCCGTCGCCTGCCACCTGGCCCAACTCCCCGCAACCACCTCGCCCCCGCAGCCCACCGCCGTACCCGATTTGCCTGGCTGACCCGTGAGGTTGTGGGTTTGCCACCCTGATTCCGGGTGGCAAACCCAGCACTTGGTGGGTCAGCCAGCCAGATGGGTCAGACCTCGGGGGCGGCGGGTTCGGGTTCTTCGTCGGCTTCGGCGAGGGACCACTTGAGCTGGAACTCGACCTCTTCCTCGCTGTCGCCGCGTTCGTGCTCGACGCTGATCCGGGCGTTCCTGGGCACGGTGAACCGCTCACCGGCGATCTGGATCCGGAACGGCTTGCCCGCTTCCAGGGCGTCCGCCAGCCGGCGCAGCTTGGCCGCGAAGTCGGCGACCGAGTAGTCCTTCTCGACATCTCTTTCACTCATGCGACCCATCCAACCAGGCGAAAGGTTCTTCCACCTCTTGACAATAGTTAACGAGAAGTAGAACTATTCCAGCATGGTGGAAGATCAGGTGGACCGGTTCTTCGAAGTACTGGCTGATCCGACCCGGCGTCAGGTGGTGCGGCTGCTGGGTGAGGGCCCGCGGCGTGCCGGTCAGCTGGCGGCCGCGACCGGTTCGTCGTCACCCGCGATGAGCCGGCACCTGCGGATCCTGCTGTCCGCCGGCCTGGTGGCCGACGAGCGCGGTCCGGACGACGCGCGGGTGCGGATCTTCCGGCTGAACCCCGAGCCCGTGGTGGCCGTCCAGGCCTGGCTGGATCAGGTGCAGGCGCACTGGCGAGACCAGTTGGGCTCGTTCAAACGACACGTCGAGCAGAAGGAGACATCGTGACCAAGCCCTCCGCGACCGCAGCCGTCGAGGTCGCCGCCGATCCAGCGACCGCGTTCCGCATCTTCACCGAGGAGATCGACCTGTGGTGGGTCCGCGGCCCGATCAACTTCTTCGACTCCGCGCGGGCCACCGCGATGCGAATCGAGCCGGGTGTCGGTGGCCGCATCCTCGAGGTGTACTCGCTGCCGGACGACGTACTCGAGCTGGGCACGATCACCGACTGGGAGCCGGGTGCGGTGCTCGCGTACCGCAGCTCGGTCGACGACACCGAGACCCGGATCAGCTTCGAAGGGCTCGACGGCGGTACGCGGGTCACCGTCGTACAGAGCCTGGTCCAGGGTGGCGAGAAGGCGTTCTACTTCTGGCCGAACATCCTGCACTGGGTGCCGCAGTGGATCGAGCGGCGCGACGTACCGCAGGCTCCGCGTGAGCTCGACCGGCTCTCGATCGGCTTGTACTACGAGGATCCGGCCGGCGCGGCGCGGTGGTTGCACTCGGTCTTCGGCCTCGGGTCGTGGGACAAGATCCCGGCCGAGGGGGAGGAGCCGTCCTGGATCGAGTTGCACGTCGGCTCGGCCGGGATCCTGCTCTTCAAGCTGACCGAGGAACGCCGCGGGCTGGATCACGAGGTCTGGGTGTACGTCGACGACCTCGACGCGCACTTCGCCCGCAGTACGGCGAACGGCGCCAAGATCGTCTCGGAGATCCACCAGCACGGCTACCGCCGCTATCAGGCCGACGACCTGGAAGGTCACCGCTGGGTCTTCGCGCAGGCTCGCCCGACGATGGCATGACGACACCGCTCACCGGCGGCAGACTCACACCAGGCGTGGTGCGCAGAGGTGACACGGTCCGCAGGCCCGAGTCTCCTTTCACAGCCAGGCTTCTGCGTCACCTCGAGACGCAGGGCTTCGCCGGCGCACCACGCTACCTGGGCCGGGACGCCGAGGGGCGGGAGATCCTCACCTACCTCGCCGGCTGGGTCCCGGCGAACTTCCAGCGCTGGGCCGACGAGCAGGTCGCCGCGGCCGGCCGCCTGCTGCGCGCGTTCCACGACGCGACCCGAGGCAGCCGGCTCGCCGGTCATCACGACGTGGTCTGCCACCACGACCCCGGCCCGAACAATGTCGTGTTCCGCGACAACGTGCCGACCGCGTTCATCGACTTCGACCTGGCGGCGCCCGGCAGCGTACTGGAGGACATCGGCTACGCCGCGTGGACCTGGTGCGTCGCATCGAAGTACGACGACGCGGAAGCCCAAGCGGCACAGGTGAAAGTCCTCGTCGACGCCTACGGGCTCACCGAACCCCACCGCGACGCCGTCGTCGACGCCATCCTCGAACGCCAACTCCGCAACGCCCGCTTCTGGACCGAAACCACGGTCGAAGTCACCCCCGAACAACGAGCCGACCGCATCACCTGGTCGCGCCACGAGCACGCTTTCATCCACGCCAACCGCGACGTGTTCGAACGAGTTCTTACAGCCGGCCGGCTTTCTTGAGGGCCAGGTAGGTGTCGGCCAGGGCCGGGGCTATCTGGTCGGGGTTTTCGTCGATGACGGTGACGCCGGCCCGGGTGAGGATGGCGGTGACGCGTTCGCGGTCGAGGCGGGTGCGGGCCGCGGAGGCGGCGCCGTACACCTCGATCAGGTCGGAGCGCGTGGATTCGAGCTCGGTCAGGCGGGGGTCGGCGACCGAGGCCAGGACGATCACGTGGCGGCGCAGCAGCGGGCCGATCACCGGGAGCAGGGACTCCTCGATGACGGCCGGGTCGAGGCCGGTCAGGAGTACGACGAGAGAGCGCTGGCCGAGCCGTTCGAGTACCTGCGACACGACCACGCGGAAATCGGTCTGGACGAGCTCGGCCTCGACGTTCGCCAGCGCGTTCACGAACGACGGCAGCACGTCCTGCGGCGCGGGACGCCGTACGTCGGCCCGGACCGCGGAATCGCAAGCCAGCAAGGAAACCCGGTCACCCGCGCGGGTGGCGAGCGCGGCGAGCAGCAGGGCGGCGTCCATCGCGTGGTCGAGGCGCGGTGCGTCGCCGACCCGGCCGGCGGACATCCGGCCGGAGTCGATCACGATGGCGACCTGGCGATCGCGTTCGGGCCGCCAGGTCCGCAGTACGACGTTGCCGCGGCGCGCGGTGGCACGCCAGTCGATGCTCCGGACGTCGTCGCCCGGCACGTAGTCGCGCAGCGAGTCGAACTCGGTGCCCTGACCCCTGACCAGTAAGGCGGTCCGGCCGTCCAGCTCCCGCAACCGCGCCAGCCGTGACGGTAGGTGCTTGCGGCTCTTGAACGGCGGCAACGCCCGCACTGTCCACGGCACCTGGTGAGACCCCTGGCGGCCGGCGAAGCCGAGCGGACCGATCGACCTGATCGTGACTCGATGCGCCTGGCGGTCACCCCGCCGCGTCGGCAGCAGATGCGTCGTCAACCGTCGCCGCTCACCCCGCGGCAGGTCCAGCTTGTGCGGCGGATCCTGTACGCCGGCCGACGGCGGCCACGCGTCACGCAGCAACCCCTTGACCCGCCGACCGGGGTTCGCGACCAGCAGGTGCACCACAGCCGGCTCACCCAGCCGTACGGCGTTGTCACCGTCACGACTGAGCTGGAGCCGCCGGGGCGAACCCGCCAGCAGTAGGTCGGCCAGGCAAACCACCAGCACGACCGCAACCACCACGCCGACTCCGCTCCAGCTCGGCATGAGCAGAGCGACGAAGACGACGCCAGCAGCGGCCAGAAGCCCGGCCCGGCCAGTGAGAACCATCAGCGTGGCACCGGCACCGTGGCCAGCACGCTCTCGAGTACGGCGTCCGCGCTCACACCCTCGAGCTCAGCCTCCGGCCGTACCTGCACTCGGTGCCGAAGGCAAGGACGCGCCATCGCCTTCACATCGTCCGGAATCACGTAGTCGCGCCCGGACAGCCAGGCCCAGGCCCGCGACACGGCCAGCAACGCGGTAGCCCCTCGCGGCGACACACCGAGCTGCAACGACGGCGACTGCCGCGTAGCCCGGCAGAGATCGACCACGTAGGCCAACACGTCCTCCCGGACGGCCACCCGTCGTACGGCGGCCTGCCCGGCCAACAAGTCCTCCGGCCCGGCCACCGGGCGCAGACCAGCCGCGGCCAGGTCCCGCGGGTCGAAGCCCTGCGCATGCCGGGCCAGTACGGCGATCTCCGCGTCGCGGGGCGGGATGTCGAGGGTGACCTTCAGCAGGAAGCGGTCGAGTTGGGCCTCCGGCAGCGGGTAGGTGCCTTCGTACTCGATCGGGTTCTGTGTCGCGGCGACCACGAACGGCACCGGCAGTTTGCGCGGCAAGCCGTCGACGGTGACCTGCCTTTCCTCCATCGCCTCCAGCAGTGCCGCCTGAGTCTTCGGTGGGGTCCGGTTGATCTCGTCGGCCAGCAGGATGTTGGTGAACACCGGGCCAGGCCGAAACTCGAACTCACTGGTCTTGGCGTCGTACACCAGTGATCCCGTGACGTCACCGGGCATCAGGTCCGGGGTGAACTGCACCCGCTTCGTGTCCAGCCGCATCGCCGTCGACAGGGCCCGTACCATCAGCGTCTTCGCCGTACCGGGGACGCCTTCGAGCAGGACGTGGCCGCGGCAGAGCAGGGCGAGCACCAGCGCCGTCACCGCGGTGTCCTGGCCGACCACCGCCTTGCCGATCTCGGTCCGCAGCGCCACCAGTGCCTGCCTGGCCTGGTCAGCGCTGATCTCGGTAGTGGTCACGGGGCCTCCCGGCGTGGACTGCGGAGCGTAAGGAGCGAAGCGACGGTCATGGGGCCCTCCCGCCCTGGACTGAGGAGCGGAGGGAGCGAAGCGACCGGAGTGACGAGGGAAGGGCGGGAGCCAAGGGCCCAATGACCCGCCGGCGCCGAAGGCCCGGCCAAAGGCACAGTCACGGGTGTCGTGCCTCCTGCGTCAGTACGTCGAGTTCGTGGGACAAGGACATCAGCGCGGCGTCGCTGAGAGGCGGTAGGCCGTAGAGCAACTCGTACAGCATGGCCGGGTCGCGGCCGGTGCGTGCGGCAACGGTCGCGACCACAGCGGATGGTTCGGCCCGGCGCGGGATGCCGTGCGCCTGGTGGAGCTTGCCGAGGGCGGACTCGCGCAGAGCGGCCGCGGCCCGGTCCCGGGCGCGTGAGCGGCGGTAGAGCCGTGCCCTGCCCTCAGTGGTCTCCGCAGCGTGCACGATGACCGGCAGCCGCTCGGCGACCACCGGACCGAGCCGGCGACCGCGCCAGAGCGCGACGACCAGTACGGCGAACGCCACCGCCCAGGCGATGTAGCGGACATCCGGAGGAATCAGCGGGGGAGCGTCCTCGTCGGGCTCGTCGTAGCCGGTCGACTCCCACTGCGGCAGGTACCAGGTCAGGTCCTGGTGCGTGCCGAGCAGGTTGAGTGCCAGCGCCGCGTTGCCGTCGTCCGCGAGCTGACCGTTGGTGAACGAGCGCTGCGACCCCACGACATCGACGATCCGCCCAGCGGTCTCCAGCCGGATCACCGTGTTCGTGATGCCGTCCCCGTAGCAGGCCTCGGCCGTGGAGGGCGCCGAGTAGGTGGAACCGCTGACAGTCACCGTGCCGGCCTTGACCGCGGCTGGGAGGTCGCAGTCCGGCTCACGGCTGCCCGAGGACAGGATGTGGCCGGAGTCCTGCACACCGGGCGCGAGGATCTCCAGCGCACGGGAACCAGGACGGATGAGGACGATGTGGCTCCAGCCCGCGTCGGCGATCCGCTGCCAGTCGGAGCGATCCAGCTGGCCCATCGGGCCGATCAGCAAGGTCTTGCCGTCTCCTGGCTGCACCGCGTCGTCCAGGAGCTCAGTGCCCTGCACGTTGACGCCGTGGTTCTCCAGCAGGGCCGCGAGAGCCCGTGCACCGCTCTCCTCGGTGGAGTCCGGGCTGAACGGTCCCGAAGTCCGTGCCGCGGTGGCGATCATGATGACGATCGCCACCAGCACGATCACACCGGTCGCCAGCACGGGTGTCCGCAACGCCCGCCAGCTCTCCCCGGCGCTCCTGCCGACCGAAGTACTCACACCAGCACCCGCGCCGTCCGGGCCGCACCGTCAGCCGTGACCACGGCGGCGTACCGTTCCGGCGTTCCCGGACGGTTGCCGTAGACAACCTCAGTGAAGGCCAACGCGGCGGGCTGCAACGGGTCCCGCAGCGAAGGCACGGCCCGGGAGGCGTCTGCCACCACCTCGTACGCCGTCCGTCCGGCCCGCTCGTCCAGGATCGTCCGCTCGGTCAGCTCGGCCACACAGGCCCGGAACCGGCTGCGAATGGCGAGCGCGTAGTCCCCGGCCGCGGCCTCCTGCTCCGACTGGGCCCGGTACTCAGCCGCACGGCGGGGCTTGGCGGTGTCGAAGACCGCTTGCTGCTTCCCCCGGCGGCTCGTCCGCAGTACGCCGGCTCGCCAGAGCACCACCACGGCGATCAGGATGATCAGCCCGATCAGCATGAACAGACCGGCGTGGCCGCTCGGAGAAGTCCCGGTCAGGCTGTCCACCAGTTCGCTGATCCACTCCATCACCTTGCCGAAGCCCCGCTCGATCAGCGAGTCGCCGGACTGCCGGTACGCCGACTTGGACAGCTCCTTGGCCGCCTCGGCAGCGGCTTCGTCCCGGCCGATGTCCACCGGCGGCTCCAGGATGATCATGGCGTGCCTCCAGAGCGCAGTACCGGCCGCATCCACAGGTCGAGGCCTTCCCGCCGTACCCGGAGATCCAGGTAGATGAGGGCCTGGACAGCGGACATGAAGGCCAGGCTCGCGACCAGCGTCATCGCGGTCGCCAGCCCGGCCGCCACGCCGAGCACGATCGCGGCCACTGTCGCACTGCTGCTGTCGCTGGCGTCGGCCCACGAGCCGACCGTCATCACCAGCGTGGTGACCCCGAACTGGAGCGCGTAGCTGACGATGTTCACCACCAGGCCGGCGAACAGCAGGATGCCGAACACCCGCCAGAACTTGCCCTTCACCAACTGCCAGGACCGCTTCAGCGCACCCCAGATCCCCACCCGTGCGGGGATGTAGAGACCGATGTCCGGCGCGTGCCGGCCCTCCATCAGTACGACGGTCCCGGCCAGCACCAGGCGGATGCCGAAGATCAGCACGAGCACGCCGCCGACCAGCATCATCACGACGGCCACCGCACCGGCCACGTCGGACGACACCGCCGACTCCGCGCCGGAGCCGATGCCGACCACGGCCAGCCCCCAGCCGCCGATCAGCATGATGAACGACAGCGACTGGACCAACCCGACCGCGGCCAGTGCGGGCAGCGCGGGGCGGACCAGCCGCAGCAGCTCGACCGGACCGACCCGGTGTGCCAGCTGACTCCGGACGGCGGCCAGGGCGATGATCCCGGCCAGCATGCTCGACACGACGGTGAACAGCACGAGCTGGACGCCGTACGTGAGCAGCAGCGCCGCACCGGCCTGCTGGAACGGGTCGTCGGCCCCGAAGAACCCACTGATCCCACCTGGTACGGCGATCTCGGTCAGCACCGCCTGGACCGCGAGCAGGGCGATGGCGGCCAGCACCGGGAGCCCCAGCATGATGGTCTTGTTGTCGGAGATGGTCCGGGCCGCGTTGTCGAGCAGGTCCGCGGGCAGCCACGGCCGCAGCGGCTCCGCCGCCGGGTCCTCGTGCAGACTGATGTCGGCCACCGGTCACCTCCCTCCGTCGAACCGCGGGTCCCGCTGAGCCGTGTAGTCCATAAGTTGTCCCGGGCCCGGGCTGTGCACCATGATCACAGCCCAACTCGGGGTCACACGGCGATCCGGCGTGTGCACCACCCGGGGAATGGGACACTATCCGTAGTGCGTACGGTCAGCATCCGCTGGGCGCACAAAGATCGGACGGCAAGGAGCAGGGCGTGGCAGAAGGTAACCGGACGATGCGGGGCCGCATCCTCATCGTCGACGACGACACGGCGTTGTCGGAAATGCTCAGCATCGTGCTGCGCAACGAAGGCTACGACACCTATCTGTGCGCGACCGGTGACAAGGCGGTGCCGGCGTTCCGCGAGTTCAAGCCGGACCTGTTGCTGCTCGACCTGATGCTGCCGGGCATGGACGGGATCGACGTCTGCCGCGCGATCCGGGCCGAGTCCGGCGTACCGATCGTGATGCTGACCGCCAAGAGCGACACCGTGGACGTGGTGCTGGGCCTGGAGTCCGGCGCCGACGACTACGTGGTGAAGCCGTTCAAGCCGAAGGAACTGGTGGCCCGGATCCGGGCCCGGCTGCGCCGGATGGACGAGCCCGGGCCGGAGTCGCTGACCATCGGCGACCTCACCATCGACGTGGCCGGGCACTCGGTGAAGCGGGCCGGTGAGACGATCCAGCTGACCCCGCTGGAGTTCGACCTGCTGGTCTGCCTGGCCTCCAAGCCCTGGCAGGTGTTCACCCGCGAGGTGCTGCTGGAGCAGGTCTGGGGCTACCGGCACGCGGCCGACACCCGGCTGGTCAACGTGCACGTCCAGCGACTGCGCTCCAAGATCGAGAAAGACCCCGAGCACCCCGAGATCGTGGTCACGGTCCGAGGTGTCGGCTACAAGGCGGGTGCGGACTGATCGAGTACGGACGCGACCAAGAGTCGCAGGCGGCCGCCGACGCCCCGGCCACCACGGCCGGGCCGGAGCAGCAGCCGGCCCCGGCCGAGCAGGAAACGGCCGAGACCCGCGGGACGGAGCTGGAGCTCACCGCCGCCGTGGCCGATTGGCCTGCCTACCCGCAGCCGCTGTGGCGGACGCACCCGAAGCACTGGCCGGACTTCTGGCGCCGGTCCATCCAGGCCCGGATCGTCACCGGCACCCTGCTGATGTCGACCGTCGTACTGCTCCTGGTCGGCTGGGTGATGATGAGCCAGGTCACCGACGGCGTGCTGGAGTCCCGCCGTACCAGTGCCCAGGCGGAGGCGGTCGCGCAGTTGGCCTCGCTGTCCAGCACGATCGAGGCAGCCCCACCGAACACGATCAACCAGCAGCTGTCCGAGCTGGTCCTCGGCTCCAACCGGCCAGGTCTGTACGACGTCCTGCTGGTGCCGGCCGACTCGTCCACGACCAACGCGATCCGCTACACCGGGCTCGTCGACAGCGACTCGATCCCGACCGAGCTGGCGTCCTCGGTGATGAGCGACGACACCAAGCTGTGGGACACCTACACGGTGATCAACTACCGCGACGGGCCCAGCGTCCCCGGCCTGGTGATCGGGTCCCAGCTCCGGGTCCCGACCGCACCCACCGAGCGGTACGCGGTCTACTTCCTCTTCCCGCTCACCCCGCAGCAGGAGACCCTCGACGTCGTCCAGCGCGCACTGGTCACCGCCGGCCTGCTGCTGGTCGTCCTGCTCGGCGCGGTGGCCTGGCTGGTCACCCGTCAGGTTGTCACCCCGGTCCGGATGGCGCGACGGATCGCGGAGCGGCTGGCAGCTGGCAAGCTCGAGGAGCGGATGCAGGTCCGCGGCACCGACGACCTGGCCCGGCTGGCGGTCTCCTTCAACAAGATGGCTGGCAACCTGCAACGGCAGATCCGCCGGCTCGAGGAGCTGTCCCGGCTGCAGCGCCGGTTCGTCTCCGACGTCTCGCACGAGCTGCGCACGCCTCTGACCACGGTCCGGATGGCGGCCGACCTGCTGCACGAGAGCCGGGACCAGTTCGACCCGATCAGCCGGCGTTCGGTCGAGCTGCTGCAGAACGAGCTCAACCGGTTCGAGGAGCTGCTCGCCGACCTGCTCGAGATCAGCCGGTTCGACGCCGGCGCGGCGGCCCTCGACCTGGAGGACGTGGACCTGCGCGACATCGTCAACCGGGTGCTGGAGAACCACGAGACCCTGCTGCAGCGCAAGGGCTGCGAGGTCCAGGTGGACATGCCCGAACCGTGCCGAGCCCAGGTGGACTCGCGCCGGATCGAGCGGATCCTGCGCAACCTGATCGGCAACGCGATCGAGCACAGCGAGGGCCTGCCGATCCGGATCAGTACGGCGTACGACGACGACGCGGCCGCGGTCGGTGTCCGCGACCACGGCGTCGGCTTCCGGCCGGAAGAGGCCGAGATGGTGTTCAGCCGGTTCTGGCGGGCCGATCCGGCCCGGGCCAGGACGACCGGTGGCACCGGGCTCGGGCTGTCCATCGCGCTGGAGGACGCCCGGCTGCACGGCGGCCGGCTGGACGCCTGGGGCTCGCCGGGCGACGGCGCCTACTTCCGGCTCACGCTGCCACGGCGGCCGGACGTCACGCTGTCCGGATCCCCGCTGCCGGCCCGCCCGCCGGACGCCAGCCGGGTGGTGCCGGACAAGTCCCTGGTCGACGTCGGAGCGCCGTACCAGAAGCTGACCGGTGGTGAGGAACGGTGACGCGCAAATTGCTCGCGGCCGTGCTGGCCGTGCTGCTGCTGGCCACCGGCTGTGCGACGGTGCCGACCAAGGGCACGATCCGCAACGGCAGCCGGGAGGGCCTGGCGCCGGACTTCGGCGGTGTCGGCGTGGAGGCCAAGCCGCCGCGAAGCGACACCGAGCCGCTGCAGCTGGTGAACGGCTTCCTGGAAGCGATGTCGGACTCGCGGGCCTTCGACGTGGCCCGCGAGTACATGACGCCGGAGGCCGCGGCCGCGTGGAAGCCGGAGTCACAGACGATCGTGTACGAGCAGCAGCGTGACGCCGTCACCAGCCTGCGCACCGACCGGATCCAGTTGCGGGCCCGCAAGATCGCGACCATCGACGAGCGCGGTTCGTGGATTCCGGCCAAGCTCGACGAGCAGTTCTCGTTCGAGTTCAAGCTGAGCAAGGTCGAGGGGCAGTGGCGGGTCGCGTCGGTGCCGCCAGGGGTGTACCTGGGCAGCAACCAGCTGGACCCGAAGCTTGCCCCGCGCAACCTCTACTTCTTCACCCCGGGCCGGGACCTGCTGGTCCCCGACCCGGTCTACCTGCCGGTCAACCTGTCACCCGGTCAGGCCGCCACCCAGCTGATCCAGGAGCTGCTCAAGGGCCCGACCAGCCGGCTCGGCAACGGCGTGGTCTCGCTGGCGCCACCGGGCACCGAGGTCCAGGTCTCGGTACCGGTCGAGTACGGCGTCGCGACGGTGGCGCTGAACGACGCGGCCGCCCCGCTGCGGGACGCGGAACGCCGGTTGCTCGCGGCGCAGATCGTCTGGACCCTCAACCAGATCAACCTGCGGGTCAAGATCACCGTCAACGGCGCGCCGCTGCTGCCCGACGATCCGGACGTGCTGCCGCTGTCCAACTTCACCCAGTACGACCCGCAGGTCCCGAACGGCGCGCTGACCGAGCTGTACGGCCTCCGCTCGGGCAAGGTGCAGCGGATCGAGGGGCTGGACGGGGCGTCGGACATCGCGGCCCGGCCACTGGACACCAGCATGCTGTACCAGTACCAGGCCGAGTCGTTCGCGGTGAACCTGCGCGCGGACGCCGGTGCGGTCGTCGCCAGGCATACGGGTGACAAGGTGGTGGTCTACGCCCCACTGGACTCCACCGACCAGGAGGGCGCGGTCAGCACGATCCCGGTTCAGGGCCGGGTGCTGCGGCCGAGCTTCGACAACCAGGACAACCTCTGGATCCTGGACCGGGCGGACAGTTCCGCGCCGCGGCTGCGCGTCCGCAACCGCGACGGCAACCAGATCGCCGACGTGACGACCAGCTTCCACGGTGACACCCCGGAGGTCCTGCGGATGGCGCCGGACGGGGTCCGGGCGCTGCTCGTGATGCGGTCCAAGACCAGCGGCGGGAACTACGTCCAGACCGGGACGATCCAGACGGCCAGCGGCGGCCGGCTGATCCTGGGGCAGCTCCGCCAGCTCCAGTTGCCGCTCGAGGACATCACCGACGCGGCATGGAACAAGCAGGGCATCCTGGTCGCCGGTGTGGATGCGTCCGCCAGCAACGCCCGCCAGCCCTGGCTGGTGAACACCGACGGCTCCCGGCTGCAGTTGCTGCCCGGCGCCTCGTCGGAGTTCGAGACCGCGCAGCTGGCGTCGAACCTGAACAAGGACACGTTGCCGGTGATCCAGGACGTGAAGGGCCACCTGCACTGGCAGACCCGCGACCTCACCTGGGTCGACATGGACGAGGACGGCAAGGACGCGCCGATCATCCCGACCTACCCGGGCTGAGTTGTCCACAGGTTGGACGACCTCCGGTTGCGGATGGCGGTGCTGTCGCGGATGGTTGAGCGGTGCCGGTGCGGGACGCGTTCGTGGATCTCGTCCTGGGCGGGCGGTGCGCTGGATGCGACCGGCCGGGCGTCACTGTCTGTGGTGGTTGCCGGGAGCTCATGACATCGGTGACTCCGTTCCGTGCCTGGCCGGAGCCTCGGCCGGCCGGTCTGCCTCCGCCCACCGCGAGTGCGCCGTACGCCGGTGAGCTGCGCAAGCTGATCATCGCCCACAAGGAGGACGCCCGGTACGCGCTGGCGCGTCCACTCGGTGCGGTCCTGGCGGCCGCCGTACGGACTGCTCTCGGCGAGCGCCGGGCCGTCTGGCTGTGCCCGGTCCCGTCCGCGCGATCCACCGTCCGGCACCGCGGGCATGACCCCCTGCGCCGAATCACTCGCGCCGCGGCACGCGCCCTGCGGCGGCAGGGGATCGACGCCCGGCCGGCGGCCGCGTTGACCGTCGTACGGCGTCCCGACGACCAGGCCGGGTTGTCCGCGCAACGCCGTACCGCCAATGTGGACGGGGCTTTCGCGGCTCGTTCGCGCTGGGCTGAAAGACTGACGGATCAGCCGGTCCTGCTGGTCGACGACGTGATCACCACCGGTTCCACGCTGGCCGAAGCGTGCCGGGCCTTGGAATCCCGGGGAATTCCCGTGCTCGGATGTGCGGTGCTGGCCGCGACCCGCCGGCAGTGGCCGTCTGGTTCATGAGAACTTCCCTACCGGTTTTCGCCGAAGCCGACTAGCGTTGGCCTATGACACCCGCTAGGGCTTGTCGGACAGTGATGTGGTGCAGGGCCGGATCAGCCGGAATCCTCACCACGGAGTTCGACCGGCTCGATGGCGGGTGTTCTCGTTTCGGGCACCGTCACGACAGGTACGGGGGTCCGGGAACGTAAAAAAGAAGTCGCCGATCGATGGAGGTTTCCGTGGACGTCGTTGTCAAGGGTCATCACTGCGAGGTCAGTGACCGCTTCCGGCAGTACGTCGAGGAAAAACTCGAGCGGATCGAGAAGGTCGATCACCGGGTACTGCGGTGCGAGGTAGAAGTCAGCCAGGAAAAGAACCCGCGACAGCACGATCGAGCGATGCGTGTCGAGCTCACCATGTACACGAAGGGTCCGGTGGTCCGCGCCGAAGCGACCGGCGAGACCAAGCAGGCGGCGTTCGACGTCTGCCTGGACCGGCTGCGGGCCCAGGTCCGCAAGGCGGCCGACCGCCGCCGGGTGCATCGAGGTGAGCGCACGCCGGAAGGCCTGCGGCACGTGAACGCGAAACAGCCGCTCAACGGCACCACACCAGCAGTGGAGGAAGACAAAGCCGCCGAGGATGAGGTGGCGACGTACAAGTTCGGATCCCTCACGGTCACCGGCGACGGGCCGTTGGTGATGCGCGAGAAGACCCACACCGCCAAGCCGATGTCCCTGGACCAGGCGCTCTACGAGCTCGAGCTGGTCGGACACGACTTCTATCTGTTCGTCGACGCCGACGAGAACCAGCCCAGCGTCGTCTACCGCCGCCGCGGCTACGACTACGGCGTGATTCGTCTGGCCGTCTGACCTGGTCGGGTGAGGCCGACCTCCGAAACCTGCGGGAGGAGCACAGAAAGAGGGGCCGGGCGGCAAGCCCGGCCCCTTCCCCCTCCATGGTGCACCTCCCACTGGCGGTAACTCCCGAGTTATGGCCTCGGCGCTCACTACAGTTCGGCTGTGCATCCTTCTGTCCCGGCCAGAGCGCGAACCGACTGGACGGCCGTGCTCCTCAAGCTCGCCGGGGCCGCGGTGCCGATCCTGACGCTCGGTGCCGGCAGCCCGGTGCTGATGGGGGTGCTCGCCTTCCGCAGGCGCAGGTTCTGGCTGCGGAGCCTGTTGCTGTGGGCGTCGGTCGGGGCCTACCTGGGTATCGCGATTCCGTTCTGGGCGTTCGACTGGGGCGACGACCGGGAGGCGAGCTCCACGCCGGGCGACGTGCTCGTGGTCTGCCAGCTGGCAGCCATCGCGGCGGCCAGCGTGCAGGCTGCGATCGCCATCGGCAGCGCCCGGAAGTACGCCGGCAAACCCGTGGAGCTGAACGAAGCCTCGGCCTACGTGATCGCCACGTTGCCCGGCCTCACCCCGCAGCTCGCCGCCGATATCGTCACCAGCCGGCAGCTGACCGGCCGCTTCCACCACGTCGACGAGCTGTGGACCCGCGGTCTCCTGCCAGGCTCGCCGAGCGACGAGCTCCGGGACAGGCTGATCGTCGTCCGGCCACAGGACTGAATCCGCCCGACCTGGGTGGGGACGGAAAAGTGTCCGAGGTGCCCGGCAGAATTCCTGGCGTGAATACTCAGGTGTTGTCGACGGCTCAGGCGCGGCGGGTGGCGCTGGCGGCGCAGGGGTTCATGGATCCACGGCCGAAGGGCGTTCCGGACCTGCGGGCGCTGTCGCGGGTCCTCGGCCGGATAGGCCTGATCCAGATCGACTCGGTCAACGTGCTCAGCCGGGCCCAGTACCTGCCGCTCTACTCCCGCCTCGGTCCGTACCCGCGCGACCTGCTCGACCGCGCCGCCGGGAAGCCCCCACGCCGCCTGGTGGAGTACTGGGCGCACGAGGCCTCACTGATCCCGGTCGAGACGCACCCGTTGATGCGCTGGCGGATGGCCCGCGCGACGACCGAGGCCTGGGGTGGCCCGCGATCGATCGCCCGCGAGCGGCCGGACCTGCTCAAGCAGGTGCTCGCCGACGTCCGCGCCCACGGCCCGCTGACCGCGCGGGAGATCGACGACGACGTCGAGCGGTCGAAGGACAACTGGGGCTGGAACTGGTCCGACGTGAAACGTGCCCTCGAGTTCCTCTTCTTCGCCGGGGAGATCACGGTGGCCCGTCGCAACCAGCAGTTCGAGCGGATGTACGACGTACCCGAGCGGGTGCTGCCCAGCGCCGTACTCGCGACTCCGACACCGTCCGTGGCGGAGGCGCACCGGGGGCTGGTGTCGATCGCGGCGCGGGCGCACGGGGTGTCGACCGCGCAGTGCCTGAAGGACTACTTCCGGACCGCGCCGGCGCCGACCGCGCAGGCGATCCGGGAGCTGGTCGAGGAAGGCGAGCTGATCCCGGTCACGATCGACGGATGGAAGCGGCAGGCGTACCTGCACCGGGACGCGCGGCTGCCCCGGCGGGTGAACACGCGGGCCCTGGTCAGCCCGTTCGACTCGCTGGTGTTCGAGCGGACCCGGACCGAGGTCCTGTTCGATTTCCGGTACCGGATCGAGATCTACGTCCCGGCGGAGAAACGCATCCACGGGTACTACGTGCTGCCCTTCCTCCTCGGGGATCGGCTGGTCGCCCGGGTGGACCTCAAGGCGGACCGGTCCGCCGGGGTGCTGCTGGTCCAGTCGGCGCATGCCGAGCCGAAGGCGCCGGTCGAGACCGCTGACGAGCTGGCCGACGAGCTGGTGCAGCTGGCCGGGTGGCTGGGGCTGGACCAGGTCCGGATCACGGGTGGCGGTGACCTGTCGCCTGCGCTGAGTGACGCTCTCCGCGGTTCCTGACTCCGCAGGCGGAACTTTTCGCCCGCCTGGAGCGTGAGTCCGATAGGCCCTACGGCACGCATCGGGCGTGGGCTTGGCGCACCCGGCCCCGTACCATGGGTCACGCGCGCCTGCCCACGGGTGGACCGTGCCCTGTCGGCATCGGCCGCAACCAGGCTTCAGCAGCAAGGAGAGAACTCCCCACCATGAAGGTGATCGACAAGGTCCTGCGGATCGGCGAGGGCAAGATCCTGCGCCAGCTCCAGGGCATCGCGAAGATGGTCAACTCGATCGAGGACGACTTCGTCGGCATGTCCGACGAGGAGTTGCGCGGTCAGACCGCGGAGTTCAAGCAGCGGCACGAGAACGGGGAGTCGCTCGACTCGCTGCTGCCGGAGGCGTTCGCGGTGGTCCGGGAGGCGGCCAAGCGGACCCTGCACCAGCGCCACTACGACGTCCAGATCATGGGCGGCGCGGCGCTGCACCTGGGCAACATCGCCGAGATGAAGACCGGTGAGGGCAAGACCCTGGTCGGCACGCTGCCGACGTACCTGAACGCGCTGTCCGGCAAGGGCGTGCACGTGGTCACGGTGAACGACTACCTGGCCAAGTTCCAGGCTGAGTGGATGGGCCGGGTCTACCACTTCCTCGGCCTCGACTACGGCGTGATCCTGCCGGAGATGTCGCCGGCCGAGCGCCGGATCGCGTACGCCAAGGACATCACCTACGGCACCAACAACGAGTTCGGCTTCGACTACCTGCGCGACAACATGGCGCAGAGCATCGAGGACTGCGTCCAGCGCGACCACAACTACGCGATCGTGGACGAGGTGGACTCGATCCTGGTGGACGAGGCCCGGACCCCGCTGATCATCTCCGGCCCGGCCGAGGACTCCCAGCGCTGGTACGTCGAGATGGCCAAGATCGCGGCGACGCTGAAGCCCCGGATCGCCGACGACAAGGTCCCGGAGGAGCAGCGTCCGGTGGCCGACTACGAGGTGGACGAGAAGAAGCGCACGGTCGCCATCCTCGAGCGCGGCATCGAGAAGGTCGAGGACCGGCTCGGCATCGACAACCTGTACGAGTCGGCGAACACCCCGCTGATCAGCTACCTGAACAACGCGCTCAAGGCCAAGGACCTGTTCCGCAAGGACAAGGACTACGTGGTCGTGAACAACGAGGTCCTGATCGTCGACGAGCACACCGGCCGGACGCTGCACGGCCGCCGTTACAACGAGGGGCTCCACCAGGCGATCGAGGCCAAGGAAGGCGTCGAGATCAAGGAGGAGTACCAGACGCTGGCGACCATCACGCTGCAGAACTACTTCCGCCTCTACGACAAGCTGGCCGGTATGACCGGTACGGCGATGACGGAGGCCGCCGAGTTCCAGAAGATCTACGGCCTGGGCGTCGTGCCGATCCCGACCAACAAGCCGATGATCCGGACCGACGAGCGGGACCTGATCTTCCGCACCGAGGACGCCAAGTTCGACGCGGTGGTCAAGGACATCGTCGAGGTGCACGCCACCGGCCAGCCGATCCTGGTCGGCACCACCAGCGTGGAGAAGTCGGAGCGGCTGTCCGCCCAGCTGCGCAAGGAGAACATCCCGCACGAGGTGCTGAACGCGAAGCAGCACGCGCGGGAGGCGGCGATCGTCGCCGAGGCCGGCCGCAAGGGCGCGGTCACGGTGGCCACCAACATGGCCGGCCGTGGTACCGACATCATCCTCGGCGGGAACCCGGAGTTCCTGGCCGACAAGGACCTGCGCGCCCGCGGTCTCGACCCGGCCGAATCGCCGGAGGAGTACGAGGCGGAGTACCCGTCGGTCCTGGAGCAGTTCGAGAAGCAGGTGAAGGACGAGCAGGAGGAGGTCCGCGAGGTGGGCGGCCTGTACGTGCTCGGCACCGAGCGGCACGAGTCCCGCCGGATCGACAACCAGCTGCGCGGCCGGTCCGGCCGTCAGGGCGACCCGGGCAAGTCCCGGTTCTACCTGTCGCTGGAGGACGACCTGATGCGGCTGTTCAAGCGCGAGATGGTCGACTGGGCGATGTCGCGCAACAACGACGACAGCCAGCCGCTGGAGAACAAGGTCGTCACCAAGGCGATCGCGTCGGCGCAGTCCCAGGTCGAGGCGCAGAACTTCGAGACCCGGAAGAACATCCTCAAGTACGACGACGTGATGAACCGGCAGCGGCATGTCGTGTACGACGAGCGCCGCCGGGTGCTCGAGGGCGCCAACCTGCGCGAGCAGGTGAGCGACATGCTCGAGGAGACCGTCACCGGCTACGTGCAGGGCGCGACCGCGGAGGGATTCGCCGAGGACTGGGACCTGGACGCGCTGTTCACCGCGATGAGGACGCTGTACTCGACCGAGCTGACCGAGGAGCAGCTGATCGAGGAGGCCGGTGGTGACAAGTCCGGGCTGACCCAGGACTTCCTGGTCGAGGCGTTCATCGCCGACGCCAAGGCGGCGTACGAGCGGCGCGAGGCGACGCTCGGCGAGGACGCGATGCGCGAGCTGGAGCGCCGGGTGGTGCTCAGCGTGCTGGACCGCAAGTGGCGCGAGCACCTGTACGAGATGGACTACCTGCGCGAGGGCATCGGCCTGCGCGCGATGGCGCAGCGCGACCCGCTGGTCGAGTACCAGCGCGAGGGCTACGACATGTTCGCCGCGATGATGGAGTCGATCAAGGAGGAGTCTGTCGCCTTCATCTTCAACGTCGAGGTCGACGTGGAGGCGATGCGGGCCGAGATGGAGCTCGCGGACGACGCCGAGCAGGCCGGCGCCGAGAGCCTCGAAGGCCGCCGGATCGAGGACATCCTCACCCCGGGCGCGCCGGTGGCGGAGTTCCCGGGCCGGGTGCAGGACGAGGAGCGGCCGCAGGACACGACGCGCCCGCGCGACACCCCGCGGCTGCGCGCCAAGGGCCTGACCGGCGACAGCCGCCCGCAGCGCCTGTCGTACTCGGCGCCGACGATCGACGGTGACGAGGAGGTCTCGGTCCGCCAGGAGGGCGCCGACGAGGGCGGCCTGCAGTACGCCGGGACGCCGCGCAACGTCGCGTGCCCGTGCGGATCGGGTAAGAAGTACAAGCGTTGCCACGGCGACCCGCAGTCGGACGTCTACAAGTACTGAGTCACCGCGCAACGGCCGGCCCTTCCCGGGGCCGGCCGTTGCGTGTGTCTGACGCCATGGCGGTCGACCGACCAGGTGTGGTGCCCTGGACTCATGTGGCTGACGGAGAAGTTCGGGGTGTCCGTTCCGCTGGTCGGTGCACCGATGGCGAACGTGAGTGGCGGCAAGCTGACGGCGGCGATCTCGGTGGCGGGCGGGCTGGGAATGCTCGGCGCCGGGTCGGGTGTCAGTGCTGACTGGATCCGGACCGAGGGCGCGATCGCCGCGGCGAGCGGGAAGCCGTACGGCGTCGGCCTGATGGCGTGGTCGGTCAAGGACCGTCCCGAGCACCTCGACGCGGTCCTGGAGCTCAAGCCGGCCCTCGTGTCGCTCAGCTTCGGCGACTACACGCCGTACGTCGGGATGCTGCAGAAGGAAGGCATCGTCGTCGCGATGCAGGCCGGGACGGTGGCCGATGCGCGGGAGGCGATCGAGGTCGGCGTCGACGTGATCGTGGCGCGCGGGGCCGAGGCCGGCGGCCACGGTCGGAACGCGGTCGCCACGCTCCCACTCCTGCAGGCGATCCTCGACCTGACCGACCTCCCCGTTCTCGCGGCCGGCGGTATCTCCGGTCCGCGCGGGCTGGCCGCCGTACTCGCCGCGGGAGCCGCCGGTGGCTGGATCGGTACGGCGTTCCTCACCTGCCACGAGGCGCTGACGCCCGAGCCGGTGCGGGAGCGAGTGATCGAGGCCGTCGAGACCGACACCGTGTACGGCACCGTCTTCGACGCGGCCTCGCGCGCCGGCTGGCCGGACGAGTTCGGCGGTCGCGCACTCCGGAACCCGTACTTCGACACGTGGGAAGGCCGCGAGGAGGAACTCAAGGCCGACGACACCGGCCACGCCGACTACGTGGCCGGAGTCCGCGCCGCCGACCCGGCCCGCACCTCCATCTACGCGGGCCAAGGCGTCGGCGCCCTGACTACTCAAACAAGCGCCGCCGCGGTCGTCGGCTCGTTCGCAGCCTACCGCACCTATCTGCAGGCCGCCCTCAACGACGGTGCCAAGTAATTGCTAGGAGCAACCAGCTCTCAGGTTCTGTATCAACCCGGCGGCTTCACGATCGTGCTGTGATCGCCTGCGCGCACCAGTCCGCCACGAAGGCGAGTGCTTGACCGCGTTGGGAGAAGAGGTGCTGGCTGTCCGCTTGCTGGTGGTAGGCGTTGTGCGAGGTGTCCGAGGCGCGGGCGAGCAGGCCGGGGAGGAGCCAGGCGTACTTGACGCCGGACGCCATCACGGCGAGGCGCACCTGGTCGGGGTCGCCTCGCCAGCCGGCCTCGCGCAGGCCGTCGAGGTAGTTGTCGATGCAGGTCTCGGCGAGCTCGGGCAGCCGCTCGGCCGGCCAGAAGAGGTCGAACACCGCATCCGGGATGTGGTTGCCGATGTCCTCACCGAGCGCTCCGTCGCCGGTGAACGCCCAGTCGAGCAGCGCGAGCTCGCCGGTCGGACGCCGGACGACGTTGGACACCCAGAGGTCGAGATGACACCGAGCCCGCGGCAGACTCGCCACCAGGTCGAGCAGTTGGTTGCGATGGGCAAGCAGTTGGATCCAGGCCGCCCGCAACCCGGCCGGCCACGTCTCCGCCACCAGCGGTTGCCGCCAGGCCGCATCGTCGTCGACCAGCTCCCATGGCACGTCCCGGGTCGTCGAGTAGTCGCGCAGGAACCCGACCGACGTCCACGGCCGATCGCCGGCCGGCCGCGCCTGCCAGCGCCCACACGCTCGCGCGAACGTCGCGTGCTCCGCCAGCGAGAACTCGGTCCCGTGGGTGCCGTCGATGTCCTCCATCAGCAGTACGGCGCCGTCCACTGACTCATCGACCTCCGCCTCCGGCAGCACCAGTCCCGCCTCGGCGAGCTGCTTGCGAAGTTCGTCGTCCCGATAGACCTCGACCTCACGGCGCCAGTAGTTCCAGTGCCGCGGGTCCTCGGAGGCGGCCCACGGGGATGATTGTGCTGCCGGAGTGCCGCTCGTAGTCGCCGGCTTCCGGAGCCGCTTCCGGATCAGCGTGCGGCCGTCGGCGTACGTCACCCGCTCGACTGTCGCGGTCACCGCGTTGAGCGGGTTGTGCCGCAGGGGCGCCGTACCGATCTCGCCTGGGTGGCTCACAACCAGCAATGGTGACACGATCCGGCTTCAGTCCGCTTCCAGATTCCTGATCAGCCGCGCGGTCAGATCCAGGTACTGCGCGACTTCCGCGTCGGTGAGCCCGGCCGTTGCCGACGTGTTGAGCGAACGGGCGGCGGCGACGAGGTCAGGTTCGATCGCCCGGGCCTGATCGGTCAGATACACGCGCATCCGGCGCTTGTCGTCCGGGTCGGGAACGCAGCGCACCAGACCGTCGCGTTGCATGCGTTGCAGCGTGTTCGCCATCGTCGCCTGCTCGATCCGGACCCGGTCACACAACTCGCGCTGCGTCAGCCCGTCCTCCTCGTACAACGCGAGCAACTGCGCGAACTGCCCCGGCACCACGCCGTACGGCGCGATCCGCGCGGCCAGCGCATGCGCGAGCAACCGCGCCAGCTGGTTGACCTGGTATCCCAGGGACTCCTGCCGAAACGCCTGACTCACGCCTGACTTCTCACCTTCCGCATCCACCGCCGAATCTTCCCCCACTGCCACATCACAACTCCTGACGCCACCAGCACGGGCAGTACAACCCATCGCACCGCCGTCTCGAGCACCGGGGCGCCCGGCGCGTACACATAGGCAACCAGCAGCAACCCACCCACCAGGTGAGCCAGCCGTTGCCGATCTCGAACCCGCTTCCCGCCGCCGGTCCGTCGCTCCGCGATCGCAGTCATCATCCGCACCTCATTCCCATAGCTTGCTATGAGTTTTACATAGCAAGCTATGAGATGCAAGGCGCTTTCAGGGCTGATCAGCTGAGCAGGATGCGCGGTGGTACGCCGGTGAGGGCTTTGACATCCCGGGTGAGGTGGGCTTGGTCGGCGTACCCGGTGAGTGCCGCGACGTCGGCAAGGGCGAGACCGGTGCGCGCATGGTCGAGCGCGACGTTCATCCGCAACACGCGGTCGAGCATCTTCGGCCCATAGCCGAACGCATACAGGCACCTCCGGTGCAGTTGGCGCTCACTCAGCCCGACACTGCCCGCCAGCGACAGTACGCCGGCGCCACCCCGAAGGACGCCACTCCGCACAGCCCGCAACACCTGCGTGATCAACCGATCAGGCGGCTCCTCGACCAAGCTCCCCACTGCCTGCTCCAGCGCGATCGCCGGCACCGGCGCCGACCGCACCCGATCGACCAGCCGCCGACTCCGCGCAGGCGACCACAGATCGGCCAGCGGCACCCGCTCATTCAGCAACTCCCGCGCCGGCACACCGAGAAACCCCGGCGCCGTCCCTGGCGCAAACCGGATCCCCGCATACCGAGTCCCGGCCTCAGCCGACCCGATCCACGCCCGGCTGTCCGGCCCCGCGATGACCAGCTCGTCATCCATCAGCAGCAGATCCATGCAGCCGTCGGGCAGAACCCGATACTCCCCGCCCTCAGCCGTCCGCGTCCAAACCACAGCCCCCGGCACCCGCGCCGGCCGCTCACGATACGGCTCGAACCCACTCACCCCTCCAGTCTCCAACCCCTCACCGACATTTCCACCCCACGCGTTTCCCCCCGTCCTCACCCGCGCAGCCGGCGCCCACCCCTACCGGTCCATTCGTACGCTCGTCACGGCCTCCGCCCAGCAGCACCACCCGCGCGTCACAGCCGCACGGACAGCTTTTGCCACCGCCACACCACACGCGCCCACACCCTTCCCCACCCAGCACCATCAGCCGCGTCCGGGCCCTCGCCCGCCTGTGCACCACCGCCCGGGTACGAAGCTTCCGCCCGTACGCCGCCTACTCCGTCGCCACCTGCAACACCATCCCCGGCCCCGCGCCTCGCGGCACCCACCTCGGGCGGGGATCCAACACTCACCTCCACCACCTGTCGGCCACTTACCGCCGGACCGGCAGTGCTTGCCTTAGGCATCGTTTCGGCACTGTGCCGCGCCTCCGGGTGTGCGGTCCTCGCCTGCGTCGACCCGCGCCTGCTGGGTGCCGCCGCGCGCTCACCGACCGCGCCCAGTTCCTCAGCCGCCCGTTGAGCGATCGTCTGACCGCGCGAACGCCGTACATCCGTCAGCCACGGCGACACAGGACTCAACTGATGGAGAACCGGCTGATCCGGCGCCACCCCCTATGGACGCCGGCCAGCGGGGTGTCATTGAAGTGGCGATTGAGCGCGCAAAGTTCACCGCGCCGCTGATCGTGTTGTCAGATATTCGTTCCCCCGAACGACGACCACCGATCCCTCGACCGGTCCCAGCACGCTACGCCGCCCCTGCCGCAACCACATGACAACAACCCCACGATCCCGTTGCGCTACTCAAGCCACCGCGGCGCCGAACCGCAAGGAGCCCTGCGACAAGGCGCGCAGGGAACGTGATCGGCAAGCAGGTGACCCCCAGCCGGCCGAATTCTGGGAGGTTTCTGCCCGGATCCAGAAGGAAACCCTCCCCTGACCTTGCGGAAACCCTCCCAGGACCACTGGGTGTCGAGGGTTAGATGAGGCGGACCGCCCGGGGAACGTGATGGGACCTCGAGACAGTGGAGGGACTGCGAGGTGCGTGGTGGGGGGACCGTGAGGAGTCACTCTTCGTCGGCGGCTGCTTCGGCGATCGACCTGGGGGCGCGCACCTTGGTGAACTGGATATTGCCGGCGGGCATCATCCACGTCATAACCTGCACCGCCAACCGCCCAGCCCGTACGGCCGGATCGGCTTCGGCATACTTCCGCGCGGTCTCCGCATCCACTGACCAGATGGAGAATCCACGGAAGCGCTCATCATCCTGCTCAGTCAACGGCCCACGAGCCAGCACCAACCCGCGATCCTGCAGCTCCGCTCCATGCGCCAAATGCCGATCCTGAAGCTCCGCCGCCTCTTCCTCCGACATCACCGGCGCATCAGCCCGCAACGTCAACAAAATCACGGTGTACCGGTCAAATCGCATACCCCGAAACCTACTCGCCCCACCCCGCCCCATCACCAGCTCAACCCCGGTTTCGTGCACTACCCAACGAAGGCGCGCTTGCACGAGTTCGGCGTACGGAAGACCGCCGTCCAGCCCAAGCTATGCGCTTCGACGCCGCGCTCCCTCGACAACCCCAGCCCCGGAAACCATCCCCTCGAGCACCGTAGGACGGCAGTGCCACGGGGAATCCGGCCAGCACTGCGACCGCGACCCCTGCCGGCATTTGCCACGGGGATTGGGCCAGCACCTGCCGTGTGGAACCAGCCGGCACTTGCCATGTGGAACGGGACCGGCGCTTGCCATGTGGAACCGGCCAGCGCTTGCCATGTGGAACGGGCCCGGCGCTTGCCATGTGGAGCCGGGCCGGCAGTTGCCTTGGGAATCGCACCGGCACTGCCATCGGCGCCGGACCGGAGACATTCGTCCGCTGCGAGTTCCCCCGGGCCGCCGCGGGCGCACCCGCTCGATCCTGACCTCTAGCTTGGATCGTGCGGACCGCCGTCCTTCGCCATGTAGACGTCGTCCAGCGGGGCATCTCCGCGATCCGCGGGCACCGCAGGCGCCGCCTTTCGACGACCTCCAGTTCGAGAGGGCGCGCGGCGGCGGGTGCGTGGCCGCTGGGTGCGCGGCGGGTGGGCACCTGGCGGGGGAGCCGGTGGCATCAGCCGATCTCCAGGGCGGTGCAGACCCAGCGGTTGCGGCGGATCTCCATGCGGAAGGCGATGGCGCGCGAGCGTTCGCCGTGGCGGACGTGCGCTGCCACCTCTGCGATTTCCTTGGCCGGCGTGCAGACGCGGACCGACCGGACGGAGCTGCGTTCGTTGGCGCCGCGTGCGGTGGCGGTGGTGGTCAGGCCGAGCATCCGTACCCGCCGGTTGAGGTCGGCGAACACCGCCTCATCCGTGAACCTCACCAGCTGCGAAATCGGCCGATCACCTGCCAGCACCTCGGAAACCGCCTGCGCCAACCGTCCACCCCAGGCCCGAGGATCCGGCACCCGAGGGCCCACCGCCCGAACCCCGCCCGGTGCATCCATCGCCGCCGATGCCCCGTCGGCCGCCGTACCCTCCGCAACCGCCGGCACCGCAGCCAGCGTCGGCCCAGAACCAACCCCCGCCCCGCCAACGGAACCTTGAGTGGTCCCGAGCGACGAAACCGAGACCTCACCCGAGCCAGCCGCAGACGGAACCGCAGTCTCAACCACTTCAGACTCAGAGACCTCAGACAGTCCGCCGACATCAGGGGCCGTGTTGAGGGGGCCGTGTGCCTGCCGGGGATCCCCGGTATCGGCGACGGAGCCGAGGTCGGCGGAGAGCTTTTCGCGCTCGCCGGACGCAGACGGGACCGCGACCTGATGCTCGCTCGGGTTGAGTGTCGAGGCGGTGTCTGGTGTTGCTGGGGGACGAGAGATGCCTAGGTGAGTGAGGGCTCGGTGGCGGAGGGGGAGGGACTCCGGAGGCATGGTGCCCGCGTGGTGGACGGTCGCCGGGATCTTGGAGGCGTCGACTGGGCGGAGGCGGGGTGTTGCCACCTCGGTCGGGTCGGGCAGGGTGGTTGCGGTTTTGGGCATGTTCGGGTCCTCGGAGGGTGGTGGGACCGGGGTCAGGGTGCGGAGCGGCGTCGGGTGTTGGCGCGGAACCGCGGGCAGGTTCTGGGTCATGTCACTTCTCCTGGTGGGTGGGCGGCACGGGATTGCCGGTCGCGGGTGCCGGGATGCGCAGCACCTGGCCGGGAAGGATGAGGTCGGGGTCGGGCCCGATCAGCTGGCGGTTGGCGGCGTACCAGGCCGGCCAGCGGGCGGCGACGTCCTCGGGGGTGGCGTTCGGGCCGAGCTCGGTTGCGGCGATGCTCCAGAGGGTGTCGCCGGGCTTCACGACGACACGTGCAGGCAGTCGCACCGGCTGACCTGACCGCAGGTCCGTGTACCGGGTAGCAGCTCCCGCGGTCGGCCGATCCGGCACGCCAACCCGCACCCGCGCCCCACCCGGCCGCTCATCCCGCGTCCCGGCGTCGGTCGGCATATTCGGCGATGCGGTGTCGGCCTTGGCCGGGGTGCCGGGTGTCGGCCGCTCGGTTGGGTGTGCCGATTGGCTGGTGCGAATGTCTGAAGAGGCCGGAGGAGCGGTGCGAGGCGGCGAGGTCGTCCTCTGAGGCTCCGCCGGTACGACGCCCTGCGGGTGAGTCCCCCGAGCAACTGTGTTGTGCGGGGGAGTGTCCCGGCGTACGGCGTCCTGAGGGCGGCCAGCGTGGGTGGCCTCGGTCGGCATGGGACCGGTGAGGCGGACGGACGACGGTGGCTCGGTGGTGCGCCAGTTCGCGGCGCCCGGCGGATGGGGCATGCCGCTGGTGGAGCCTGGCGTACGGGAGGGAGTCGTGCGGCCGGTGCGGCCTGGTGCGCCGGCCGAATCTGAGCTGCGGGTGCGGCCTGGCGTACCGGAGGAACTCCAGTTGTCCGTCGTGCCAGGGGCGGTGGAGAGGCCGACCTTGGCGTGGGGGTGTGTGGGGCTCGTTAGGACCGTGGAGCGGGGTTCGGTTTGGGGCCAGGGGCGGGTAATGGGGGCGTCGGGTGGGGTGGCGTGGGCTGTAGCGACTGTCAGGGGACTGACGGCGGCTAGGCCTAGGGCGGAGCGGAGCAGGGTGCGGGAGGTTCGCGAGGTGATGCGGCCGGCAATGGCGGAGGCGGCCGCGCCCATTGCGCCGGGGATTTGTTCCAGGACGGTCGCCAGTACGGCGAGGGCGAGCCAGCCATAGGCCATCCACGCGACCGTCCCGACCGCGAGTACGGCGAGAGAGTCGAGGTCGTGACTGCTTGCCGCACCGATCGAACCGGCTGTCATCCAGCGCAATCCCAGGCCGAGGCCGCCCACCGCCACCACCGCGAGGAGACCCTTTAGTCCCCGGATCATCGCGTTCACCCCGCTTAGTCTCGGATCTATGAGTTTGCTTTAGTTTGCTTTGGCTTGACCACTATAGACCGGTACTGAGCCCAGTTCGCAAGTGCAAATGTCACGCAGCGTCGGCTTGCCGCACGGAAGGTGAGCAGGATCGGGTAGGTTCGCGGGCATGCGGTGGGATGCGTTGTTCGCGGATCTGGAGTCGCAGTTCGACGCGCTCCAGGAAGCGGATCTGTACGGCGAAGTGGCGGACCGGATCCGGGCCGAGGTCGGCAAGATCACTGTGCTCGACCGGCTTCGCGGGGCCGTCGACACCGTCGTACGCGTGGAACTCACCCACGCCGAACCCGTCCAGGGGCAGCTCACCCGGGTCGGGAAGGACTGTCTGCTGATCGAGGCCGAGCGTTATGAGGAGTGGCTGATCCCGGTCCACGCGCTGGTCGCCGTCCACCGACTCGGGCCGTGGGCCGAGCCGGCTGTCGGGGCGTTGGCGGGGAAGCTGGGGCTGGCGCACCTGCTACGCGGCATCGCGCGGGACCGTTCGCCGGTGACGCTGTTCTGCGGCGGGGTGCCGGTCACCGGAACGATCGATCGGGTCGGCGCGGACTTCCTGGAACTCGCGGAACATCCGCTGGACGCGCCGCGGCGGCGCACCGAGGTCTACAACGTGCGCCTGGTGCCGACCCAGGCGCTGTGCGCCCTACGGCGCCGCTGACGAATCTGAGCAGTCAGCCGGCCAACAGCCGAGCCGAGCCAACAGCCGAGCCGAGCCACCAGCTGAGCCGAGCCACCAGCCGAGCCGAGCAGTCACCCGGGCCGAATAACCGGCCCACCTGAGCCGGAGGCATCGCTTAGTTGTGGACGTCTTCCGCCTGCTCGGCCTCCTCGCCGAACGGATGGGCGTCGATGAACTCCCGGGTCTCGGTGTAGAGACGCTCGATGTACTTCTCCAACTCGGTGGCCTCCACCCGCCACTGACCGCGCCCGCCGATCTTGACCGCGGGGATGTCGCCGCGCCGGACCAGGGCATACACCTGGTTCGCGGAGATGTTGAGCACCTCGGCGACGTCGGCGAGCTGGAGGAACCGCGGAGTCGGCATCCGGTCTGCTCCTTCATGTAGTGGCTGGTTACTTCAGTTTGCCATGGTTGGCACCCGGACGATCCCGTTTGTCCCCAGGCTGACAGCCTGTGGATATCCGTTCACGCGGAGGAGCCTGGACACGGCAGAATGTCGGCTTCGAGCGATCGATTGACTGGGGAGTTCGACGTGGTCGACACAGCAGTGCGCGGTACCGGGTTCGGGGCTCCGTCCGTCCCGGCCCAGCGCAACCGGCGGGCCCGGTGGAAGGACGGGCGGCTCGTGCTCGGCGTACTGCTCGTCGCCGTCACCGCGCTGGCCGGCGCCAAGTTGCTCTCGGCCGCCGACGACACCACCACGATCTGGGCGGCCAAACACGACCTGCCGGCCGGGACGACGCTGACCGGCGACAACCTGACCACCGCGCGGGTGCGCTTCACCAACAGCCAGGATGCGGAGAAGTACGTCGCTGCCGACGCGGAGCTGAAGGGTCTGGTCGTCACCCGGGCCGTCGACGCGGGTGAGTTCGTGCCCCGGGACGCGGCCGTCACGGAGTCGGACAACGACCGCACCGAGTTGCCGCTGTCGGTCGCCATCGGACGTCTGCCGTCGGACACCGCGGCTGGGGACGACGTCGACATCTGGGTGGTGCCGAAGGATGCCGACCAGCCGGCGACGTTGTTGTGGGCAAACGTCCGGGTGCTCCAGGCCGACGCGGTGAAAGGTGTCGCGGGTGGTTCGGCTCGAAGACAGGTCCTGGTCGGGCTGGCACCCAAAGACCTGACACGGCTCCGGGCCGCGTTGTCCGCGATGAGCACAGGCGAGCCGGTGCTCTTGAGGCGAGGCAGCTGATGTCGATACCAGTCCTGCTCGCGGTGACCGGGGCTCCGTGGGAGGCCGACGTCGTACGGCGAGCGGAGCGCGCGCCGGGAATCCGGGTGGTACGGCGCTGTGTCGACATCGCCGATGTGATGGGCGCGGCCGCGAGCGGGCAGGCACGGGCGGTCCTGCTCGCGGACGATCTGCCGAGGCTGACGTCCGATGCGGTCGCCGCGCTGCACGCTCGCGGGATCACTGTCGTCGCGCTGGTCGACCCGTCCGAGAGTGGCGAACCCTTCGGCACCGAGGACAGGCTCAGCCGGATGGGGATCGAGCGGATCCTCCCGGCCGACGTCAGCCCGGAGGACCTCGGCCGGGCCATCACCGACGCAGTCGATTCCGGTCCGCCCTTGTCGGTCTCGCACTTCGCCGGCGGGTTCGTACCCACGCCCGAGACGACCGGCCCACCGCAGCCGGTCTACAACCAGGGCAGCGGCCGGATGATCGCGGTCTGGGGGCCGACAGGTGCTCCAGGACGTACGACGGTCGCGGTCGGCCTGGCGTGTGAGCTCGCGGTGAGAGGTGTGCCGACGTTGCTGGCCGACGCCGATGTGTACGGCGGGACCGTAGCGCAGCAACTCGGCATGCTCGACGAGACGTCGGGGCTGGCGGCCGCGGCGCGGTCGGCGGGGAGTGGGGCCCTCGACATGGCGATGCTCGCGAAGCACGCGCGACAGGTCGAGCCGCATCTGCTGGTCCTGACCGGGCTCAGCCGGGCGGACCGCTGGACGGAGCTGCGGCCGGCCGCGATCGAGTCGATCTGGTCGACGGCGCGGATGCTCGCGCCATGCACGGTGGTGGATGTCGGGTTCTGCATCGAGACCGACGAGGAGATCTCGTTCGACTCGCTGGCGCCGCGGCGCAACGGTGCGACGCTGGCGACGCTCGAGGAAGCCGACGAGGTGATCGTCGTCGGCACGGCGGACCCGGTCGGCCTGACCCGGTTGATCCGCGCGCTCCACGAGCTGCGGGCGGTGGTGCCGTCGGCCAGCATGCGGGTGGTGGTGAACCGGATCCGTCCGGGTTCCCTCGGCAGCTCGCCGGCGGACGCGATCGCGGAGGCACTCGGGCGGTACGCCGGGGTCGACGCCGCTGCGCTGCTGCCGTTCGACCAGAACGCGGTCGACGCCGCCATGTCCCACGGCCGCAGCCTCGCCGAGTCCGCCAAGTCCAGCAAACTCCGCAAGTCGCTCCAGCAGTTCGCGGCCGCCATCGCCAAAGACCTCGGAACCTGACCCCTGTCCGGCCGACCGGAGCCCGCCGCGCGTCGAGCTGGCGTGCTGCGTGAGGTGCGGCCTCGGGGCAGGCGACTTTGTGCACCAGATTCGCGTTTTGGCGGCTCGTTGGTACACGAACGGTGCACAAAGTCAGCGGTCGATCGGGTACGTCGCGGTGGGGCAGGACGCGGTGAGTGGTGTTGCGCGGGCTGACGGACCGCGTTGTGGGTGGTGTTGCGCGGGCTGACGGACCGCGTTGTGGGTGGGGTGCGGGCGGGGTGGGCGGGGTCAGGGTCGGGTTGGTGGGGAATGGGGGGGAAAACCCCACCGACACGGGCCTGGGGATGTGCCAGGGTGGGCTCGTAGTCTCCGCATCCCAGGGGGAAGCATGTCTGAGGTTCAGGGCCGGCCGGCGAGCACAATGAGCACGGAGCGGCGGTACGGCATCGCCATCTCCGTCGCGCTCATCCTCGGCGGGGTGTACTGGGCGCTGACCGGGCTGACCGAGGACACCAAGATCAGTCAGGCCAGCTACCCGGTGGAAGGTCAGGCGCTGACGATCGACGCCAGCTCGGCGGATGTCGAAGTACGGTCCGGGGATGGGTCCGAGGTCAAGGTGGAGCGGCAGTTCGAGCGCAATCTGTTCGGCTCGGACCCGAAGGAGAAGTACGAGGACGGGAAGCTGGAGTTGCGGGACGCCGGCTGCGGGTTCCTCTCGTTCGGGTGCGACACGAACTACATCCTCACGGTGCCGAAGGACGTGAAGGTGACGCTCGAGAGCAGCAGTGGGGACCTGAAGGTGACCGGGCTGCCGGCCGGCGCGGACCTGAAGTCGAGCTCCGGCAGCATCGAGGTCCACAGCGTCGGCGGGGCGTTGCAGATGGAGTCCAGCTCGGGTGACCTCGAGGCGCAGGGGCTGACCGCGACGACGGTGAGCACGCAGAGCAGTTCGGGGAAGATCGACCTCGACTTCACCATCGCGCCGCAGATCGTGGAGGCCGAGGCGAGCTCGGGTGACGTGACGATCCGGATCCCGTCGGGGACCGAGACGTACAAGGTCGACACTGACACGTCCTCCGGCGACGAGGCCGCCACCGTCCGCAGCGACCCGGCCGCCACCCGCACCATCAACGCCAAGACCTCTTCAGGCGATGTCACGGTCGAGTACAACCGCTGACGAGTGGTGTGTACGGCGAGTAACTGCCAGGACCGTGAGGGTTAACGCGTCAGTGGCCTGAGTAGGCTTGCGCGCATGTCGTTGGAGTCGGATGTGCCGCGCGGGTTGCTGGTGGACTGGGGCGGTGTGCTCACCTCCGGGCTGGAGGATGCGCTGCGGCGGTGGGCCGAGCTGGACGGGTTCGACTTCGACTCCTACGTGCAGGCCGTGATGGCGTGGCTGCCGGCCGGGACGCCCGCCGACGCGGTGGCGGAAGCCGAGCTGAACCCGGTCCACGCCCTCGAGCGCGGCCAGCTCGCCGTACCCGACTTCGAGCGGAAGCTGGCCTCGATCCTGGTCCGCCACGACGGTACGCCGGTGCCCGCCGAGGGCCTGATCGAGCGGATGTTCGCGCACTTCGAGCACCAGCCGGCGATGAGCTCGCTGATCCGCCGGGCACGGGGGTACGGGATCCGGACCGCGTTGCTGTCGAACTCCTGGGGCAACACGTATCCGCGGGACACCTGGGACGGCATGTTCGACGACATCGTCATCTCCGGCGAGGTCGGGCTGCGCAAACCGGAGCCGGAGATCTTCCTGCTGGCCGCCCGCCGGCTGGACCTGAAGCCCGAGGACTGTGTGTTCATCGATGATTTCGAGCTGAACGTCGAGGGCGCGAGAGCGCTCGGCATGACCGGCATCCTGCACACCTCGTACGACGAGACCCGGCGCGCGCTGGAAACCCTGTTCGGAGTAGACCTGACGTGACCGTGACGACCGCCTCTTCCTCCTCCTCTGCTTCCCGCCCCGTCGTGCCCCGCCGGCTCCTCCTCGGGATCGTCGCCTGCGCCGCGCTGGTCGCGCTCGGCGCCTGGGCCTACGGCTTGTTCGGCGGCATGATCGACCTGCGCGTCTACCGGATGGGCGGCTCGGTGCTGCTCGACGGCGGTTCGCTGTACGACGCCAAGCTGCCGGGATCCGGGTTGCCGTTCACCTACCCGCCGTTCGCCGCGATCGCGATGGTGCCGCTGGCCGCCGTGCCGTGGGGTGTCGCGCTGGTCGTCTGGACCACCATCTCGGTGCTGTGCATCGCGGCGCTGTGGCGGACGAGCCTGCCCAAGACTGCCTGGTCGTTCTTCACCCAGCGCAAGCGCACCGCCGTACTGGTCGCCCTCACCGTGCTGTCACTGCTGCTCGAGCCGGTCTGGCAGACGATCCAGTTCGGCCAGATCAACCTGTTGCTGACGGCAATGATCCTGCTGGACCTGGTCCGGCCGCAGAACGCGCGGCTGCGTGGGTTCTGGCTCGGTGTGACGATCGGCGTCAAGTTGACCCCACTGCCTCTTCTGGCGCTGCTCGTGGTGACCAAGCAGTGGCGGGCGCTGCGCAACGCCGTGCTGGGGTTGCTGGCGACCATGGCGGTCGGGTTCGCGGTGGTGCCGAACCAGTCCTGGCGGTACTGGACCGAGGTGATCCTCGACGCGAACCGGGTCGGCGGGCTCGCCTACACGGGCAACCAGTCGTTCAACGGCTTCCTGCACCGGCTGGGTGACGAGGCGAGCTGGGTGCAGCCGACGTGGTTCGTGCTCTCGGCCGTGTTCGGCCTGCTGGTGCTGTGGATGGCCCGACGGTACTGGCTGGCGGAGGAGCGGGTCACCGCGATCTCCGTGATGGCGCTGGCCGTGCTGTACGCGTCACCGGTGACCTGGAGCCACCACTGGGTGTGGATCATCCCGCTCGGCGTGAGCCTGATCCGCGCGGTCAACCGCGTGTGGGGGCTCAACCCGGCGGTGGCGACGGGCGTGCTCTGGTACGGCCTGTTCGTACTGCGCTCGATCTGGTGGGTGCCGTTCCGCGACGACCGCGAGCTGGACTGGACCTTCTGGCAGTCCATCCCCGGCAACTCCCACCTGATCCTCGGCATGATCGCCTTCATCGTCCTGGCGATCACCAGCCGGAGCCTGCCTAAGCCAGCGCCCGCAACGGCCGCTCAAGCCTGACAGCCAGGTGTACATCACGAAGAGAACAGTAGGAGCAGGCCACCTGTGGTGTAGCCGACCATGACGACCAGCAGCGGCAGCTGACCGGCCAGCGCCTTGTGCCGCGGGAAGAGCGCGACCGCACGGTCATGAGCCGAGATGACGCCCAGCAGGTGACCGCAGACCACGGCCAGCACCTGGATCACCGAGATCGTCCCGCTGTAGTTGGTGATGTCGGTGTTCACCGCGAGCAGGCCGGTGCCGAACACGTTGGCCCCGTTGCTGAGCGGATCACTCAGGTAGATGAGTGTGCGCTGCCCTTCGAGGATCAGCAGCGTCAGGTAGTGCGCGACGACGTACCCAAGGGCAATAGGTACGACGGAGTGCGCGAACAGACCGGGCAGCGCGCGACGCGAACTGTGCGACAGCCGCCCGGCTAGCAGCGTCGCACCTGAGTACGTCAGCAACACGAACAGGATGAACACGATCAGCGCGCCCGTGCCGAGCAGGGTCATCGAGTAGTCGGTGTTCTGGGCCCAGCCGATCCACGCCGACGAGTTCGAGAATCCGTCGTACGCCGTGGAGCCGAGCAGCGCGGCCACCATGCCGACGAGACCGGGCTGTGGCTTCAGGCCGTCGAGGTTCTCCAGCGGCCGGCGGACCACCAGCGCACCGTCGGCACGTCGGCCCCACGGCGACAGCCGGGCCATCAGGGTCGCGTAGACCTCGAACGGGTCGGCGGCGGAGAACCAGCGGTCGCCGAACAGGATCGCGCCGAAGAGCATGATCACCACGTACAGCGCGATCCACGCCTGCAGGACCGGGATCGTGGCCCGGTCCGGGGCGACCAGTTCGAGCCAGGTGAAGGCGAAGATGCCGAGCGCCGCGGGCCAGAGGCCAAGCCAGGAAGGCAGCTCCAGCAGGCCCTTCGACGAGGGCTGGCGGAGCGCCTTGCACAGCAGCAGGTGGAGGGTCCGCAGCGGGTTCAGCGTCCGCCAGACCGGGCCGAGCAGGATCGAGATCGGTACCAGCCCGACCCAGACCAGGATGTAGATGAAGCCGAAGATCGGATTGGTCAGCCGGTCCACGCCGAACAGCAGCGAGACCATCGCGTAGAGAAAGGTCGCCAGACCGGCCAGCCGGACCACCCAGCGGAACCAGCCCGCGTCGACCGTCCGGGTGATTGCGTACGGCAACGGCTTCCCGGAGCTGTTGCCGCGGTACTTCGGGTTCCGCCAGGCCAGGCCGAGGACGACGAAGGACAACGCGATCGCGACCGCGGCACCACCGACGGCCAGCCCGAACGGGATCGGCAGATCCTGACGACCACCGATCCCATGCAGCGGGAGCAGGAGTGACACCCTCACGAGACGGCGAGCTTGGCGACCAGTTTGCCGCTCTCGTGGGTCTCGATCTCGAAGGTGCCCTTCATGTTCGCGGTGAACTTGACCGAGGTGGGCTTGCCCGGTGTCAGCGCGAGCTCCTTGTCGTAGCCGTGGATGTGCAGCTCGTCCGGCGCGTCGCTGACCGCGGTGACCAGCACGGTCTGGCCGGCCTTCACCTTGATGGTCGTGCCGCTCGGATTGACCTTGCCATTGGCAACGGTGACGTTGATGGTCACGTCGGCCTGCTCACCGGACGGGTCGGCGGTGTTCGACGGGCTGCCGGCGTTCGGCTTGCCCGGCGTCTGCGTCAGCGTCGGCAGGTCGGTCGGGGTGGAAGTGGGGGTGCCCGTGGGCAGGACCGGGGTCAACGACGGGGTGCCGCTCGGACTCGCGCCGCTGTCGGATTCGTTCCCGCAGCCGGCCAGGACGAGCACGGCGAGCGCGGGGAGAACAGCGGCGGCGGTACCGCGAGTGAGCGTCGAACGCATCGGTCGGAGGGCCTTTCAAGGGGTCGATGAACTTCTCGGGGCGTGGGACACACCCTCTTGCCTGACGAACACCGATACCGCAGTGTTCCCGTTGAGCCAGTGTCGCAGCCCACTGTCGGCGCGGGCCGCTAGGGTGACGAGACAAGCTGATCGACTGAGAGGAAGGTGCCCGATGCCGGACCGGCTGACGTCGCTGGATCTCACCTTCCTCAAGGCCGAGTCGCCGGCCACCCCGATGCACGTCGGGACGGTCGACATCTTCGAGCCGCCGGTGCATGGTGACGACGGGTTCGACTACGAGAGCCTGGTCGCCCTGATCCGGGACCGGATCGCCTTCGTGCCCCGGTACCGGCAGCGGGTCCAGCAGGTGCCCGGCCGGTTCGCCGGCCCGGTCTGGGTGGACGACGAAGAGTTCGACATCACCTTCCACGTACGGCGCTCAGCGCTGCCCCGGCCGGGGACGCACGCGCAGCTGCTGGAGCTGGTCGCCCGGATCATGTCCCGCCGGCTCGACCGGGCCCGGCCGCTGTGGGAGATGTACCTGGTCGAGGGCCTGCAGGGCGACCGGTTCGCGATCATCGCCAAGTCCCATCAGGCCCTTGTCGACGGCAACAGCACGGTCGACATCGGCCAGGTCGTGCTGGACTCGACCGCGCACCCCCGGGAGACCCCGACCGACACGTGGCAGCCGGCTCACCCGCCGTCCGCGCTGGAGCTGCTCGCCGGCGTGTTCGCGGACGCCACCCGCCACCCGACCGCCGTACTCGAGCTGGCCCGGGCCGAGATGGCCAGCCTGACCGGGTCCACCTCGGTCCGCGAGGTGCTCGGCGACGTGGTCGGCTCGCTGGTCGCGCAGCGGCACGTGCAGGAGAGCTCACTGCACGTCAAGACCTCCGGCCAGCGCCGGTTCACCACCGTGCAGACCGACCTGGAGGACTACCGGACCGTCCGGGCGATGCACGGCGGCACCGTGAACGACGTGATCCTGGCCGTGGTCGCCGGGGCGTTCCGGGCCTGGATGATGACGCGCGGTGAGGGTATCGGCCCGACCCGGAGCGTGCGGGCGGTGGTCCCGATGAGCATCCGTGACGACGAGGAGGAGGAGCCGACCTCGCTCGGGTCGCGGGTGATCGCCTCGACCGTGAACCTGCCGGTCGGCGAGAACTCCCCGGTGATGCGGCTGCACCAGATCTCGTACCAGACCAAGGTGCACAAGGACACCGGCCGCGCGGTCAGCGCCCGCTCGCTGGTCGGTATCGCCGGGTTCGCGCCGACCACGCTGCACGCGCTCGCCGCGCGGGTCGCGACCGCCACGGTCCGGCCGATCGACGACGTGGTGATCACCAACGTGCCCGGACCGCAGTTCCCGCTGTACGCCGCCGGTGCGCCGATGCTGGCGTCTTACCCGGTGGTCCCGCTGATGCCGGGACAGGGGTTGTCCGTCGGCGTCACGTCGTACGACGGGAAGGTGTCCTTCGGGCTGAACGCGGACCGGACCGCGATGCCCGATCTGGCCGTGTTCGCCCAGTGTGTGACGGATGCGCTGGACGAGTTGCTCGAGACCACCCGAGGCAGCCGGAACCGGGCTTCCCGGGGCCGGAAGAAACCCCGCGGCCAGACTGGGGCGGAAGGGCGGGGACGGACAAGTGGCACGACCAAGAAGGCGGGCTCATGAGGATCTACCTCCCATCCACGCTGCGGCTGCTCGACGACGCCTGCCACGCCGGCGAGTTCGGCCCGCCGCCGCTGACGGCGTACGCGGTCACCCCGGCGCTGCGGGAGTGGTACGCCGAGGGCGACGACGAGGAGCTCGAGTACGCCGCGATGGCGCAGGCGGCACGGGCCTCGGTGGGACTGCTCGCGGCCGATCCGGGTACCGCACGGAGACGGGTGGTCGTCGCCTGCGAGGTGAGCGCGATCCCGCCGGCCGACGGCACGGTCGAGCTGGGTGACGCCCGGCTGGAGCTGCACGTGGTGGTGCCGTGGGCGACGGTGGCCGCCGTCCACATGGACGCGGCGGAGGCCGCGGCCGTGGTCGGGAAGGCCGCCGACCTGTGGGACGCGGCCCAGAATGGTGACGACGACGCGGTCTTCGCCCTCGATTCGTGCGAGGGTGAAGACCTGATGTGGTACGCGACACAGGAGATTCCCGATCTGCTGGCGGCGGAGGGGCCGACGGCGGGCTGAACGGCTCGAGCTGACCAAGGGGAGTTGGTGGCGATGCAGGCGATCTGGAAGGGTGCCATCTCGTTCGGGATGGTGACGATCCCGATCAAGGTGTTCTCGGCGACCGAGGAGAAGGACATCTCCTTCCGCCAGGTGCACGTCGCCGACGGCGGCCGGATCCGGTACAAGCGGGTCTGCTCCGAGTGCGGCGAGGAGGTGCCGTACTCCGACATCGGCAAGGGCTACGAGATGGCCGACGGCCGGATGATCGTGCTGGAGCCGGAGGACTTCGCCGACCTGCCGCTGTCCAGCAAGAAGGTCATCGACGTGCTCGAGTTCGTGCCCGCGGACCAGGTCGACCCGCTGTACCTGGGGAAGTCCTACTACCTGCAGGCCGACGGCGGGCCCGGCGCCAAGCCGTACGTGCTGCTGCGGGACGCCCTCGACGGCTCCGAGCTGTACGCGCTGGTGAAGGTCGCGCTGCGGTCGCGGGAGAGCCTCGGGCTGCTCCGGACGTTCGACGACATCCTCGTGCTGCAGGTGATGCTGTGGCCGGACGAGGTCCGCGACTCCTCGTTCGCGGCGCCGTCGGAGGACGTGGAGATCCGGTCGCAGGAGAAGGCGATGGCGGCGTCCTACATCGACACGCTGCGTGGTGAGTTCGACCCGGATCAGTACCACGACGAGTACCGGCACGCGCTGGAGCAGGTGGTCGAGGCGAAGGCGGGCGGCGTGCCACTGCCGGAGACCGAGGAGGAGGAGCCGGAGGGCGCCGAGGTGGTCGACCTGGTCGCCGCGCTGCGCGCTTCGGTCGAAGCCGCCAAGGCTCGCCGGGCCGGTGGCGGTGATGGTGAGGCTGCCGCGCCCGCGAAGAAGGCCGCGGCGAAGAAGGCCGAAGCCGCCAAGAAGGCGCCGGCCAAGAAGGCCGCGGCTGCGAAGAAGACCACGGCGAAGAAGGCCGCCAAGAAGACGGCGAAGAAGTCGGCATGATCGGGCCGACGAGCGGGCTCTCGGCCCGGCCGGAGCCGGGTGTCGGCGAGGTCGTCGCATGAGCGACCAGACGCCGGCCGGGGTGCCGGAGCCACCGGGTCCACCGCCGACTCCTCCGCCGACGCAGACCGAGATCCCCAAGGATGCCTCGGAGATCCGGCCGGATCCGACCGCGGCGCCGGTCCGGCCCGGTGCCTTCATGCTCGAGCTGATCCCGGTGCCGGTGTCGGACATCGACCGGGCGAAGCGGTTCTACTCCGAGCAGTGCGGGTTCCACGTCGACGTGGACGTCTCACCGGCGGACGGCGTACGCGTCGTCCAGCTGACGCCACCAGGCTCGTACTGCTCGATCAGCCTGCTCCAAGGCCTGCCGATGGCGGACATGGAGCCCGGCTCGCTGCGCGCTCTGCATCTGGTCGTCAAGGACATCGAGGCCGCGCGCCAGGAGTTGATCGGCCGCGGCGTCGACGTCGGCGAGACCGAGGATCTCGGCGGCGTCTACTACGCCTGGTTCACAGACCCCGACGGCAACACCTGGACCCTCCAACACATGCCCTGGCGCGCCTAGCACCCACCGTCCGCACGCGACGGCCAGGCTCCCGCTCCGGTCGTCAAGATGCATGGTCCTCCTAAGTGGGGAAATCCCCGGTTAAACGAGAAGGGTAGCCTAACCAGGGATGTCCCCACTTAAGCCATTGCGCGCCGATGCCCAGCGGAACCGCGACCAACTGGTCGAGGCCGCGCGGGAGGTGTTTGCCGAGCTCGGTACGGCGGCGCCGCTGGATGAGGTGGCCCGGCGGGCGCGGATCGGCAACGCGACGTTGTACCGGCACTTTCCGACCCGGGACGACTTGCTCGTCGCTGTGTACGCCGAAGAGGTGCAGGCGCTGTGCGCGGCCGGTCTGGACGCGGCTGGGCTGGACACGGTGGACCGGGCCCGGGCCTACCTGGTGGGCGATGCCGATGCCCTCGTCGACCGGCTGTTCGAGTGGCTGGCCGCTTTCGTGCGGCACGTCGCCGAGAAGGGCGACCTCGCTCGCAGCCTGGAGCCTTCGGTACGGCGGTCGGAGTTGCATGAGGAGTGGCACGCGGCGATGGTGGAGACGGCCGGTCGCCTGGTCGATCGGGCGCGGAACGCGGGTGGGTTACAGGCTGACGTCGACCCGGTCGACCTGCTCGTCCTGGCGGCCGGGATGGCCACAGCAGACCCGGCTCGAGTGAAACGAATGCTCCGAATATTGCGGCGTGGCGTGGTCGCTTCCTGACCGGACCAGTCGGCCTCGTGGTCAGGTCTGTGGTCAGGTTCGTTTCCGGTGGTCAGTCATGGCATGCTCGTATCACCAGCGAGTCGCGCCGCCCACCCGTACCGGCGTACCAGCACGATCCACACCCGATCGAGGAGCACCGCACGATGGATGCCGTCACCGCCGTACCCACTCCCGCCAACGAACCCGTCAAGGGATACGCGCCCGGATCGTCCGAGCGGGCGAGCCTGGAGGCGAAGCTCAAGGAGTTCACCGCGGCAGGTGCGATCGACCTGACCTGCACCATCGGCGGTGAGCAGCGGCTCGGCGGGGGCGCGCCGATCGAGGTGGTCCAGCCGCACAAGCACGCGCACGTGCTCGGCACCCTCGGCAACGCGACCGAGGCCGACGGCAGGGCTGCCGTGGACGCGGCGCTGGCCGCGGCGCCGGCCTGGCGTTCGCTGTCCTTCGACGACCGCGCGGCGATCTTCCTGAAGGCGGCCGACCTGCTCGCCGGCCCGTGGCGCGACACCCTGAACGCGGCGACCATGCTCGGTCAGTCGAAGACGGTGCAGCAGGCCGAGATCGACGCCGCCTGTGAGCTGATCGACTTCCTCCGGTTCAACGTGGCGTTCGCGCGGCAGATCGTCAGCGACCAGCCGATCTCGTCCCCGGGTATCTGGAACCGGGTCGACTACCGGCCGCTGGAAGGGTTCGTCTACGCGATCACGCCGTTCAACTTCACCGCGATCGCCGGAAACCTGCCGACCGCGCCGGCGCTGATGGGCAACACGGTGGTCTGGAAGCCGTCGCCGACACAGCAGTTCGCGGCGCACTGGACGATGCGGCTGTTCGAGGCCGCGGGCCTGCCGGCCGGCGTGATCAACCTGGTCACCGGCGACGGCATCGACGTGAGCAAGGCCGCGCTGACGCACCCCGACCTGGCCGGGATCCACTTCACCGGATCCACCAAGACGTTCCAGTCGCTGTGGGCAGAAGTCGGCGCGAACATCGCGTCGTACAAGACCTACCCACGGCTCGTCGGCGAGACCGGCGGCAAGGACTTCATCCTGGCCCACCCGTCCGCCGATCCGGCCGTGCTGAAGACGGCGATGGTGCGCGGCGCGTTCGAGTACCAGGGGCAGAAGTGCTCCGCCGCGAGTCGTGCGTACGTCGCCCGTTCGGTGTGGGAGCGGGTGCGCGACGATCTGATCGCCGAGACCGAGTCGCTCACCATGGGCGACGTCACCGACCTGTCGAACTTCATCGGCGCGGTCATCGACGACCGCGCGTTCGCCAAGCACAAGGCAGCACTGGACCGGGCCCGGCAGACCGACGCGACCGATGTCGTTGCCGGTGGCACCTATGACGACAGCGAGGGGTACTTCGTCCGGCCGACGCTGGTGGTCTCCGACGACCCGACCGACGAGGTCTTCACCACCGAGTACTTCGGCCCGATCCTCGGGGTGCACGTGTACGACGACGCCGACTACGACACCGTGCTCCGCCAGATGGAGAGCGCGGCGCCGTACGGCCTGACCGGTGCGGTCATCGCGCAGGACCGGCAGGCGATCGCGGCGGCTGCCGACTACCTGCGCTTCGCGGCCGGCAACTTCTACGTCAACGACAAGCCGACCGGTGCCGTCGTGGGCCAGCAGCCGTTCGGTGGTTCGCGGGCGTCGGGGACGAACGACAAGGCCGGCTCGATGTGGAACCTGATCCGCTGGGCCAGCCCTCGCTCGATGAAGGAGACGTTCGCCCCGCCGACGGACTACCGGTACCCGCACCAGGGTTGATCAGGGTTTACCCGGGAATTGGCGAGATCGGGAGTACCGAGACCGGTGGCGTCGTTTCCCGGGTATGCATGAGACCGATCTGCACCTGGAGCCCAACGAAGCGTCCGACCTGTGCCGCGTGTTCACGCCGGACGTGCTGAGCCGTCACGGCTGGGACCGGGCGTTTGTCACGGTGCTGGACGAGGCGACGGCCGAGGACGCGCTGGCACTGCTCGTCCACACCGCCGGCGCGCCGCTCGACGAGGAGTGGGACGCGCTGCGGGTGTTCGCGGACGCCGGGCCGAACGCGGGCAAGACCGAGGACGCCGAAGCCTGCGCGTCCCGCGAAGGCTACGTCTACATCGTCGGTTCGCAGTTCGGCAAGAAGGCGGGACCGCTCGCGGCCAAGCGGTCCTGGCTCGCCCGCGTGCGTGAGCAGTCGCTCGCGGAGGCCGTGGAGCACGGTGGCCGGGCAGAGCTCGAGGTCGTCCGGTTCCGGTTCGGACTGCACCGAGCCGTCAATGACGCGTTGGCGGACGTCGAGCTGCTGCCGTTGGGTGCGTTGGAGCGACAGGCGTACGTCGACGCCACCATCGCGATCGGTCAGCAGAAGGCCAAGCGCTGGCACGGGACCGTCCACCCGACGGATCACCCGATCAACATCGAGGCGGCCGAGTTCCGCGCGGACGGCCGGCTGCTGCTGGGGCTGCGCTACCCGGTGACCGCCGACGGTCACCCGCTCCTGGTCGAGCTCGAGAACGTCGAGGAACTGTTCGCCGACCCGAACGCCGTACCGCGGTGCGGCAACGTCTGGGTGCTCGGGGACGTCGGCAGCATCGAGGCGCCGGCCGGGCTGCGTGGTCTCGACACCAGAGGTGGGGACCGGTTCGACGCCGTGGTCGGTGATCTCGACGCCTCCGGCAAGTCGGCCACCGTACTCGCGGATCACCCGGAAGGAGCCCGGGCGGCCTCCGAGCACGTGCGCTTCGAGCTCCCGACGGATACCGGCGGCGGTGTCGTCAGCGCCAAGGTCGTGCACCACTTCGGCGACATCCGCCGGGTCGAAGGCGTCGCCGTCGACCACGAGGGCCACGCCCACTACGTCATCGACGAGGAAGGCCACGTGGCCCTCCGCACCCTCGTCTTCGACTAATGAGCTTGGGCCGTGCCTGACGGTTCGACGCCGTAAAGAGGCCGGTGTGGTTCCGCGGCTGCGTGATGGTGCTGGTCGGTGTGGTGCGGGTCAAGACCTCCGATCAGCGGTACGCGTCAAGCCGAACGGTGTTCTGGGAGGATGCACCCATGATCGACGATGTCACCATCCGCCGTGCGGAGCGAACCGAGCTGGCCGGCGCGTTGCGCGTATGGCGGGCCGCGAATGAGGCTCGCGGCAAGCTGCCGGACGCCGCTCGGATCAAGCGGGTACAGGAGAAGCTGACCGATCCCGTGGCCCTGCCGGTGGTCGCCGTGAACCGGGACACAGTGGTTGGGATGGCGTTGGCCGAGCCGGGGCGGGCAGACGACGGCACCGGCCCCGAACTACCGGACCTCTGCCACGTGTCGATGGTGTTCGTGGACCCGGCTCACTGGGGCCGACGGATAGGTGAGCTGCTGCTGGCCGAGGTCGCCGAAGTGGCCGTTCATACCGGGGCGCGACGCTTGCAGCTTTGGACCGGGACGCGGAACGAGCGGGCTCAACGGCTATATCGACGTGCCGGATTCGTCCCGACCGGCCGAGTGCACGACCACGGTGGCGAGGCGATCATCCAATTGGAGCGGCCACTGTGACGGATGTTGGAGGTCGACCCGACACCGAGCCGGCGTGCTCAGGATCGTCAGTGCGTAGGAAGGCTCTCGCCGGATCGTAGGGTTGGCCGGTTTGGAGGTCGTTCTTGATCCGCCGGTAGGTGATGCTTCTTGAGCGGCCGGAGGCCCGGGTGATGGGTGCGGATCCGGCGTAGGCCTTGACCGCTCGGGCGTCGATGAAACGGTTCCGGTCATCGCCGAGCTCGGCGAGGATTTCGCGCCGGTGTCGTCGCCGAGGCCGGGGAAGCTGGTGATGATGGCGTGGTCGGGGTGCTGGGCGAAGGCCTCGGCGAGGGCCTGGCCGAGGTGGTCGACGTTGCGGCATGCGGTGTCGAGGGTGGCCAGCAGCACGAGTGCCTGGCGGCCCATGGCCTGCTCGACGAGTTCCGGCTGACGCAGCTGTGGTCGCTGGAGCGCGGTGTGGATCTCGGCTGTGCGGGTGTCGATGCGCCGCTGGCGGCCGGCGCGGCGTAGTGCCGCAGCGATCCGGGTCTTGGTCAGCCTCGCGGCCGCGGCCGGCGTGGGCGCGATCGCGAGGATGGCTCGGGCTTCGGCGCGCCCGAGGCCCGGGAGGAATGCTCGTCAGGCGCGCCGGTCTTGCACGAGGACTCAACCGGTCCACGAGGTGTGCAGACGTCACCCGACAAGACGGCCGAGCGACCCAAGTCTCGGCTCGCTCGGCTGTCATTAGGGCGCCTGCGGCGTCCGCTTCGCGGATCTTCGACCCTTGACACACACCACACCGACCAGGGAAGGACACAGCTACGTGGATCCCGCGGGAGGTGTGAGCCGAGGGGGTGGATGACGCTTGCGATCGTGGTTGCCGGGTCACCCGTGGAGCCGGCCGGGTCTGGTGGTCGAGGCGGGCTGTGGTGCATCGGGTCGCGGATTCTGGTTCGGGCCGCGGCGATTTCTCGACCACGATTGACGACTCGACGATCGAACCGAGGCTGGACCCTCGGAACCCCGCCATCCGGACGAAACCGGCCACAGGCCGAAACCAGCCCCTCGGAACGGCGGCCACTGGCGGGTTATCTCACCGCTGGCCTGCTACAACCCGCCAGCGGTGACACAACCCGCGCGCCACCCCCCAACCACATCGTGGCCGTTGGCAGGGCCATCAGGTCGTCGATCAGGGTCTTGATCTGCTCGGGTCTGGTCGGATCCGCGTCCAGAGCCAGACCGAGATCAGTCGAAGGGGCCGCCGAGCGGGTTCGGCCCGCCGGTGTCGGCCTCAGGCAGTGCGGTTGAGCTGCTGCAGCGGCGGATCGACCAGGAGCGCGGATCCGCACGTGACGCAGATCCACTCGTCCGGCTCGTCGACCAGGTGATCGGCGGCCTCGATCCGTTCGAACGGCATCACGGTGGCGCAGAAGACGCAGTACTGCGAATCCTCGCCGGCCTGCTCGGCCCGCCGGCCTTTCTTTCGCACGACTGGCTCACCTCCGGGGCAACTCGTCTGCTTTCAGGTTGCCACCGCGGGTGAGCCAGTCGGCGCAACGACACTCAGTGGGTCCAATCCCGCCCGAGCTCGTGCTCCTTCTGCAGTCCGGACCGGATCGCGCCGACCACGAACGGCTCGATCTTCTTGCCGATCAGCGGGACCGCGACCTTCACGTCGAGGTCGATCGCCTGCACCGTGCCCGCCCCGCTGGCGGTGATCGACGCGGTGCCCTTCAGCGTGACCGGGGTGTTGCTGATCTCGCCGGTGACGTCGGCGTCGCGGGACCCGTCCGGCTTGGCCGGGTGCCAGGTCTCGGTCTGGACGACGGTCAGCGTCTGGCCGACGAACTTCCGGGCGATGTCCGGTACGTCGTCCGACGGCATCTCGCGCTGGACCTTGACGATGGTGTCACCGCCGGACTCGGTCACCTCCACGGAGTACGACAGCGCCTTGGTCTTCTGGCACGCCTGCTCGCGGAAGGTGGCGTCCGTGACGATCGCGAACACTTCCTCGGGTGTGGCGTCGTACGACGCCGACAGCTTCAGCTCCATGCCGGACATCATGGCATTACCACTCGGTCACAACACCAGGTCACTGCCGGTGCGGAGTCAGCAGCAGGCTGACCGTGCGGTTCTGTGCCGCCGTGCGGAACGGCGCGGCGCGCTGGTCGCCGGACTGCAGAGTGAAGGTGGTGAGCGGAAGTCCGGACGATCGGCTGAGCTGCTGGGTAGCGGTACGCGCCCGGAGCAACGCCGTACCCGAACCGCCGGAGGAGCTGCTTCCTGGTACGACGACCGAGTGGCCGGTAACGGTGATCGCGACGTCGAGTCCGGCCAGTCGCTTGCCAAGGGCATCCAACGCCTCGCGGCCGGCCGGCGTGAGCTCGGCGCCCCGGGAGAACAAGCCCTGGTCAAAGAGGATCCGAACGGCACCTGGCTGCCGCTGGACGACGAGCCCCGGACCGGCCACCTTGGCCTCGATCGCATCCAGCTGCGCAACCAACGCGGTCGCCGCGGCCCGACGTTGGGCCTCGATCGCGGCCAACTGCCGAGCCAACCGATCCGCGCGCTCCTGCGCACTCCCGTCGACCGTCGGCGCAGGCGTTGGCGTAGTCGCAGCCGGAGGCGTCGGTTGCTGCGCCACCGGCTCACTATCGCCACCCAGCTGAACCACCCCGGCAATCAGTACGACGACCGCCACAACGCCCGCTGCTGCACCGACGACGGGCAGCACCGGCCGCGCCCGTCGACGACCCGCGAGGATCGCCGCCAACGTCTCGCGCCCCGCCGCCGCGGCTGGATCGTCCGGCTCGAGCTCCTGCACGCGCGACCAGTACCTATCGGCGTCATCCCATCGCTTCTGCTGGGCCGCGATCCGGGCCAGCAGGTCCAACACTTCCGGCCCCATCTCATCAAGCTCGGCCAGCAGTGCGGCCGCTCGATCGAGGTCCCCCTGCCGAGCAGCCTCGGCGGCCCGACTCAACGCGAGCTGCTGCTGGAGCTCACCGGCCACTGTCATTTGATCAGCCCGATGATCTTGCTCTGCTCGTCGCGCGGGATCATTCGAATCAGCTGCTGGTTGACGTTCTCCAGCGTGCGCTCGTCTCCGGTGGAGATGGCCCGCCGGCCTTCGCGGACGAGGTCGTCGGCCTCGCGGGTCGGCGGCAGCAGGCCGGGCTGCTCGGTCAGACCGTAGAAGAGCCGCATCGGCCAGCCGGGTTGCCGGCTCTCGAGCCTGACCAGGAACTGGCTGGTCCGGTCGATCTGGGTCCGTACAGCCTCGATGTCCTGGTCGTCGATGGCACGCTGGGCCTGCTCGCGCAGGGCGGCGAGCTCCTGGTCGTAACGCGCGGCACCCGTGCGTGCGGCCAGCTCGCCGGCCTCGGCGAGCAGGTCGAGCAGTTCCCGTACGAGCGGGGGCAGGCCGGCCGCGGCCTCGACCTCGTCCAGGTCGGCGTGCAGGTCACGCAACCGATCCTCGGCGGTCGCGGCCGCGCCGGCGTCGGTCGAAGCCGCCCGGACCTGCTCGCGGGCCGTCGTCAGCGTCCCTTCCGCCTCCAGTCTGTCCAGCCGGTCCCGGACCTCGGGATTGTCGTCCGCCCGCCGCGCCTCGTCGACCCGGCGTTCCGCGTCGGCCAGCAGTTGGTGCAGCGTCTCGGTGCTCGGCGTACGGATCGAGTCCAGGTCGATCTCGGCCTCGAACTGGGCCTGGATCAGCGGTACGTCGGCGACCACGGTGACCAGGTTGGACGCGTCCACCTCGAAGGTCACCTCGACCTCGGTCCCGGCCGGCAGGTCGAGCCGTACGTCGACCGGCCGGATCTCCAGTGTGCCGACCAGCCGGTTCCGGTCCGCGCGGGCCCGTTCGCCCTGGACCACCGGGATCCGGATCATCGCCTCGTCGTCGCGGCGGTGCAGCGCCTGCGCGGTCCGGAACGTCTCGCGAACCCGGGTCGGCACCCCGGCGCCCTTGCGCAGCAACGGCGAGAACGCCTTGTCGGCCAGCTGGATGCCGAGCGAGTGGGTCAGCCGGGCGCCGCCGAACTCCACCTCGCGATGCGTGATGGACAACGTGTTCGGGGTCAGCTTCTGCGGGGCACCGGTCGGGTCGAACAGCTCGATGGTGAAGCGCGACGTACGCCGCTCGTCGATGTCGACCTCGGTGGCGAACGCGCCGACGCGGTTCAGCGCGATGTTGTCGGACCGGAACGGCGGCCGGCCCTCGGGGTTCGCGAGTACCACCGAGAACCCGGACCAATCCAGGTCCCGCCCCGCCCGCAACCGCCCGGCGACCGTCGGAGTGGTGGTCGTGACACTCGGCTCGTAGGCGAGCTCGACGGCGTACTCACCGGCTGCCGGTGCCGCCGACGTCGGCGCCGGATGCCTGACCGTGCTGGCGAAGACGGCGGCGCCGCGAGCGACGACTGTGGTCGGGTCGAGTCGAGTGTCCAGCTCGATGCCGAGACCCTCGGCCGGGTCCGCAAGCCGCTCGCGCAGACCGGGGGAGAGCGTGACGCCGCCGACCAGCAGGAGCTTGTCGATCGCGTCCGGAGCAAGCCCGCTGTCCCGCATCGCCTCCCGGCACAGGTTGATCGAGCGGACGTAGTACGGCTCGGCGACCCGGTCCAGTTCGTCGCGGGTCAGCGTGTACTCGAACAGCTCGGTGAGGCCGCCGCCGGTGTCCAGCTCGACCATGAGCGGCGCCGACTCCGACCGCGACAGCGCGATCTTGGCCTCTTCGGCCGCATTCTTGAGCCGGGCGAAGCTGACCCGCCAGGCCGGGGCGTCCCGGGTGAAGTCGGTCAGGCCGAGCTCGCGGGCCGCGGCCGGTGCGAGGACGCGATCGACCAGCGCCCAGTCGATCAGCTTGCCGCCGAGGTACGGGTCACCCGCGTGGTTCAGCACCCGCAGGTCGCCGTCGCGCTTGCTCACCACGGCCGCGTCGAAGGTCCCGCCGCCGAAGTCGAACACCATCCAGTACGCCCGGTCGGCGGTGTCGTGGAAGCCGTACGCGAACGCCGCCGCGGTCGGCTCCTGGACCAGCGGGCAGCCGGGCACGAACCCGGCCAGTACGGCGGCCTCGACGGTTGCCTTGTTCTGGTTGAGCGAGAACGCAGCCGGGACCGTGATCACCGCGGCGGTCGGCGCGTCCGCGTTCAGGTGCAGGGCCGCGTCCGCCCGCAGGACCTTCAGCACCTCCGCGGACAGCTGCGGCGGCGTGAGCCGTACGCCCGCCCGCGCGAAGGACTTGCCGGCGTCGGACAGACCCATCCCCTGCTTGAACTCCACCGCGGTGTTGTCCGGGTCCTGCTCCGCCCGCTCGCGTGCCTTCGTGCCTACCCGGGTCAGCCCGGGGCGCGGCAGCCACACCGCCGACGGGGTGATGTCACGGCTGTCGTCGGTGCTCTTGATCACCGTGACCGTGTCACCCTCGGCCAACGCGATCGCGCTGTTGGTGGTACCGAGGTCGATGCCGAAGTCGATGGTGTCACGCATGGCTGTCCTTGGGGTCGGCGACGGGTGCGATGGGTACGGCGACGATCACCTGCGCGGTCTGGATCCGGCGATCGTGGTGGTAGACGGCCGGCCGAACGGTCTCGAGGACTGTCTCGGCGGTGGCCTCGGGATCCTCGGAGTACAACAGGACCTCGACGGACCGACCTGAGTGGAAGGGCTCGCCGTCGTGGTCCTGCAGGGTGAGGCCGGCCTCGGCCAGGGCTTCGGCACAGGTCCGCAGGTAGCGAGCGGCCTGCTTGCCCTGGGCCTCTTGCTTGCCTTGGGCAAGTTTTCGCTGGGCGCGCCACAGATTGGTCGCCGCCTCGGCCAAGGCGTTGTCGTCGGCCGTAGGACGAACGACCTCGGGCACCTCGACAGGAACGGCCTCGGCGAGTTCACCGAGATAGCGTTCGATATCGGCACACTGCGCCGCGGACCAGCGTGGCGCCTCGATCCGGAACGCCTTGTGCTGCCGCCATTGGCGGAGCTTCGCCGCGCTCATCCGAGCTTCCCCGCGGTGAGCTGGTTGTCGGCCCGATGAACCAGGCAGTACGTGTAGATCGCCCGCTTCGGGTCGTCCCACCAGGTCCGGCCCGGCCAGCCGACCGTGGTCGTGTACCCGGGCAGCCTCGGTACCAGTTTGGCGCACGCCTTCTTCGCCTTCGCGTACACGGCGTTGTCACCGGGCCACTTCTCGCCCGGCTGGAAGATGACCGGGTACCCGAACACCTGCGCCCAGTGCCTCGCCTCGCAGCGGACTACCGGCACCTCGTCGGTGCCGGTCCGGTGCTCCTGCTGGATGCACATGCCGATCGGGGCGTTGGCCGCCACATCGGTGCTGAACAGGTTCATCTTGACCACCACCGCCGCTGGTGCGACATCCTCGTTGACCTTCTGTCCCGCCGGGATCGACTCACCGTCCGCGCGGCGAACGATGCAGGGCGCGTAGTTCTCGTACACCGTCAGGTTCTTGCCGTCGTTCCATTCGTCGGCCGGCGCGACCACGAACTCGGTCACGTACTCGCCCGCCGGCAGGTGCTGCCGTTCCCGCGCCTCCTCGCACTGGAACCGGGCCAACGCGGTCGCCTGGTCGGCACCCGGGTACGGCGCCGGTACGCCGGTGATCGGCACATAGGCCAGTACTTCGGCCCAGTGCTCGTCGTCGCAGTCCGCCAGCTGGACCTCGCCGGGTTTGGTCGCCCAATCGGTCTGCCGCGCGAGGCAGCTCCCCACCTTGGCGTTGTCCACGATCTTGTACGAGTACAGGCTGGCGGTGACCGCGCCCCACGGTCCGCACCGGGTGACGCCGTACGCGATCGCGGCGATCGCCAGCAGCCAGAACAGGACCCGGGGCCAGCGCCGCCGCGGGCGGTAGTAGTACGTCGGCGAGTAGGTCGGCAGCGACGAGTAGCCGCTGGGCCGGCGATAGTCGCCCAGGAGATTGACCAACTCCGTGCTGGTCCGCAGCGTCTCGCGGTTCGCCTGGATCAGCTCCTGGTCGCGGGGGTCCTTCACCAGCTGCGCCGCGGTGTCGAGCCACCTCCGCGCGCGGCCGTCGGTCACCTCGCCGCGGTCGAGCAGCTGGACCGAGCAGTTGTTCAGCAGGATGGCGAGCTGGTCGTGCAGGGTCGCCGTCCGGTGGTGCCGGTCGGGTGGCACGATCGCGTCCAGCTTGTGCAGCTTGGGAACGAGGTCGCGCTCGATCTCGGTGGCGATCGGGTCGGCGTCCTCCTCCCGGGACCGGCGGGTGATCGCGACCCGGCGTTCCTCGAGCTCGTCGTACTGCGGGCCCGCCGCCGATTCGAGCATTTGGTCGACCAGCGTGGCCGGGGCCGGCCAGCGCCGCGCGTTCGCCACCAGCCGGGTCGGTTTCGTCTTCGCCGTCACGACCAGGTCGATGATCGGCTTCAGCAGGGTCCTCGGCAGTTCGTCCTCGATCAGGTTCGACGCGGACAGGTCGAGTTGCCGATCGTCCAGCTCGGCCACCCGGTGATCCAGGTGGTCCCAGAACTCGTACCCGTCCAGCAGTTGTCTCCAGGCGCTGCCGGCGGCGGTCCAGTGCCGGGCCCGGACTGTGGACGCAGTCCTGCGCCAGCCGTCGTCGAGTTCCGACTCGATCGCCGCCGCGTGTTCCGCCACCGCTGTGTCGTGGCGCTGATGGATCTCGAGCGGGCAGCCGCACTTGCTGACGTCGTCACCCCAGGGAGCGAACACTTCGTGCACCAGCCGGCGGCGCGGATCGCCGAGGATGAGGTCGCAGGCGGCTTGGATCTCGTCCGGGTCGCTGGACGCGTTCGGGCCGAGGTCCACATCGGCTCCGACCTGCAAGGCCGCGCGCAGTCGCTGCACCACCTGCCTGGTCGTCCGCCGGTCGACGGTCGCCGGCAGCCCGCTGATCCGGAACGCGTTGCGCCGATAGAGCTCCGGACCGGCGAGCGAGCGTAGTTCGCCGGTGATCGCGTCCGTCACCGGCTCGGCTCCGATCCTGCTCGCCTCACACGCCACCCCGTCTCGGTCTGGTCCGGAATCTCGATTCTCCGGGGGCCGAGTCCACCTTTCCACCGCTGCGGAGTGCCGCGGATGGCGTTTGCCCGGTCCTGGACGCGCCCTGGACCCGCCCTGGACCGAAGCTGGACCGGAACCCTCCAGTTGCCCTGGGCAACAGTTCGGCGGCCACCCCGTTCGTTGACGGGGAAGCGTTTGCCCATAGGGTGGGTGGTGTGAGGCTCAGGGAACGATGGGCGGCGATCGGTGCCGCGGGACGCGAGCAGGCGGTCAAAGCGGCTCGGGCCCGGTCGGGTGTTCCGGAGCTGACCCGGCGAGACGTGTGGGGCAGCCGCGATCCGGCCGCGGTACGGGCGATCCTCGCCGAGGCGGAGTCCGATCGCGATCAGCCGTGGCCGCGAACGCTGCTGTCCGATTACGCCCGCTACTGGCGCGACGGCGTACGCACGGCGTACGAAGGCCCGGCCGGCGAGCTGCGGCGTCGTACCTCGGCCGCGGTGCTCGCCGCGGCGCTGACAGCCGATCAGGCGTACGTCGACCAGGCCGCCGACGGACTGTTGTTGCTGTGCGAGCAGACCACGTGGTGCTGGGCGGCACATGAGTCCTTCGCGACCGCCCGGCAGGAAGTCGTCGGCGATCCCGACGAGCCCTACCTGGATCTCGGGGCGGCGGAGACCGCGGAGATCCTCGCCTGGGCGGACCTCGTCCTCGGGCCCGCGCTGGACGACCGGGTGCCCGGCCTACGTCGGCGGATGCGGCGGGAGGCAAGACTGCGTGTCATCGAGCCGTTCCGCAACGATCGCCGCTGGCACTGGCTCGGACTCGACGGTCACCTGCACAACTGGAACCCGTGGATCCACGGCCACGTCCTCGCGGTCGCGCTGTTCCTCGAGGACGACCCGCCGGTCCAGCTGGAAGTCACCGACCTCGTGGTCGATGGCCTCAGTCGCTATCTCGATGCCATGCCGGCGGATGGCGGCTGCGACGAAGGCTACGCGTACTGGTGGAACGGCCCGGCCCGGCTGGCTCAGGCCCTCGACGTACTGGACCGCGTCACCGACGGCGCCTTCGCACCTTGGTCCTGTACGCCGCTCGCCGAGCTGGCGCGTTATCCGCACCGGGTCGCCCTCGGCGACGGTTGGTACGTCAACGTCGCCGACGGCTCCGCCCGCCCCGATCCGAACCAGCCATGGCATGTCCTCCACCGCTGGGGCCGCCATCACCAAGACCCCGAGGTGATGGCCCAAGCCGCCGCCCACCGAGACCTGCCGATCGCGCCCGCCGCCGGACTCGGGCGTGCGCTCCTCGGCCTGACCGACGACGTGTGGTGGAACGCGGCCAAAGCCGACCTGCCACTCCCGAAGTCGACCTGGTTGCCGGACGTCCAACTCTTCGTAGCCCGCGACGACAGTGGTCTGACCCTCGCGATCAAGGGTGGCCACAACGACGAGAACCACAATCACAACGACGTCGGCTCGTTCATCGCGGCGCTCGACTCCACGCCGGTGCTCATCGACCTCGGGCAGCCGACGTACACCGCGCTCTCCTTCTCCGATCGCCGCTACGAGCAATGGGTCGTCCAGAGCGCCTGGCACAACGTCGCGCTGATCAACGGCCACGAACAACAGGCCGGCTCGGGGCACCGTGCGACCGAGCTCGTCGTACAAGCGAACTCGCTGTCCCTCCGGCTGTCAGAGGCCTATCCAGATGCGTCGAGCTACCGGCGCACGGCGACGCTGGATTCGGGTGCGATCACCATCGCCGACGAGTGGGAAGGCTTGGCGACGCAGCACCTCGTGATCGCCGGCGCACCGCTCAGCCACGAACCCGGCCGGCTGCTGGTCGAGACGCTGGCCGGTGGATACGCGCAGCTGACCTGGGACCCAGATCTTGGTGCCGGACACCTGGAGAAGCGGGCCGTCGACGACGCCTTGCTGGAAGGTGTCTGGGGGCCGACCGTGCACCGGCTCGTCATCGACTGCACCGGCAACTCGTTCCACTTGACCGTTCGCAGAGGAGAGCGACCGTGAGTGATGCGCCGTACACCGGGATGACCCGGGAGGCCTGGGCGGCGACGGCCGACGGGTTGTTGCTGTCGCTGCGGCCGTGGGCCTCGCCGGACCATGCTCGCATCGAGCTGCCCGGTCAGCCGAGTGCGTACGGTCCGGACAGCGACTCGCTCGAGGCGTTCGCGCGTTCGTTCCTGCTGGCGGCGATCCGGCTGCACGGTGACCAGGGGAACGACCCCCACGGCCTCGCCGAGTGGTACGCCGACGGCCTCCGCGCCGGTACCGATCCGGCCTCGCCGAACGCCTGGCCGCGCCCCGACCGGCTCGGCCAGGCGAAGGTGGAGGCGTGCTCGATCGCCCTCGGCCTGCACCTCTCCCGTCCCTGGCTGTGGGATCGCCTCGGCGACGCCGACCGCGAGCGGGTCGTGGCCTGGCTGGCGACGGTGGTCGGGGAGGAGTATCCGCCGATCAACTGGGTCTGGTTCCAGATCGTCGTCGAGACGTTCCTCAAGTCCGTGGGCGGCCCGTGGTCGACCGCCGACATCGAGAGCGGGCTGGCCGTGCACGAGTCGCTCTACCGCGACCACGGCTGGTACGCCGACGGGCCCGAGCGCGCGTTCGACCACTACAACGGCTGGGCGCTGCACGTCTATCCGTTGCTCTGGGCAACGATGGACCCGGCGCTGGTCGATCCGAAGCTGGAACTCGCCTGGCGTGACCGGCTCTCGCAGTACCTCCGGACCGCCGTCCACCTGATCGGCGGAAACGGCTCGCCGCTGATCCAGGGCCGCAGCCTCACCTACCGGTTCGCCGCCGCCGCACCGTTGTGGATGGGCGCACTCACCGGCGCGACCGACGTACCACCGGGTCTGCTCCGGCGCGCGGCGTCCGGGATGCTCGCGCACTTCCTCGACCGCGGCGTCCCCGACGACCGCGGTCTGCTGAACCTCGGCTGGTACGGCGAATGGCCGCGGATCGCCCAGTCGTACTCCGGACCTGGTTCGCCGTACTGGGCGGTGAAAGGCATGCTCGGGCTGATGCTTCCGGCCGATCATCCGGTATGGACCGCGACCGAGGAGCCGCTGCCGGTGGAGGCCGGGGACTTCACGCTGGAGGTCGCGGAGCCGGGCTGGATCGTCAGCGGTACCAAGGCCGACGGTGTCGTCCGGATCGTCAACCACGGCACGGATCACTCGGTGCCCGGCGACCAGCGCGCCGACTCGCCGCTGTACGCGCGGCTCGGGTACTCGACCCACACGATGCCGCCGCTGGAACAGACCGCCTGGTCGGCCGCGGTCGAGAACAGCGTGGCGATCGTGCATCCGGAGTACGGCCCGAGTCATCGCAATGGGTTCACCGCCGTGCGCACCGGTGTCTCGGTCACCTCGGCCCACTGGGTGCGAACCGACGAGGACAAAGGCGCCGAGCACGGCTCCGGTCGTGGTGGCAGCGTCGTCGAGGGTCCACGTCTGGTCGTGGGCTCGCTGCTGCGTGGCAGTCACGAGGTGCGCGCCGTGGTGATCGAGGGTGAGCTCGATCCGTCCTGGCAGCTCGAGTTCAGCGGCTGGCCGTTGTCAGCAGCCGAGCCGCCGACCGAAACCGTCGAGGGGCTGAAAGCGAAGGCCGCCGCGAACGGCCTGCTCTCGTGCGTTGCCAGCGGAGTCGATTTCGAGTACGACGTACGCCGTCTGGCCGAGGCGAGTCCGACAGGCAACCACACCGCGATTCCCTGTGCCAGAACGCATCCCGAGGCCGGTGTGGTCTACCTGGCCGTGGTCACCCTCGGCGGCTCGCCCGAGCGGGCGCCGCTGGTGTCAGCGGATGGCCGCACGGTCCGGGTCGAGTGGGCGGACGGCCAGGTGCAACACCTACGTCTGGACACCGCTTGAGGCCAGCGGGATCGACGAGGCGCGGATGAACAGCTCGGGCGTGATCAGGATCCGTTGTGACGGACGCCGGCGTCCCTCGACCAGCCGGGCCACCATCAGCTCGACCGCGGTCCGCCCGACCATCGGCTTCGGCGGCCGGACCGCGGTCATCGCCGGCTCGGCCAGCCGCGCGACCTCGTCGTCGTAGGCGATGATCGCGAGATCCTCCGGGATCGCCACGCCGCGCTCGGTGCAGTACTGCGCCACCGACATCGCGTCCGGGTCGGAGTGCACGACGAGTGCCGTCGTACCGGTGGCACGGCAGCGTTCGAGCAGCTGGCCGATCGTCTCGCGGTAGCCGGGTTCGACCATCCGGACCGACTCGCGCACGATCAGATGGGGGGAGATGCCGAGGTCCGCGCAGACCAGCTCCCAGCCGCGCTCGAGATGCGCCGACGTCGGGCTGCCCTTGGACAGCACCAGGCCGATACTGCGATGCCCGTGCTCGTGCAGGTGCCGGACGGCGATCTCCAGGCCGAGGGCGTGATCACTGCGAACCCACTCCAGCTGGCTCTTCGTCGGTGTCCAGCGCGGTGGTTGCCGCTCGACCAGGACCACCGGGACCGGCAAGTCGCCGATCCACTGGATCATCTCGCCGACGTCGTCACCGTCCAGGTTCGGCGCGAGCAACAGGCCCTGCACCTGCTGGGACTCGATCAGCCGGGTGATCTGCCGCTGGTCCTCGGCCCAGTCGTACGTCGACCCACGCAGCTGGATCTGGACGTCCTGAGCGGCCGCCGCCGAGCGAGCACCGGTCACGATCGCCGGCCAGTAGTAGTCCAGCGAGGGCACCACCATGCCGATGGTGAACCGCGGCGGCCCGGTACCGCGGCGCCGGATCTGCGTCGTCGGCCCGAGGTCGGTGGGCAGCGTCGCGCCCCCGTGAACCTTGGTGAGCAGGTTCTGCGCCGCCAGCGCCGCGATGTCCCGGCGCACGGTCAACTCACTGACTCCGAGCAGCCCGGCGAACTCGCGCACCCGGATCGACCCGTGCCGCCGCAGCTCATCCATCAGCCGCTCCTGCCGCTGCGGCCCGAACAGTCGTTCCTCGGTCACCGCCTCACCTCCGGGGGTTGTACGAATCTGAACATTTGAGCGTGTATTTGAACGAGCAGTAGATGAAGTGATCGGTCAGGACATCTCATGTTCACATGAGCGCAACGGTAACCGCTTGCCGAGGACTTGTCGTCATGAGCGACGAGTCTTTCCGGGTGCACTTCGACCAGGAGCGCCTGGATCGGCTGGCCGCCCTCGTCAGCCTGCCGGACCCCGTCTGGGTCGACGAGCTCGACTCCCCGGCAGCCCGCGAGCGGCTGGCGGAGGCCGAGGTGCTGATCACCTCGTGGGGTGTGCCGCGACTGTCCGGCGAGCGGCTGGCCGCCGCGCCCCGGCTGCGGGCGGTCTTCCACGCGGCCGGCAGCGTCCGCGGGTTCGCCGCCGACGAGGTGTGGGAGCGCGACCTCGTCGTCACCAGTGCGGCCGACGCCAATGCGGTCCCGGTCGCCGAGTACACACTGGCCGCGATCATCTTCGCCGGGAAGAAGGCGCCGTTCCTGGCCGCCGACACGAGGACGGCGTACCGCGGCTGGGGTCATCTGAGCGGGTTCGGCGACCTGTCGAACTTCCGCCGGTCGATCGGCATCGTCGGCTTCTCCCGGACCGGCCGGCGAGTGGTCGAGATGCTGCGGACCCTCGACGGCCCGACCGTCCTGGTCGCCGACCCCTACGCCGACCCGGCCGCCGTCGCCGCGGCCGGTGCCAAGCTGGTCGGCCTCGACGAGTTGCTGCCGCAGGTCGACGTACTGTCACTGCACGCGCCGGCGCTGCCCAGCACTGACCGGATGATCGGCGCTCCGGAGCTCGCCCGGCTGCCTGACCACGCGACCGTGATCAACACCGCCCGGGGGAGCCTGATCGACTCGGCCGCGCTGGCCGAGGAATGCCGGTCCGGCCGGCTGTTCGCGATCCTCGACGTCACCGACCCGGAGCCGCTGCCGGCCGACTCGGCTCTGCGCTCGGTGCCGAACGTGATGATCACCCCGCATATCGCCGGTTCGCTCGGATCCGAGATCCACCGGCTCACCGACCACGCCTTGGACGAGCTGACCCGCTGGCTGTCGGGTGAGCCCCTCCTCGGACGCATCACCGCAGAATCCTTTCCACTCACCGCCTGAGGAGACCCGTCGTGAAGCGACGCCTTGTAGCAACAATCGCCGCCACCGCCGCGGCGCTGGCCCTGACCGCGTGCGGTGGGGGCTCGTCCGACCAGCCGGCCGCCGGCGGTAAGACCACCGTCAAGCTGGCCCTGTGGAACTACGCGACCACGCCGGAGTTCAAAGCGCTGATCGAGGGCTTCGAGAAGGCCAACCCGGACGTCGACGTCGAGCCGGTCGACATCCTGTCCGACGACTACAACGAGAAGCTCACCACCATGCTCGCCGGCGGTGACAACACCGACATCCTGACCATGAAGAACGTCATCGGCTATGCGCAGTACGCCAACCGCGGCCAGCTGCTCCCGCTCACCGACGAGGCGGGCAAGCTCGACCCGGCCAAGCAGTCCGGCCTCGACGCCTACAAGATCGAGGACAAGTACTTCGCGCTGCCGTACCGCCAGGACTTCTGGGTGCTCTACTACAACAAGGCCCTGCTGCAGCAGGCCGGCGTACCGGAGACGAAGCTCGAGAACCTGACCTGGGCCGACTACGCCGCACTGGCGAAGAGCCTCAGCAAGGGTTCCGGCGGGACCAAGGTGTACGGCGCCTACCAGCACACCTGGCGTTCCGTCGTCCAGGCCACCGCCGCGGCTCAGAGCGGCGGGGACCTGCTCGGCGGCGACTACGGCTTCTTGAAGGACCAGTACGCGATGACGCTGGACCTGCAGCAGGCCGGCGCACTGTTGCCCTGGGCAACCGCATCCAGCCAGAAGGTCACCTACAACTCGATGTTCTCCACCGGCAAGGCCGTCCTGATGCCGATGGGCACCTGGTACGCCGCCCAGTTGCTGGCCGACACCAAGTCCGGCAAGACCAAGATCGACTGGGGCGTGGCCCCGCTGCCGCAGCGCGAGGCCGGCAAGGTGACCACGTTCGGATCGCCGACCGCGTTCGCGGTGAACAAGAACTCCAAGCACGCTGACGCGGCGAAGAAGTTCGTCACCTGGGCCGCGAGTGAGGAGGGCGCCACCGCGATCGCCAAGGTCGGTGTCACCCCGTCGCTGCAGAGCCAGGCGATTCTCGACACGTACTTCGCGCTGCCCGGCGTACCGCAGGACGCGGTGGCGAAGAAGGCGTTCAAGCCCGACCAGGTGGTGCTGGAGATGCCGGTCACCGACAAGACCGCCGACGTCGACACGATCCTGACCGAGGAGCACGAGCTGATCATGACCGGTGAAAAGTCGCTCGACGCCGGCCTGGCCGAGATGTCGAAGCGGGTCAAGAACGAGGTCGGCTGACCCGTGGCCGGAACAACAGCCACCCCCGCCCAGGTGCCCGGCCGGATCTCCGGCCGGGGGCCGGGCGGTCCGCCCAGCCAGGCGAGCCGGCGGTGGCGGAGCATCCGGCTCGGCTGGAGCTTCATCCTGCCGAACTTCCTCGGCTTCGCCACCCTGACCCTGGTCCCGGTGATCGCCTCGCTGGCACTGTCCTTCCTGGACTGGGACTCCTACAGCACCCCGAAGTGGGTCGGCCTGGCCAACTTCGAGCGGATGATCCACAACGAGACGTTCTGGACAGCTCTGCGCAACACGGCGTACTACGCGGTCGGCCACGTGCCGTTGACGTTGTGCGCGGCACTCGGCTTCGCCGTACTGCTGAACCAGAAACTGCGCGGGGTCCGGTTCTTCCGGACCGCGCTGTTCTTTCCCTACATCACCTCGCTGGTCGCGGTGGCGGTGGTGTGGAACATGCTGCTCAGCCCGGAGGTCGGGCCGGTGAACCAGCTCCTGCGGGCCATCGGCATCGACAACCCGCCGGGCTGGACCACGTCGACCACCTGGGCGATGCCGGCGGTGATCCTGGCCAGCGTCTGGCGAGACCTCGGGTACTACATGATCCTGTACCTGGCCGGGTTGCAGACCATCCCGGGCGAGCTGTACGAGGCGGCCCACGTGGACGGCGCGAGCGCGTGGCAGCGGTTCTGGAACATCACGATCCCGTCGTTGCGGCCGACGACGTTCTTCGTGCTGATCATGCTGACCATCTCCAGTTTCAAGGTGTTCGACCTGGTTCAGGTGATGACCGAGGGCGGCCCGGGCCGGTCGACGCTGGTGCTGTCCCAGGTCATCTTCCGCGAGGGCATCACCCAGGGCCGGTTCGGCTACTCGTCGGCGGTGTCGATGGTGCTGTTCGTCATCGTGCTGACGATCACGCTGGTGCAGTTCCGGCTGCAGCGAAGGAGTGAACGATGACGATGACGACCACCCGGCCGGCGGAGGCAGACGTCGTACCCGCGGCCCCGGTGACGCGGCGACGGCGCAAGGTGACAACGGTACGACGGGCGGTCGCCTACCTGCTGCTCGTCGTACTGTCGATCGCGGTGCTGGTGCCGTTCGCCTGGATGGTGTCGTCGTCGCTGAAGCTGGACAACGAGGTGTTCAGCGTGCCGATCCGGTGGATCCCGGCCGAGTTCCACTGGGAGAACTTCACCAACATCTGGGCGCGCATCCCGCTGTTCACGTACCTGCGCAACTCGGTGTTCCTCAGCCTCACCATCACCGCCCTGCAGGTGCTGACCGGGAGCTTCGCCGCGTACGGGTTCGCGAAGGTGCGGTTCCCCGGCCGGGACGCGTTGTTCCTGGCCTACATCGCGACGATCGCGGTGCCGTGGCAGGCGTACATGGTGCCGCAGTACATCATCATGCAGAAGGCCGGCCTGGTGAACACCCATTTGTCGCTGATCATGCTGCAGGCGTTCAGCGCGTTCGGCGTCTTCCTGATGCGGCAGTACTACCTGACCATTCCGGACGAGCTGAGCGAGGCGGCCCGGCTGGACGGGTTGAGCGAGTACGGCATCTGGGCCCGGATCATCCTGCCGTTGTCGAAGCCTGCCCTGGCCAGCCTCGCGTTGCTGACGTTCGTGAACACCTGGAACGACTACATGGGCCCGTTCATCTACCTGACCGACAACAAGCTGTGGACGATCCAGCTCGGTTTACGCTCGTTCATCGGCCTGTACGACGCGGAGTTCGCGATGATCATGACCGGCTCGGTGTTGTCCGTGCTGCCGATCCTGGTGATCTTCCTGCTCGGCCAGAAGTACTTCGTCCGCGGCATCGCCACGAGCGGACTGAAGTGATGGGCTCGCCGCTCGCCCGCGTCAACGTCCGCGCCGACGCCTGGGACCTGATCTGGTCCTTCGTCCACCGGGCGTTGACGGTCAACCTCGGACTGGCGGTGGCCTGCTCGCCGCTGCTGCTGGCGTTGGCCGTCGTCGCCGACCCGTTGAGCTATCCGCTCTTTTTCGGCCTCCTGGGCTTGAGCGTCGGCCCTGCGCTGGCAGCAGCCTTCGCCTACCTGCAGGCGGAGGACCCGTCGGTGCGGAGCTTCTTCCACTCCTACCGCCGGCTCGCCCGCCGCGCTTTGTTGCCCTGGGCACTCACCCTGGCCGTGCTGGGCATCCTGGTGACCGACGTCGTCGTCCTGCACGACACCACGCCGGGCGCCGCACTCGTCCCGCTGCTGGCCGTCCTTGCGGTCCTTGCCCTCAGCACCGGTCTCGTCCGCCAGGTGTATCCCTCGGTGCCGCTGCGTACGGCGCTTTACGCCACCATCCGCAGACCACAGCTGACCCTGCTGAGTCTCGTCGTACTGGCCGCTGCGGCGGTCATCGTCAACCAGGTGCCGCTCGCCGGCCTGGCCACCGTGCCGGGCTGCGCGTTGTGGGTCGTCCTCGTCAACATCAGGATCCAGTTGGCCGGCGTGGCCGAAGCCACCGCCTGATCAGCGGAAAGACCAGGGCAAGGCCGATCATCGTCAGGCTCACGACGGAGGCGTACTTGTCGATCAGCAGGACGATGTCCACAGCCCGTTGACCGCTCCAGTAGCCGAGTCCTGTCACCAGGCCGGTGATGATCAGGGCTCCACAAAGGTCCAGCAGGAGAAAGATGGCCAGTCGCATCCCGGCCCAGCCGGCCATCGCGTACACCACCGCGGTGGGAAAGCCTGGCAGTACGGCCAGAAGGACGGTGGCCCGGATGATCCAGGGGTTGAGCTCGGTGGCCCGGCCGGCGAAGCGCAGTACGCGCTCGCTGGTGGTGAACATCAAGGCGACGACGCCGAGGATCGCGCCCAGCAGCGCCAGGTCGACCCGGGTAGGCCGTCCCTGCCAGGGCACGAAGCGACGCCAATCCGGGGCCGCTCGCCGCCGGGTGCCGGTTGGCTCGGACACCCTTCAATGCCCGGCACGAAGGCGAAGGACGCTCACCGCTTCCTGGGCGGGAGAGATGGCGAACCGTGATCGACCGAGTTGGTCCGCGGTCATCGTGATGCGAAGCGTCACCACTGCAGTATGCCCACGGCGGTCCGAACGCGAAGCAGATTCGAGCAGGTTCGAATCAGTCGTGGATCCAGCTCCACACACTCGTGGTGGCCGCCACCCCGGCCACCTGGAAGCCCTCCAGGACCCGGCGCTGACTTCCTTTCAGACCGAGCCGGTCGCCGTCCTGCAGTAGCGTCCTGAGCGCCTCGGTCAGCCGATCCGCCGCGGACCCGGGCGCGTCCCGCGCGTAGTAGTCCGCGAGGGTGTCCAGAGCGTCGTACGGCGCATGCACGCTGTAGCCGTACTCGCGGCCGGGATCGTCGCCCGCCGGGCGGTAGTCGTAGAACTCGGTGAACGTGATCCCGCGCTCACCGCCCTCGGGGTCGAGGATCAGAGTGAGCGTGAAGATGCAGCCGTTGTCCCGATGCACACGCAGCAGCGTCTCGCGTCGCGTCATGGCAGCAAGTTACGTCAGTAAGGCGGCCAGGATGCAGACCGTGGTGAAGATGGTGATGGCAATCGCGACCCGGCGGCCGCGCCGGACGCGGTGGGCGATGGTCGTCGAGTCGAGCTGCCTGGCGCACGGATCGAAGTCCAGCGCGTCGGACGGCGCGAACACGCTGCCCAACCGGCCCAACGCCGTACGCCGGGAGGCCTGGCGGGCCGCCTCGTGGACGACGCGCCGCCGCATGACCTCGCGCGGGTACGACCTGCCCGGCGGCAGTGCACGTTGTACGACGCTGTGGGCCGCGGCCACCCGCCGGGACCGGCTGATCGACGGCGGCAGGATCAGATAGGCCAGGTGGACCAGGGAGGCGTAGTCGTCAGGCAGCAACGCCTCGATCTGGGATTCCTCACGCGTAGATCCCGGAATCGGACCCGGTACGAGTGGGGTCTGGACCGTCGCGGACATTCAACTCCTCGGATCGGCGTACTTCAGTCCCAACGAGCGAATCACTGACCGGTCACGAAGGTGTCGGCTACCCTCGGCACCATGAGCACTGGTGACGGGGTGGCTGGGCAGTGGGACGGAGTCGACATCCACTTCGGTGAGGAGGGTGGACGGCTCACCTACGGCAGCTATCTGCGGCTGGCCGACCTGCTCGACCAGCAACGGCTGGAGTCGGATCCGCCGGCCCACGACGAGCTGCTGTTCATCACCATGCACCAGGTGTACGAGCTGTGGTTCAAACAGGTGCTGCACGAGCTGACCGCGTCCCGCGACGCGATGCTGTCCGGTGAGCTCTGGCTGGCCGAGCACCTGCTCCGCCGGGTGCACACGATCGAGCGGACGCTGACCCAGCAGATCGACATCCTGGAGACGATGACGCCGCAGGACTTCGGCGAGTTCCGGAATCGGTTGGCACCGGCAAGCGGCTTCCAGTCGGTGCAGTTCCGCGAGATCGAGTTCCTGTCCGGTGCGAAGGACCCGTCGTTCGTGAAGCGGTTCCGCGGCCTGACCGACGCCGAGAAGGCCCGCCTCCAGGGGCGCCTGGACGACCCCACGCTGTGGGACGCGTTCCTCGCCGTCCTCGAGAAGGCAGGGTTCGCCACCGACTCCGAGGACGCGATCCGCGACGCGCTCCGCAAGATCGCGGGCGACCGCGCCCACTACGCCGCCGTCTGGGAGCTGGCCGAGGCCCTGCTCCAGCACGACGAGCTCGCCGCCTCCTGGCGGGCCCGGCACGTCGTGATGGTCGAGCGCATGATCGGCACCAAGCCCGGCACCGGCGGCTCCTCCGGCGCCGGCTACCTCCGCAGCCGCCTGGACCTCCGCTACTACCCCCTCCTCTGGGACCTCCGCTCGTCCCTTTGATATCGAACCGGCCGCTTTCCGGAGGATTGCTGCCACCAGGTGGCGGAAATCTTCCGGAAAGATCGCGGTCGGCGAAGCCGGGCGCTAGTGTCACCGGCCACGGTCCCGAGGAAGGGGTGTCGCGGTGAAGCTCTACTCCGACGTGCGGTCGCAGCGGTTCTGGCAGGTCGTGGGTGACCTGATGCTGGTGGGGTGGATCTGGCTGTGCGTGGCACTCGGGCTGTTGGTGTTCCGGATCACCAATGCGCTGGGGGCGCCGGGGCGGAAGGCGGCTGAGGCGGGGGACGGGCTGGCGGGGGATCTGCGCCGGTTGTCCGAGCCGATCGGGAAGGTGCCGGTGGTGGGAGATCAGTTGCGGTCACCCGTTGATGGGGCAGCGGGGGCTGCGGGGAAGCTGGCGGAGGCGGGCCGGGACCAGGCACATGCGGTGGAGCAGTTGGCATACGTGCTGGCCGGGGTGACGATCGGGTTGCCGGTGCTGTTCGCGTTGCTGATCTGGCTGCCGCGACGGATCCGGTTCTCCCGGCGGGCGACCGCGGCGCGGAAGTTCATCGACAGCGCGGCGGATCTGGACCTGTTCGCGCTGCGGGCGATGGCGAATCAGCCGATGCACCGGCTGGCCAAGATCTCCGACGACCCGGTCGCGGCCTGGCGGAACGGCGACACCGCGGTCATCACCGAACTCGCCGACCTCGAACTGCGCAGCACCGGCCTGAAGGCCCCCTCCTGACACCCACAGCTACCCTCGTCGCATGGCGCGGGTGCTGCTGGTCGAGGACGACGACGCGATCCGGACGTCGCTGGCCAAGTCCCTGACCGCGGCCGGCCATGTCGTCTCGGCCGTGGCCGCCGGCGCCGACGGTGTGGCCGCGGTCGCGCGGGACCGTCCCGACGTTCTGCTGCTCGATCTCGGTCTGCCCGACCTCGACGGCCGGGACGTGCTCGCGATGGTTCGTGTGGTCAGCGACGTTCCGGTGATCGTGGCAACGGCCCGGGACGACGACGCCAGCGTGGTCAAACTGCTCGACGCGGGTGCGGACGACTATGTGATCAAGCCCTTCAGCTCGGCTCAGATCGATGCGCGGATCCGCGCCGTCCTGCGCCGGCTCGGCCAGGACCAGCAGGGCGAGTCGATCGTCGACCTGGGTGCGTTGCGGATCGACCCGCGCAGCCGCGAGGTAACCGTGGACGGTGCGTCGGTCGACCTGACCCGCAAGGAGTTCGACCTGTTGCTCGCGCTGTCGCGTCGGCCCGGGGCGGTGGTCAGCAAGCGGGAACTCCTCGCCGAGGTGTGGGGCCTGCCGTGGGGTGGCGGTGACCGTACGGTCGACGTCCACCTGTCCTGGTTGCGTCGCAAGCTGGGTGAGACAGCGGCCCAGCCACGCTTCCTGCACTCCGTTCGCGGCGTCGGCGTGAAGCTGTCGGGCGGCTGACGATGCGCCGGAGGATCCTGCTGTTGTCGGTCGGCATGACCACGCTGGTCGTGCTGGCGTTCGCCGTACCGCTCATCATCCTGCTGCGGAGCACGACCGCGTCCGAGTCGAAGGAGCAGGCACGCTACCGGGCCGAGGCGGTGGCGTACTACGTCGGCGACAAGGACCACACGGCCGCGGACATCACGGCGTACATCGACGGTCTGCAGAACGACGGGCCGGGGACCATCTCGGTGCGGCTGGCCGACGGTACGACGCTGGGCGACCCGCCGCCGGGTGGAGTCTCGAAGCCGACGCCGTTGCCGAGCGGCTACGACGACGGGGGCGATGGGGGCGACGGCAAGAAAGGCCCGCCGAAGATCGGTGACGCCGACTACCGCGAGATCGGCGGCGGGATGGCGGTCGAGGTCGGCGTCGGCACCGCGTCCGGGCCGGCATCCGTCTGCCTGTACCTGACCGCAGACCAGTTGTACGACGGCCTCGTCCCGCGCGTGCTGTTCCTGGTCGGCGGCAGCCTGCTCGTCCTGCTGCTCAGCATCATCGGCGCCGAACTCGTCTCCCGCCGGCTCGCCCGCCCGCTGGAAGAAACAGCCAGTACGGCGGAACGCCTCGCGCTCGGCGACATGGACGCACGCGCCCCGACGACCGGGCCGGCCGAGGTTGCCAAGGTCGGTGCCGCGCTCAACGGTCTGGCCGACCGGATCGACGAGGTCATCGCGGTCGAACGCGAGGCAGTCGCCGACCTGTCCCACCGGCTCCGTACGCCACTGACCGCGCTCCGGCTGCAGGTCGAGGCGTTGCCGGATCGCGAACGTGCCGAGGAGCTCAACACCCAGGTGAACAGCCTCGAGCGGACCCTGACCGCGGTGATCAGCGCGGCCCGGCGACCGCAGCGGGAAGGTCGCGTACCGCACTGCGACGCGGTCGAGGTGACGCGAAACCGGGCCGCCTTCTGGGAACCGCTCTTCGAGGACCAGGGCCGGGACCTGGCACTCGACCTACCGAATCCGCCGGCCATGGTCCGCTCATCCGCCGAAGACCTCGGTGCCGCGCTGGACGCCCTGGTCGAGAACGTCGTGGCCCACACACCCGACGGCACGCCGGCCCGGATCACGCTGACGCGCGAGGCGCGCGGCGTACGCATCGTCGTCGCCGACAAGGGGCCCGGGATCCCGCTGGGTGCCGGCGAACGCGGCCGGAGCGACCGCGGCTCCACCGGCTTGGGCCTCGATATCGCCCGCCGCTGCGCCGAAGCAGCCGGCGGCCGGCTGAGCATCGGCCGCAACGAGGTCATCCTGGAGTTGGCCACGCCGTAGCAGGGGTGCGCTCAAGCCCCCGGTCAGCGCAGTGGCGGCGCGTCGTTCGAGCGCCCGCTCATGCCGAAGTCCCAGTCCTGGCAGACCTTTGGCGGGTGGGTCAGCTCCCAAGAGTTCGTGCGACCACTACCTGTCGACTGTGCGCCGACGTCTTGGCGAAGATGCCCTTCAAGTGGTCCTGGATCGTGTTCTCTGCCAAGAACATCCGGCGAGCTAGTTCCCGGGTATCGGCTCCGGTGACCAAATGACCTAGCAGTTCGGTCTCCCGCAGGCTCAAGCCGAACGACCGCGCGAACAGGTTGACCCGGTCAGCCGGCGAAGACTCCTCGATGGTCACGGCAATCTCGGGCTGTCCCACGAGCTCTGCCGCGGCCAGTCTCGCTGCCCGCAGAGTGACCCACAGGCCATCCGCGAGGTGCACCCGGGCGACAGCCCGATTCTGGTCCGCCCCTGTCTCCACGGCCAGCAACTGGGCCGCCACGTTGTACGCGTTCGCCGGCACTGGTGACTGGCCTTGTGCCGGGGGCACCAGGACCCTCAAGTACTCCTGACTCTGCGGCGTCACCCTCGTCACATCGAGATCGGGCGACAACACAAGCACTGCGGGACCCGGTGGTCGCGGAGTTCCAGACTCACGGACGACGAACGTGTTCGCCTGGCACTGGCGGATTGCCGACGTCACACGTTCCACGATGTCAGTGAGGAATGCGACCTCGGCACTGTCGAACGTCCCGGACCCAGAAGACCTCCATAGGTCCAGCCATCCCCAGCAACCGTAGCGATCCCTGAAGACGGCCGATGCCACGTCGCTGATCCCGTAGCCGGCCAGGAAATCGGCCCACGTCTCACCCCGCGCGCTGCCCGCTAGGTCTGGCAAATGAGCCGTTCCCACGGCCTCGAGCGCTGTCCATCGATTGACGTCGGTGACGTACTTGAGCCGGATCAGACGCGGGAGCTCCGCCAGGCAGGGCACATCGGCCAAGGGGGCAGTACCGACAGAGGTCTCTGGATCGGCGAGTAGCCAAGCATAGGCGTCGAAAGGCACCGCTTGGCGGATGGCATCGAGGACACCGAGCCTGAGCCCCCGGGCGTCGGGAGCCGAAGCACAGATCCGCTCGACACGCCGCCGAGCATGCGCGAACGCAGCTTGACCTGGCATAGGTCGACACTACTCGCGGCCACTGTCCCGATACCCCAGAATCCTGGGATGTGCGGGGTCGTCCACGCTCCCTAGCGTGAGGAGCACAGGCCCACACTCCAGCAGCAGGGAGCAGATCATGCCGACTCTTCACATTGAGCACTCGATTGTGGACTTCGACCTTTGGTACGCCGCATTCGGGCGGTTCGCCGAGGCACGCGAACGGGCCGGGGTCCGCGACCATCGCATCCAGCGCCCGGTCGACGAGTCCAACTATGTCGTCATCGACCTGGACTTCGACACCACCGACCAAGCCAGACAATACCTGGAGTTCCTCCGGAACAAGATCTGGTCGTCCGCCGAGAACGCACCCGCACTGATCGGAGCACCACAAACCAAAATCCTCGAGAACGCCCTCCCGCAGTAGGCGGGATCCCGCGCCGACCGGATGCGTCGATTCTGACGGGCCTGAGCTCGACTGGCGCCCGGCCGGCGGCGGCTGTGCTGCTCCGTGTGCGACCGTGCAACGGTCAGTTCTGTGACGGTTTGAGCTCGTCCTTGTGCTTGGCCAGCCAGTCGGCGAAGGACTGCAGTGCCGGGTTCAACTCCCGCACCTTGTCGAGGTCGCGATCGCCGGTGAACTGTTCGTGATTCCCGGCGTAGTACTCGAACATGTTGCCGAACTCGGCGGCGTAGGGGAAGGGGAGTTCGCGGTACTGGTCCCACGGGAGGGGGCGGTAGGCAACCTTCTCGCCCAGTGCGTCGGTCAGGGCGGCGGCGTACTGGTCGCCGGTCAGGTGGTCGCCGGCGATGCTGACCGTGGCGCCGATCAGGTCCGAGCGCTGGAAGACGGCCAGGGCGGCCCGGCCGATGTCGTCGGAGGCGATACCGGACAGCGGCTTGTCGGCCATCGGCATCGAGATGGTCAGCGTGCCGTCCTCGCCGCGGAACGGTTCCATCCCGCTGATGAAGGCGTCGAAGTAGAACGTCGTCCGCAGGAAGGTCGTCGGTACGCCGTACTTCGTGAACAGCTCGTCGGCCTCGGCCTTGGCGTCGAAGTGAGGAACGGTGTAGCGGCCGCCGTCGAGTCGCGGTACGTCGTCCCGGCCGTCGAAGAAGGGGCGGGTGTCGTCGAGGGTCGACCAGATCAGGTGCTGAACGCCGGCCTCCTTCGCGGCCCGGGCGGCGGTCTCGGCCTGAGCCAGTTCCACCTCGGCGGCTGTGCGCGCGGCCTCGTCCTCCGGAGTGCGCGGAGCCCAGTAGTTCGTCACGACGAAGGCGCCGTACGCGTCCGCGAAGGCGGCCCGGACACTCGCCTCGTCGTCCAGGTCGGCCGCGACCACCTCGGCGCCGGCTGCCTCGAGTGCCTTGGCCTGGGTCGATTCCGGGTTCCTGGTCAGCGCCCGTACGGCGAACGCCCTGGACGGATCCTCCAGGATTGCGCGGACCAGTCCGCCGCCCTGTGCTCCGGTGGCGCCGACGACCGCGATCAGCTTCTTCTCACTCATATCCGCGAACTCCCTAGGTTGATGTGTCAACTCGCGGATCGATATTAGCTCATCTGGTTGATGTGTCAACCCAGTCGAGTAGGATGGTGGTCGTGGGTAAAGGACCGTGGCTCGACGAGGACGAGCAGAAGGCATGGCGGAGCTATCTGCTGATGCACCGGACGCTGGAGACGCACCTGGAGCGCCATCTGCAGCGTGAGTTCGGCATGTCCAAGTCGGACTTCGAGATCCTGGTCAACCTGTCCGAGTCGGAGTCCGGCCGGATGCGCGCCTTCGAGCTGGGCCGGGCGACGCAGTGGGAGAAGAGCCGGATATCGCACCACCTGAGCCGGATGGAGAAGCGCGGCCTGATCCGCAAGGAGGCCTGCGACTCCCGCTACCCCGAGATCGTCATCACCGAGGAGGGCCTGGCCGCGATCAAGGCCTGCGCCCCCGCGCACGCCGCCCGCGTCCGCCAGTTCTTCGTCGACGTCCTCGGCACCGACCGGATGATCGCCCTCGGTGAGGCCTCGGACGAGATCGTCGAGACCATCGGCAAGCACTGTGACGCCGACTGCCCGCCGGAGGTCCGCGGCCAGGGCTGACCCTGAGAGAACCTCTCAGAGAGCTTTCAGGAGAACTTGATTGTCGCTTGATGTTCTCTTGGAGTGCGGCTGAGGAGCCTCCCGCGAGGCTTACGGCCATGGTCACCACAGATGCGTTCAAAGAGTCTCACTCCTCCCGTCGGCGCTGGTTGCGCCGGGCTTCGGCAGCGGCGATCGCGACGGCGGTCCTCGGGATCGGCGGTACCGGGCTGTCCGTCGCCGTCGTGTCCGCACGGCAGTCCGACTCCGGCAGTTCCGGTACGACGGCGAGCTCCCCCAGCTCCGGCGACTCAGGCTCCAGCACCTCCGGCTCCAGTTCGAGCTCGAGCAGCTCCGGCTCGAGCAGCTCGAGCAGCGACGACTCGGGCAGCGGCCTCGGTTCCGCGTCGTCGGGTTCCACCTCGCAGGGTGGGAGCAACGGATCATGACCGCCTCCCGGACCTGGACCGCGTGGAGCTGCACGGTCCGGCTGACGGTCGACGACCCGGCCGTGCTCGGCGCCGCCTGCGGTGAGCTCAAGGCGCTGATGGACCGGGTCGACAAGGCCGCCAGCCGGTTCCGGCCGGACTCGGAGCTGTCGATCGTCAACTCCCGGGCCGGCGCGTTGCTGCCGGTGTCGCGGCTGCTGGTCGACCTGGTCGACGTCAGCCTGGTCGCCGCGTCCATGAGCGGCGGCGCGGTCGATCCGACCGTCGGCGCCGCGGTGATCGCGGCGGGCTACAACGACGACATCGAGCGGGTACGACGCCGCTTCCCACAGCCGGCCGAGCAGCCGAAGCCGATCCCGGGCTGGCAGCAGGTACGCCTCAACCGCAAGCTCGCGCTCCTCGGCGTACCTCAGGACTCTGCTCTTGACCTCGGGGCCATCGCCAAGGCGTGGACCGCGGATCGCGCCGCGCTCGTACTCAGCAAGCGGTACGGCTGTGCGGTCCTGGTCGAGATCGGTGGGGACCTGCGGGCCGCCGGTGAGCCGGCTGAGCCGTGGGTCATCACGGTCGCCGAACGTGCCGGTGACCCCGGAGTCCTGGTCACCCTCGCTCATGGCGGCCTGACCACGTCGACGAGGACAGTACGACGCTGGGAGACATCCGAAGGCTCCGCGCACCACGTGATCGACCCGCGAACCGGCAAGTCCGCTGAAGGGCCTTGGCGGACCGCATCGGTCTGGGCGCCGACCGCCATACGTGCGAACACCTTCAGTACGGCGCTCGTCGCGACAGGCGAGGCGGCAGTGGGACGACTGACGCTGGCCGGCCACCCGGCTCGGCTGGTCGCGGACGACGGTGAGGTCACTGAGCTGGCGGGCTGGCCCGCGGCGAGCAGGGCGGCCTGATGACGCTGTGGTACCTGGCCCGCGCGGCCGGGGTCGTTGCCATGCTCATGTTCACGCTGTCGGCGTCGCTCGGCATCGTCACCTCGGGCAGTCGCAACCCGGAACGGCGGTTCTGGCTGCAGTACGTGCACCGCTCGGCTGCCGCCACCGGTCTGCTCCTGCTGACCGCTCACGTTGCCGCAGTGATCGCCGACAGCTATGTCGCCATCAGCCCGACGGTCCTGGTCTGGCCGTTCGGCTCGGGCTACCGGCCCTTCGCCATGGCGGTTGGCACGTTCGCCCTCTATGGACTGGTCCTCGCCGCAGTCGTCGGCGCGGCCCGGGGTCGGCTGGCCACGTCCCAGGCTTTCACCAAGCACTGGCGCACGATCCACATCGCCGCCTCGGCGGGCTGGCTGCTGTCCATGGGGCACGCCCTGCTGGCCGGTACGGATCGCAGTACGCCGTGGATGCTCGCCATCACCATCGGCTGTCTGGCCGCAGTCGCCGCAGCGGGTGCCTACCGCGTCCGCAGTCAGGCAGCCCGAGCCAGTACGCCGCTCAACCTCGCACGAGCCGGGAGAACCCGATGATGTTGTTGCAGGACACCACAGTCAGGGTCATCGGTGATCCTCGGCTGCTGTCGGGCGTCGACCAGGGTCGACTGGACCATCAGCGCCACCTCTGGACCCACGGTGCTCAGCCAGACCTCACCCGCGAGGACTACCTCAAGCTGACCGATGCTGTAGGCCTTCGAGGACGCGGTGGTGCCGCCTTCCCTGTCGCACTCAAGCTGGCCGACCTGCCGGCGAGGGGCATCGAGGCTGTTGTCGTCAACGGCTCCGAGAGCGAGCCGGTGAGCCGTAAGGACCGCCTGCTTCTCACTCTGGCGCCACACCTCGTCCTGGACGGTGCCACGGGACTGGCCCGGGCACTCGGTGCCCCGCACGTGTTGATCGCCGTTCATGACGCGGAAGCCGCCATGTCCATCCGCGAGGCGCTGATGGAGCGGAACGACGGCTTGGCGATCGAGGTGGCTGACACACCCGGCCGATTCGTCGCCGGCGAGGCCCGTGCGGTGCTGAGTGCGCTCGAAGGTGGTCCCGCCGTACCGCCGGGTCGAAGGGTGTTGCCGACGCGTCAGGGGCACCGCCGACGTCCGACGTTCCTGTCGAACGTGGAGACGTTCGCGCAGCTCGCCGTACTGGCTCGGCTGGGGGCGAAGCGGTTCAGCAGCACCGGGCTGATCAGTGAGCCCGGGACGCAGTTGCTGACGATCGACGGTGCGGTACGGCGCCCTGGAGTGATCGAGACGCCGACCGGCGTACCGCTGGAGGCGGTGATGCAGTTTGCCGGCGCTGCCGCCGGGCCGGTTCTGCTCGGTGGATACCACGGGCGGTGGCTGCCGCACAGCGGCGGCGTGGTCCTGAAACGACCCGATGTGTCGGCCGGGATCATCCTGGCGCTCGGCACGGACACCTGTCCGCTCGGTGAGGTACACCGGGTCGCGCAATGGCTGGCAAGCCAATCGGCCGGGCAGTGCGGGCCGTGCGTGTTCGGGCTCGCCGCCCTGGTTGATGACTTCGACCGGCTCGTCAAAGGCGACCCGGCCGGCTGGCACGACGCCGAGCGGCACATCGGTCTGGTCCCAGGGCGTGGAGCCTGCGCTCACCCCGACGGCTCCGTGCGCTTCCTCGCGTCGGCACTGGAGGCTTTCGGTGAGGACGTACGGCTCCACCTTGCCGATGGCGGGTGCGGACGGCAGGTCCGGGGTGTCCTGCCGGTACCAGGAGGCTCGTGGTGAACAAGGTAGAGATCGACTGGACTCGCTGCGACGGCCACGGCCTCTGCGCCACCCTGCTGCCGGACGACGTGGCCCTCGACGAGTGGGGGTTCCCGGTCCTCAGAGGCCGTGAGATCACCGCCGGTGAGCTACCGCATGCGCGCCGCGCAGTGCTGGCCTGCCCGGCCCTCGCGCTGCGCCTCGAGGCACCTGTGAAACGTGACTGATCAGGCGTCGGACAGGCTCGTCCCAACATCACACCAGTGACAAAGGTGGACTAGTCTCTGAGTGACCGCACAATGTCGTGCGGCCCGGTGCGAACAGCGCCGATGTCACGCGTTGGAGACGGTGGGGAATGCAGAGCAAGCTGGACGTCCAGAAGGCGGAGGTGCTCGCCAAGGCGGTGGCCGCGGGAACACACGGGCACGACAAGTCGATCGATCCGGCCAGGCTGAAAACGTTCCTCGAGCGGTACTACCGCCATGTCGCCGCCGAGGACGTCACCGAGCGCGAACCGACCGACTGCCTGGGCGCCGCGAAGCACCACTACAAGTCCGCGATGTCGCGGCCGCAGGGCACCGCGAAGGTGACCGTCTTCACCCCAACCCCGGAGGACCACGGCTGGTCCGCGGAGGGGCGGACCGTGGTGGAGATCGTCGTCGACGACATGCCGTTCCTGGTGGACAGCGCGTCGATGGTGATCAACGAGCACAACCTGGAGCTGCAGCTGCTGGTGCACCCGCAGTTCGTCGTCCGCCGGGACATTGCCGGCACGCTGCAGGAGGTGCTGGACGACACCACCGTCTCGGACGAGCACGACCTGGTCCGAGAGAGCTGGATGCACCTGGAGATCGAGCGGATGCCGGACGTCGCCGAGCAGCGGGCGCTGGAGCAGACGCTGCAGCGGGTGCTCCATGACGTCCGGGTCGCGGTCGAGGACTGGCCGAAGATGCACGAGAAGGCCGTCGCCATCGCCGAGGGCCTGGACGCGTCGAACCTGCCGGTCGGTGAGAACGAGGTGGAGGAGGCGCGGGAGCTGCTCGAGTGGCTCGCCGACGAGCACTTCACCTTCCTCGGCTACCGCGAGTACGACTTCACCATGGAGGGCGAGCAGGGCATCCTCCGCGGCCGGCCGGGCTCCGGCCTGGGCATCCTCCGGGCCGATCCGAAGCCGAACTCGGGCAAGCTGCCGCCCGAGGTGAGCGCGAAGGCGCAGGAGCGCAAGCTGCTCATCCTGACCAAGGCGAACTCGCGTTCCACCGTGCACCGGTCGGCGTACCTGGACTACGTCGGCATCAAGAGCTTCGACGAGACCGGTGACCCGGTCGCGGAATGCCGGTTCATCGGTCTGCTGTCGTCGACGGCGTACACAGAGAGCGTCATGCAGGTGCCGGTGCTGCGGCGCAAGGCGCTCGAGCTGTTCCGGCTGACCGGCTTCGACCCGAACAGCCACAGCGGCAAGGGTCTGCTCGACGTACTGGAGACCTACCCGCGCGACGAGTTGCTGCAGGCGCCGGTGGAGGACCTGCTGCCGATCGTGCAGTCGGTGCTGCACATGCAGGAGCGCCGCGCCGTCAAGCTCTTCGTACGACGTGACGTCTACAACCGCTACCTGTCCTGCCTGGTCTACCTGCCGCGCGACCGCTACACCACGGCGGTCCGGCTGAAGATGCAGCAGATCCTCAAGGACGCCATCGGCGCCGAGACCGTCACGTATGCCGCCTACGTGACCGAGTCCGTGCTGGCCCGCGTCCACTTCGTCGTCCGGATGAAGCAGGGCGAGACAGTCGGCGAGTACGACGCCGAGCTGCTCGAGCAGAAGGTGGTCGAGGCCACCCGGGCTTGGGCGGACGAGTTCACCGCCGCGCTGCACGCCAAGGGCGGCGACGGTGCGGTCGCCCAGCTGGCTCGCAAGTACGCCGATGCCTTCCCGGAGGCGTACAAGGAGGACTTCGACGCCCGCGTCGCTGTCAACGACGTCAACGTGCTGGAGAGCCTGCCGCCCGAGAACGGCCTGGCCATGTCGCTCTACACCCCGATCGACGAGGAGTGGGAGGGCGAACGGCGCTTCAAGGTCTACCGGACCGGCCCTTCGCTGTCGCTGTCGCAGGTGCTGCCGCACCTGACCCACATGGGTGTCGAGGTGATCGACGAGCGCCCGTACGAGATTCGGCCCGTCGGCGGCGCGACGGCGTACATCTACGACTTCGGGCTCAAAGTGCCGACCGACACCGACGAACGCCCCGAGCTGCGCAAGCTGTTCAACGACACGTTCCAGGCGGTCTGGGAAGGCCGGGCCGAGTCCGACAAGCTGAACGCGCTGGTCCTGCGCGGGAACCTCAGCTGGCGGCAGGTGTCGATCCTGCGCGCCTACCAGAAGTACATCCGGCAGGGCGGTACGCCGTTCAGCCAGGACTACATCGAGAACACGTTCCTGAACCACGTGGACGTGGCCAACCTGCTGGTCCAGTTGTTCGAGACCGCCTTCGACCCGGCGCGCGGTCCCGCCGACGACCCCGACCGGGTCAGCCACGCCGCCCAGCTGGAGAAGGAGATCCTGGCCGCGCTGGACACGGTGAAGAGCCTGGACGAGGACCGGATCCTGCGCTCCTACCTGACCGTGATCAAGGCGACCCTGCGGACGAACTACTTCCAGCCGGCCGTCGCCGACGGCTCGCCCCGGCCGTACATCTCGCTGAAGCTGGAGCCCAAGGCCATCCCGGACCTGCCCCAGCCGCGGCCGGCGTACGAGATCTTCGTGTACTCGCCGCAGGTCGAGGGTGTGCACCTGCGCTTCGGCGCGGTCGCCCGCGGCGGCCTGCGCTGGTCGGACCGGCGGGAGGACTTCCGGACCGAGGTGCTCGGCCTGGTGAAGGCGCAGATGGTGAAGAACTCCGTGATCGTGCCGGTGGGCGCGAAGGGCGGGTTCTACGCCAAGCAGCTGCCCGACCCGGCCGTCGATCGCGACGCCTGGCTGGCCGAGGGCATCGCGTCGTACAGGACGTTCATCTCCGGGCTGCTCGACATCACCGACAACATCGTTGCCGGCAGCATCGTGTCGCCCCGGGACGTGGTCCGGTACGACGGTGACGACGCCTACCTGGTGGTTGCCGCGGACAAGGGCACGGCGACGTTCTCGGACATCGCGAACGGGGTGGCCAAGGAGTACGGCTTCTGGCTGGGTGACGCGTTCGCCTCGGGCGGCTCGGCCGGGTACGACCACAAGGCGATGGGGATCACCGCGCGCGGTGCGTGGGAGTCGGTCAAGCGGCACTTCCGCGAGCTCGGGCACGACTGCCAGAACCAGGACTTCACCGTCGTCGGTGTCGGTGACATGTCGGGTGACGTGTTCGGCAACGGGATGCTGCTGTCGGAGCACATCCGGCTGGTCGCGGCGTTCGACCACCGGCACATCTTCCTGGATCCCGCACCGGACGCGGCCAAGAGTTTCGCCGAGCGGCGCCGGTTGTTCGAGCTGCCGCGGTCGTCGTGGGCGGACTACGACGCCTCGCTGATCTCGGCCGGCGGGGGCGTGTTCCCGCGCACGGACAAGGCCATCCCGATCTCGGCCGAGGTACGCGAGGTGCTCGGCATCGAGGGCGCGCCGGCGACGCTGACCCCGGCGGAGCTGATGAACGCGATCCTGAAGGCGCCGGTCGACCTGTTCTGGAACGGCGGTATCGGCACCTACGTGAAGTCGTCGGCCGAGACGAACGCCGACGTCGGCGACAAGGCGAACGACGCGATCCGGATCAACGGCTCGGATCTGCGGGCGCGTGCGGTGGGTGAGGGCGGCAACCTCGGTTTCACCCAGCTCGGCCGGATCGAGTACGCGATGGGCGGCGGCCGGATCAACACCGACTTCATCGACAACGTGGCCGGGGTGGACACCTCCGACCACGAGGTGAACATCAAGATCCTGCTGGACAAGGTGGTCGCCGACGGCGACCTGACCGAGAAGCAGCGCAACGACATCATCGCGTCGATGACCGACGAGGTCGCCGGCCTGGTGCTGAAGAGCAACTACCGGCAGAACATCGCGCTCGCCAACGCGACCGCGCAGGCGTCGGCCCTGATGCACGTCCACCAGGACTGGGTACGGCGGCTGGAGAAGCAGCGACTGCTGGATCGCGAGCTGGAGTTCCTGCCGAGCGTGGCCGAGTTCAAGCGGCGCAAGGCCGAGGGACGCGGGCTGTCGACACCGGAGCTGTCGGTGCTGATCGCCTACACCAAGATCGTGCTCGCGGCGGAGCTGCTGAAGACGTCGCTGCCGGACGACCCGTTCCTGGCGCACAAGCTGGCCAGCTACTTCCCGAAGCCGATCCAGCAACGGTTCGCCGAGCAGATCCAGAGTCACCAGCTGCGCCGCGAGATCATCACCACCCAGGTGGTGAACGAGTTCGTGAACACGTCGGGCATCACGGCGTTCCACCGGCTGTCGCTGGAGACCGGCGGGACGGTCGAGGACGTCGTCCGGGCGAACCTGGCCGCCAGCCGGATCTTCGCCCAGCCGGAGTTGCTGACCCGCAACGCCGAGCTGGACAACGTCGTCGACGCCGCGACCCAGACCCACATGCGGCTGGAGACCCGCACCCTGGTCGAGCGCGCGACCCGGTGGCTGGTCAGCAATCGGCGTCCACCGTTCGACATCGAGGACCTGATCGAGTTCTTCACCCCGGGTATCACCAAGCTCACCACCGTACTGCCCGACGTACTGCGCGGCCGCGAGCTGGCGTTGTTCGAGCAGCGCCGGGAAGCCCTGGTGCAGAAGGGGGTTTCGGCGGACTTCGCGACCAGGATCGCGGTGCTGCCACCGGCGTACGCCGGTCTTGGCATCGTCGAGACCGCGTCCCAGGACGACCTGGACATCCTCGAGGTCGCGAAGGTGCACTTCTCCCTCGGTGAGCGTCTGCAACTGGGCCGCTTCCTGGAGCGCATCATCGGCCTGCCACGCACCGACCGCTGGCAGACGATGGCCCGTGCGGCGCTGCGCGACGACCTGCACGCCGTCCACGCCAGCCTCACCGCGCAGGTGCTGAGGACCACGGACGCGTCGGCGGAGCCCGAGGAGCGTGTCATCGCCTGGCAGGACCAGAACGAGGCGGCGCTGTCCCGGGCCGCCACCATGCTCGAGGAGATCGTCGAGACCGAAGGACCGGAGCTCGCGCACCTGTCGGTCGGCCTGCGCCTGGTGCGCACCCTGCTGGCGAACCAAGCGTGAACTTTGGCTCGCTGCGCAAGATAACGGTTGACAGGTCTAGTCCACCTCAGGGAGGTTAGGTCACACCGTGTCCACGCCCAGACACGGTATGAGGCCAACGCTCTGGGGGAGTGAGGCATGGTTTCGTCCCGCCCGAAAGCCATCACCGCAGGTGTCATAGCACTCGCCGTTCTGATCGGGGGCCTCGAAGCGCCACCGGCCGCGGCCGCCGATCCGCGGAAACCGGATCCGGTCTCAGCGGAGGACTCGGTGATCAGCGTCCCGGCCACAGCGGTCGAACGCCAACTCGATCCGTCCACCGCCGGCACCGGTCGGCCGCAGGCCACCCGCGCCGAGGTCAGCTGGCCGACGGCCGGTACGGCGACGGTCAGCCTGCTCGGCCGCACCCGGCCGTCGGTGTCCGCGGTGACCGTGAACGCGGTGGCCGGAAGTCCTTCGCAGGTCTCGGTCGTCGCGTATGACCGCAAGGTCGCCGAACGACTGGGCGGGCACGGCCTCGCGGTCCGGCTGACCCGAGCGGATGGCATGAAGGCCGCCGCGCCGGTCGGCGTACAACTCGATGTCTCCGGTTTCGCGCAGGCCTACGGCGGCAACTTCGAGTCGCGGCTGCGGCTGATCGCCAAGCCTGCTTGCGCTCTCACCACACCGGCCGTCGCGGCCTGTGCCGACGGCAAGCCGGTGCCGAGCCGGATCGACCTGACCCGGCACGCGCTGATCGCCACCGTGCCCGCGTCGGCCGATCAGGTCTACGTGGTGGCCGCCGCTCCGAACGGCGACGCCGGTTCCTACACGGCGACGAAGCTGTCGTCGTCAAGCAAGTGGTCGGTCGGCCTGCAGTCTGGTGACTTCAACTGGAGCTACCCGATCCCGAAGGTGGCCGCGATCTCCGGCAAGGCGCCGGACCTCGACCTGTCGTACTCGTCGCAGTCGGTGGACGGGATGACCGCGTCGGAGAACGCCCAGCCGTCGTGGACCGGACTCGGCTGGAACCTCGAAACCCCGTACCTGGAACGCCGCTACAACGGCTGCTCGGACGACGGCGGCGACACCGGTGACCTGTGCTGGGCCGGTGACCAGCTGATGTTGTCGCTCGAAGGCACCTCGTCCGAGCTGGTCAAGGACAAGGCGGCCGGCGGCGACATCTGGCGCGCCAAGCAGGACCCGGGCTGGCGGGTCGAGCGCAAGAAGGACGCGGACAACGGCGACAACGACGGCGAGTACTGGGTCGTGTCGACCCCGCAGGGCATGACCTTCACCTTCGGCCGCGGCAAGCAGGCGACCACCGGTACGGCGACCAACTCGGTCTTCACCGTGCCGGTGTTCGGCGACGACGACAACGAGCCGTGTCACCAGGGCAGTGTCGAGGACTCCTGGTGCACCCAGGCCTGGCGCTGGAACCTGGACGGCGTGGTCGATGCCCACGGCAACAGTACGACGTACTTCTACGAGACCGAGAAGAACCGGTACGCCCGCAACGGCGAGTCGGACAAGTCGACAGAGTACATCCGTGGCGGTCATGTCCGTGACATCGTCTACTCGCAGCGCTCGGGCGAGGAAGGGACGACGGCGCCCGCACGGCTGCACTTCACCACCGAACTGCGCTGCCTGGAGGCCGCGGACGGGTCCGGCACCTGTCCGGCGTTCGACCAGGACCACGCGTCGTCGTACCCCGACGTGCCGATGGACCAGGTGTGCACCGGCGACTGCACCGGGGACGAGCAGAAGTCACCGAGCTTCTTCACCGGCACGCTGCTTCGTTCGGTCGCCGCGCAACGCAGTGAGGGCGACACGTTCGTCGATGTCGACCGGGTGGACTTCACGTACTCCTTCCCGAAGCCGTCCGACGGGACCAGCGCGTCGTTGTGGCTGGAGAAGTTCCAGCAGGTCGGTCTCGGCGGATCAGGCGAGCAGGCGTTGCCGGCCGTCGTGATCGCCGGTCGCGAGTCGCCCAACCGGGTCGACGCGGCGCCTGGCAGCGGCGTACCGAAGCTGGAGAAACTGCGCGTCACCACCGTCACCGACGAGCTGGGCCGACGGGTCGAGGTCGGCTACGGCCAGCCCGACGGCTGCACGATCGACAACTTCCCCGAGGGCAAGGCCGACACCAACGCCCAGACCTGTTTCCCCGGTTGGCGGTCGAACGACAACAGCTCCGGGTTCGGCTGGTGGCACCGGTACCTGGTCAGCAAGGTCACCGTGGTCGACCAGGCCGGCGGCGCGCCTCCGCAGGTGAACGAGTACCGCTACCGCGGCAAGCCGTCCTGGCACTACGACGATGACGATGTCACTCCGACGGAGCGCAAGACCTGGAGCGACTGGCGCGGGTACGGCTCGGTCGATGTGGTGAAGATGTCCGACCCGGGCTTCCGCGGCGAACAGGCAGCGCGGCCCTTGGAGCTCACCCGCAACCTGTTCTTCCAGGGCATGGACGGCGACCGGCTGGCCGGTGGCGGCACAAAGTCGGTCGACGTGGTCGACTCCACCGGCGCCTCGGTGAAGGACTCGCCGTGGCTGCGCGGCAAGGAACGTGAGACCCAGCAGTTCCAGCTCGATGCCTCCGGCAACCCGACGTACGAGCTGGGCGGGTCGTTGCACAGCTACGTCTCGGCCAGGACCACGCCATTCGAGCAGGGCAAGACCGATCCCGACGACGACGCGCACCTGGTGGTCGAGAGCGAGTCGGTCAAGCGGGAGACCGTCCTACCGGAGTCCGGTGGCAGTCGCTCCACCCGGACCACGAAGATGACGACGACGTACGACGAGTACGGTCAGGCAACCGAGGTCGTCGACGCGGCCGGTGACGACGTCCGGTGCACCCGGACAAGCTACTCACGCGACGCCGCGACGGTCGCGGCGTGGATGCTGGCCTTCCCGTACCGGGTCCGCAGCTACGAGGGCAGTTGCTCCGCACCGAAGAGCCTGCTCTCCGCGAAGGACCAGTACTACGACGGCTCGGACACCGTGGGCGGTCCGGTCAGCAAGGGTGACGTCACCAAGACCGTGGCCGCGGTCACCGCGAGCGGGCCGAACGACATCACCAAGACCATCACGACGTCGGCCACTTTCGACGCCTACGGCCGCACCCTCACCGAGACCGATGCCAACGGCCACACCTCGAAGACGGCCTACGCCCCGGCCATCGGCCGTCCGTCGACGGTCACTGAGACCAACGCGCTGGGCCACGTCGAGGTCACCACGCTGGAGCCCGACCGCCAGCAACCTGCCACGGTCAAGGACGCCAACAACCAGGTCAGCACGACGACGTATGACCCGCTGGGCCGACTCGCCAACGTACGCCTCCCAGGCCAGGCAGCCGCCGCGCCGGACGCGAAGGTGTTCAGCTATCGGCTCGATCCGGACCACAACCAGCCGCCCTTGGTGACGACCAAGGAGTTGCAGTCCGGTACGACGTACGTCACGAAGTGGTCGTTCCTCGATTCCCAGGGACGCGAGCGTCAGGAACACGAGGTCTCGCCCGCGTCAACGGCGGACCAGCCGAAGACGATCGTCACCGACACCCGGTACGACGATGCCGGCCATGTCGCGGCGGAGTCGCTGCCAGTCGTCGTCGACGCGGTCGCCGGGAGCGCCCTGCAGGCGATCCCCGCGGACAAGGTGGTCGAGACCCGGCACAGCTACGACGCGATCGGCCGCAACACGAAGGCCGCACACTTTGCCCAGGGCAAGGAACTGTGGGCGTCGACGACCGAGTACTTCGGCGATCACCAGCGCACTACCCCACCACCCGGTGGCGTGGTGAAGACCTCGTGGACCGATATCCGCGGACGCCAGGTGAAGTCCGAGGACGGCACCGGTTCGTCGGTCGCCGCGACGACGTACACGTACTACCCGTCCGGACAGCTCGCGACGACGACGGACCCGGGTGGGCACAAGTCGACCTTCACCTACGATCTGCTGGACCGCCGGATCGAATCCGTCGACCCGGACTCCGGCCGCAGCCGGACGCAGTACGACGACGAGGGCAACGCGATCGCGACCTGGGACGCCAAGACCCTGGCCTCCGGCCGCCCTGGTCCGACGATCTCTACGCAGTACGACGCTCTCGACCGGCCGATCGCTCGATGGGCCGGACCGGCCGGCACCGGTCAGAAGGTGGCCGAGTGGACGTACGACTCGACCGAGATCGCCAACGGCATCGGCCGGGGCCTGGCCCAGACGACATTGTCCGACGGCAAGGCGTTCACCCGCGCCGCGACCGGGTACGACGCCCGGGGCCGGATCACCGGTCGCCAGTGGACGTTCCCGCAGGGCGTGGGCGGCCTGCTGCACGGGTCGTCGTACACGATGACGTACGGGTACGACGAGGCCGACCACCTGGTCTCGAAGACCTATCTCGATCCGGTGCTCGGTGCGCCCAAGGAGACGATCACCACCGGGTACGACAACCTCGGCAATCCGACGACGCTGTCCGGTGAGCTGACCGATTCGCTGACCGGGAACACCCACACCGATCCCTACGTCGGCTCGACCTCATACGCGTCGGACGGAAAGCTCGCCGGGCGTGAGTACGCGAATGCCCATCACTCGCTGCGGCGCGCGTACTCGTACGAGCAGCAGACGCAGCGGCTGGCGCGGATCCAGACCATCGTGGGCAACCCGCTCACCGGCGAGGACAAGACCGAGCAGGACGACGGCTACAGCTGGGACCCGGCCGGCAACATCCAGCGCATCACCGATGTCACCGGGCCCAAGCCGGTCGCGACCTGTTTCGACTACGACGGCCTGAACCGGCTCAGCCATGGCTGGACGACGTACCAGACCGACTGCTCGGACGGCTCCTCGAAGACCGTGCACGACGGTCCCGCGGGCTTCAACCAGGCCTGGACCTACTCCCCGGACGGGAATGTCACCTCGGCCACGTCGCTCGGCCACACGAAGCAGTACACGTACGGCGACCCCGCGCATCCGCACGCGGTGACGCGGGCCGGTGCGGAGTCGTTCAAGTACGACGCGAACGGCGCGATGATCGAGCGGCCGGGGCTGCTCGGCGGACTGGTGCCGACCCAACTGGCCTGGAACGCCCAGCAGCAGTTGGAGTCCGAGACCAGCACGCTGGTGAGCAAGACGCAGTTCGTCTACGCGCCCGACGGCACCCGGATGGCGCGGGTCGACCCGCTCGGCGTCACGGCCGTGCTGTACATCGACGGCGAGGAGATCACAGTCGTCGCCGGTGTGATCAAGGCGGCCAACCGGTTCTACGAGCAGGCCGGTGTGTCGATCGCCGTCCGCCAGACCCTCGGCAACGTGGTCTGGCAACTGAACGACACGCAGGGCTCGGCACAGATCTCGGTTGCCGACGGCACCGGTATCGCGGCCCGGACCTATTACTCGCCGTACGGCGAGATCCGCAATCTGCTGCCCGCGTTGCCCACCGAGCACGGCTGGCTGGACAAGATCAAGGATCCATCGACCGGACTGAACGCGCTGGGCGCGCGGTACTACGACGCTTCGCTCGCGCGGTTCCTGTCGACCGATCCGGCCAGTGACGGGTCATCGGCCCAGGCCGCGAACCCGTACTCGTACGGCGAGAACAACCCGATCACCTATGTGGACCCGACCGGGCTGTGGAGCCTGTCCGGCGCCTGGAACGCGGTCAAGAGCGGTGTCAGCAAGGCGGTCGACTGGGTCGATGAGAACAAGGGCCTGATCACCAATATCGCCGTCGGCATCGGTGTCGGCATCGCGATCGGCGCAGTGTGCGCCACCGGTGTCGGTTGCCTCATCGCGGCAGGTGTCGCCGCCGGTGCGGCCGGCGCCGCCGCGGGTTACGGGGTCGACGTCGCCGAAGGGAAGAAGGACTTCTCCTGGGGCGGCCTGGCGACCGAGGTCGGGGTCGGTGCCGCAGTCGGCGGTCTGACCGCGGGCATCGGTGCCGGACTGGGTGCGGGCGCACGGGCCCTGGCCAACACGACCGCGGGCAAGGCGGTGACCGCGGCGGCCAGCAAGGCCGGGACGGCGGTCGCCAACTCCGCGGCTGGGATGGCGGTGCAAGGCGCAGCGAAGGCCGTGACCGGTGCGGTAAAGGTCACCGCGGGCAGGACCGCGGGCAAGGTCGCGGCGGTCGCACGACAGGCAACCGGACGGATCCAGCCCAGGGTCGCACGGGACGTCAGCGTCAACCCGAAGCCGCCAGCTGCCTTGCCTCTCCGGCGCCCGATCGGCACCAGCCCGACCCAGAACGCCCAGCTCCAGAACGACATCCAGGCGCTCCGGGCCCGGGGCGCGACCGACTTCCGGGTCAATCAGCAGCAGGTCAACATCAATGGGGAACGGGTCGGCGTCAACCGGCCGGACCTGCAGTACACCTTGAACGGCAGGCGACACTACGCGGAGTACGACACACCGGCGTCGAACCGCGGTGGGCCTCACAAGGCGAGGATCATCGCCAATGACCCGACGGCCAAGGTGCACCTATACACCGTTCCATGACAGTGATTGAGGAGAATGGTGGAGTGATCACACTTCTCTCCGACCAGTACGCGCCGACCACCTCGAGGTTCGGGTTTCTCGAGGTGCCGTTGGAAGTGGCAGGGGAGGGGCTGCTGGCGTGGCGCCGGCAGCTCCACGGGCGAGCGAAGGCGACACCGGTGGGCGGGAGCCTGCCCGAGCTGCTCGACCGGCTGCCACCGCTGACCGGCGGTGTGCGGCCGCGCGAGCTTCTCGTCGGCACGGTCGGTGACCGCTGGACGGCGTACTTCGACTGTGGGTTCCAGGGCACCGACGCGGTGAGCACGGTCGGATACCTGAGCGAGAACCTGAAGTGCCAGGGCGTGGCGCTCGACTCTACGCCGCACACCCTCGGCACGTCGCTGGAGACGCCGGGCCGCTACGGCGCGGTGCAGTTCGAGCTTTTCGGACCGCTGCAGACCGATTTCCTCAACTACGTCCGGACGATCTCGGCATCCCATGACGGCAGCAGGTGGAGGTTCGACGAGAGCGGTACCGTCCAGGCCTTCGAGGAGACCGACCGGTATCAGGCTCGCAAGGTCCGGGACAAGTTCACCTCCGAGATGCTCGCCGCCTACACCGCCGCCCTCGGCATCCACGCCTTCGACGAGAACTTCTACGCGGGGCAGGGCCTGTTGATCGAAACGAAGGTCAAGGTCCCCAGGGGCGGCAAGTCCATGTCCCTCGAGGACACCCAGAAGTTCTGGGGGATCGTCCCCGGCGCTGCCGATCGGCTCCCGGGATGAGGTCACTGCTGGAGGCTGCCGGATCGACGGAGTATCCGGGGCGTGGGCTTGCCGTGGGTCGCGACGAGGACGGCGTGGCGTTCATCGCCTACTGGCTGACCGGGCGGAGCGCGGCGTCGCAGCAGCGGCGGTTGGCGGTGGGTGAGTGGGAGATCGTGGTCGAGGATGTCTCGGGCGGTGCGAGGGACGACCTGCGGCACTACACCGCCGCCGTCCGGGCGGCCGACTGGGTTGTCGTCGGCAACGGGACACAGGTCAGCGAGTTGGCCTCGGCGCGACGATCGGGGACCGATCTTCAGCTGGCGCTGCGCGATCACGCGTATGAACCGGATCTGCCGATCCGCACGCCGCGGATCTTCGCGACCGCGTCGACCGACGGGACCGGGGTGGTCGTCGGTTCGGCCCGGGCAGTTCCCGGCGCGGAGGACCTGGTCCAGCATCCGTCGCTGTACCTCGCGCAGTTGCCACCGGCAACGGCCGTCACAGTGAAGACGTACGTGGGGGACGTTGCCGACGTGGTCGCGGACGGTGTCCCGGAAGTCGTTTCCTGCCAGGGTTCCTGGCAGTCGGTCGCGGGTGTCTGGGACGTGCTCGAGCCGTCGTTGCGGGTGGCGCTCCTCGTGGTGCCGCTGAACGCGCCGACCTTCGAGCCGGCGATCCTAGCGTTCTGACACGATCACGTCGACGGAGTACTGGTCGGCGCGGTAGCAGTGGTCCCCGAACTCGACCGGCCTGCCGTCGGCGGCGTACGCCGAGCGGGTCATGGTGACGAGTGGCTCGGCCTTGGACATGTGCAGGGTACGGCGCTCCTCGGCGGTGGCGTTGCGGGCGCCGATGCGCTGACGGGCGACCGTCGGCCGGATCCCGCGCGCCCGGAGTACGGCGTACAGGCCGGTGCTGGTGAGCTGTTCCAGGGTCAGGTCGTTGAATGCCGGAGGCAACCAGTTGCGCATGATCGCGAGTGGCAAGTCGTCGGCGTACCGGAGCCGGACGATCGCCACCAGGGGAGTCCCCGGGGGTAGCTCGAGGACCGCGGCGGCGCGGTCGTCCTGGGCTTCGCAGTCGAGGGAGAGCACCTCGGTCCGCGGTGTCCGGCCCTCGCGTTCGAGGTCGTCGTACAGGCTGGTCAGCTCGGCCTTGCGGTGCACCATCTGGTTCGCGACCGTGGTGCCGATACCGCGGCGGCGGACCAGCAGGCCCTGGTTGACCAGCTCCGAGATGGCCCGGCGGACGGTCGGCCGGGACAGGTTGAGCCGGTCCGACATGCCGATCTCGTTCTCGAACGCGTCGCCGGGACGGAGCTTGCCCTCGGTGATGGCAGCGGTCAGCTGCTCGGCGAGCTGGTGGTACAGCGGCACCGGGCTCGACCGATCGAGCTGGATCGGCAAGGCGCCGGTCATGGGGCCTCCCGGCCTGGACTGACGAGGGGAGGGCGGGAGCCTACGGCCCCACGACCCGCCGGTGCCGGAGGCCCGGCCAAAGGCACAGTGACGAGGGAAGGGCGGGGGTCAGAGCCCCATGACCCGCCGCGCCGGAGGCGTGGCATCAGTACGGTCATGGCGGGATGTTACAACAGCAAGGTATGTATGTCTCTACGTGAAAATGTGTTAACAAAGCATTGACACCAACTTCGCGGCCGGGAAAGCTGGCGAGCAGCCAGCGCGCCGTCCCGTGGGGACCCGGCGCGCCTGTCGGATGCCGAGGAGAGGGCTGCGCGGATGCGGATCGGGTTGGTCGGGGTGGGTCGGATCGGGGCGTTCCACGCCGCCACCTTGAAGGGATTGCCGGCGGTGGAGCAGGTGGTGGTCGCGGATGCCGACCCGAGCCGGGCCGAACTGGTCGCCAAGGATCTCGGGCTGGAGGACGCGCCGGATGTGGACGCGTTGCTGGCGAGTGGGCTGGACGGCTTCGTCATCGCCGCCGCGACGTCGGCGCACGCGGACCTGATCGCGGCCGGTGTCGCCGCCCGGATCCCGACGTTCTGCGAGAAGCCGGTGGCGATCGACCTGGACGACACACTGCGCGTCGTCGAGTTGGTCGAGGGTTCCGACGTACCGGTGCACATCGGTTTCCAGCGCCGGTTCGACGCCGGGTACCAGGCGGCCGCGGCGTCGGTGCGCTCCGGTGAGCTCGGTTTCGTCCACCACATCCGGGCGAACACGAACGACGCGTTCCCGCCGCCCGCGGAGTACATCCCGACCAGCGGTGGGTTCTTCCGGGACTGCACCGTGCACGACTTCGACATCATCCGGTTCGTCACCGGCCGCGAGGTCGTCAGCGTGTTCGCCACCGGCGCGAACCGCGGCGAGACCTTCTTCGGCGCGTACGGCGACGTCGACGCGGCGGCCGCGTTGCTCACGCTCGACGACAACACGTTCGTCTCGGTCAGCGGCACCCGGTACAACGCCGCCGGGCACGATGTCCGGATGGAGGTCCTCGGCAGCCTCGGCTCGCTCGCGGTCGGCCTGGACGAGCACACCGCGCTGCGGTCGGCCGAAGCCGGTGTCACGTTCCCCGGCGGCCAGCCGCACGCCACCTTCATGGACCGCTTCCGGGCGGCGTACGTCGCCGAGCTGACCGCGTTCACCGAGGTCGTCGCCGGGACCCGCGAGGTCCCCTGCACGGTCCGGGACGCCTACCAGGCATTCCGGATCGCCGACGCCTGCGAACTGTCCCGCCGCGAGAACCGCCTCGTCCACCTGTGATGCCTTCGACCGCAGACTCGTCCACTCGTGAAGCCTTCGACCGCAGAGGAGATCGGCCCGATGACTGACCTTGTACTCCGGATCGCCGGAGCCCCGATCTCGTGGGGTGTCTGCGAGGTCCCAGGGTGGGGCTGGCAGTACGACCCGGAGACGGTGCTCGCCGAGATGCGCGGCGTCGGTATCGCGGCCACCGAGTTCGGTCCGGACGGCTTCCTCCCCGCGGATCCGGCCGAGAAGGCGAAGACGCTCGCGGATGTCGGCCTCCGTGCGGTGGGTGGATTCGTCCCCGTCGTACTGCACGACCCGTCACATGACCCGGCTCCCGAGGTCGCCACGGCTTTGCAGGGGTTCGTGGCCGCGGGAGCGACCACACTGGTCCTCGCCGCGGCGACCGGCCAGGACGGGTACGACGAGCGCCCGGTGCTCGACGAGACCGGCTGGAGCACGTTGCTCGGCAATCTCGACAAGCTGTCCACTCTCGCGGCCGCGAGCGGCGTTGTGGCGACCATCCACCCGCATGTCGGGACCATGGTAGAGAACGCCGACGACGTCGACCGGGTACTGCGGGGGTCGTCGATCGGACTCACTCTGGACACCGGCCACCTGCTCATCGGGGGTGTCGACCCGGTCGCGCTGACCCTCGAGCACACCGGCCGGATCAAGCACACGCACCTCAAGGACGTCGACGCTCAGTGGGCCGCGAAGGTCCAGTCCGGTGAGGTCTCCTACACAGACGCCGTACGCCAAGGCATGTACCGCCCGCTCGGTGCGGGCGACATCGACCTGACCACGATCGTCGCCACGCTGGAGAACTCCGGCTACCGCGGCTGGTACGTCCTCGAACAGGACACCATCCTGCAGTCTCGCCCCACCGACGAAGGCCCCCTCACCGACGTGCGCGCCAGCATCGCCCACCTCCACACCATCGCGGAGCCCCTGTCATGACTGCTGAGACCCAGACAGCAGGCCAGTCCGGACCGGACGAGGTTCTCACCATCGGGCGGATCGGGGTGGATCTGTATCCGCTGCAGGTGGGAACCCACCTGGAGGACGTGGAGAGCTTCGGCAAGTTCCTGGGTGGGAGCGCCACGAACGTGGCGGTCGCGGCGGCTCGGCACGGTCGGCGGTCGGCGGTGATCAGCCGGACCGGCAACGACCCGTTCGGCACCTTCATCCACCGCACCTTGCGCGAGCTCGGTGTCGACGACCGGTACGTGGCCCCCGTCGAGGGTCTGCCGACGCCGATCACCTTCTGCGAGATCTTTCCACCGGACAACTTCCCGCTGTACTTCTACCGGTTCCCGAAGGCTCCGGACCTGGAGATCTTCCCGTCCGAGCTCGACCTGACCGCGATCCGGGACGCGAGCATCTACTGGTCCACCGTCACCGGGCTGTCCGCGGAGCCGAGCCGCTCGGCCCACTTCGTCGCGTGGGAAGCGCGCGAGCGCCGCCCGCTGACCGTGCTCGATCTCGACTACCGGCCGATGTTCTGGGCCGACCCGAGTGAGGCGCATGAGCAGGTCAGCCGCGCGCTGGACTACTGCACGGTTGCCGTCGGCAACCGTGAGGAGTGTGAGGTGGCGGTCGGCGAGACCGACCCCGACAAGGCCGCGCAGGCGCTGCTCGACCGTGGCCTCGACCTGGCCATCGTCAAACAGGGCCCGAAGGGAACCCTGGCCCGGACCCGCGACGAGCGGGTCGAGGTGCCGCCGTTCCCGGTCGACGTGGTCAACGGTCTCGGCGCCGGTGACGGCTTCGGCGGTGCGCTCTGCCACGGATTGCTCGCGGGCTGGCCGCTGGAGAAGGTGATCCGGTTCGCCAACACGGCCGGCGCGATCGTCGCGTCCCGGCTCGAGTGCTCGACCGCGATGCCCACCGAGGCGGAGGTCCTGAGCCTGCTGGGTGAGCAAGCATGAGCGACATCAGAGCGGGACAGTCCCTCGACCACCTGACCGAGCTGCGGGTGCGGCATCCGGAGCGGATCGGCGAGGCATGGCAGCAGCGGCGTCGCCGCGAGCTCGTCGGCGCCGACGGCCGGCTGCTGATCGTCGCGGCCGACCACCCGGCCCGCGGCGCCCTGGGGGTGCGCGGTGACCGGATGGCGATGGCCAGCCGCCCCGCGCTGATCGACCGGCTGACGACCGCGTTGGAGCGGCCCGGTGTCGACGGCGTCCTGGCGACCCCCGACGTACTCGAAGATCTGCTGCTGCTGGGCGCGCTCGAGGGCAAGGTCGTCATCGGCTCGATGAATCGCGGTGGCCTGCAGGGCTCCGCCTTCGAACTGGACGATCGCTTCACCGCGTACCGGTCGGCCGACGAGATCGCCGCTCGCCGGCTCGACGGCGGCAAGATGCTGACCAGGATCGACCTGGCCGACCCGGGCACCGTGGCGACGCTGGAGAGCAGCGCGGTCGCGGTTACCGGGCTGGCCGAGCACAAGCTGATGGCGATGGTCGAGCCGTTCTGGTCGACGCGTACGGACGGCCGGGTGACGAACCAGCTCGACCCGGACTCGGTGATCAAGTCGATCCACATCGCCTCCGGTCTGGGCGCCACCAGCGCGTACACCTGGCTCAAGCTCCCGGTGGTCGACGACCTCGAGCGGGTGATGGAAGCAACGACGTTGCCGACGCTGCTGCTCGGCGGTGACCCGACGGTCTCACCCGAGGAGACGTACGCGTCGTGGGGCAAGGCGCTCAGCCTTCCTTCGGTCCGTGGCCTTGTCGTCGGCCGCGCGCTGCTCTTCCCACCCGACGGCGACGTTGCCGCAGCCGTCGACCAAGCCGCCACCCTCGTCCACGGAGGTGCCGCATGACCGAGCATCGCGAGGGAATCAAAGACACAGCCCGGCTTGTGCCTCATGGGCGCCCGGAGCGAAGCGAGGACGTCCATGAGTAGGTGGTTCAGGCCCGCCGGTACGACGGCACGCGACGGCTTCGAGGTCATGGTGCGTCCGGACGAGCAGGACTGGCATCACACCGGCCTGTCGATCCGCACGCTGCTGCCCGGCCAGTCCGTCCAGATCGACACCGAGGACTGCGAGTACCTCGTTCTCCCGTTGAGCGGCTCGGCCGAGGTGATCGTCGAGGGGGAGACCGTCCCGCTCGCCGGTCGTGCCGACGTCTTCGCCGGCCCCACCGACCTGGCCTACGTTCCTCGCGGTACGACGGTGGCGGTCGTCAGCCCGGGTGGCGCCCGCATCGCGTTCCCGCACGCGAAGGCCGCGAGTGACCACCCGTTCCGGCGCATCGGGGTCGAGCAGGTCGAGACCGAGTTGCGCGGCGCGGGTGTCGCGTCCCGCCAGGTCCGCAACTTCGGTACGCCGGCTGTCCTCGAGGCCGACTCGATCATCGCCTGCGAGGTGCTGACTCCGGCCGGCAACTGGTCGTCGTACCCACCGCACAAGCATGACGAGCACAGGCCGGGCAAGGAGAGTGAGCTCGAGGAGATCTACTACTTCGAGCTGCAGCTCTCCGAGGCCGCCCCGGAAGATGTCAAGGGCAACGACCCGATCGGCTATCAGCGCGTGTACGGCACCGAGGACCGCCCGATCGACGTGCTCGCGGAAGTCCGCAGCGGTGATCTGGTGCTGGTCCCACATGGTTGGCATGGTCCTGCTATGGCGCCTCCTGGCTATGACATGTACTACCTGAACGTGATGGCCGGCCCCGGTACCGAACGCGAGTGGTTGATCACCGACGACCCGCGGCACGGCTGGGTCCGCGAGCTCTGGGCCACCCAGTCGATCGACCCCCGTCTCCCGTTCGGGGCGAGCCATGAGTAACTCATCCGACCCGCGCCTCGGCGCACACTTCTCCGGAGGACAGCGATGACGGTACGTCTCACGGTCGCGCAGGCGTTGGTGCGATTCCTGAGCGTCCAGTACTCGGAGCGCGACGGACAGCGGCAGCGGCTGTTCGCCGGGTGCCTGGGAATCTTCGGCCACGGCAATGTGGCCGGTGTCGGCCAGGCCCTGCTCCAGGCCGAGCTCCAGGACCCGGAGGCGCTGCCGTACGTCCTGGCCCGCAACGAGCAGGCCATGGTGCACACCGCATCCGCCTTCGCCCGCACCCGTGACCGGCTCCAGACCTACGCTTGCACGGCAAGCATCGGCCCGGGGTCGACCAACATGGTGACCGGCGCGGCCCTGGCGACCATCAACCGGCTGCCTGTTCTGATCCTCCCTTCGGATGTGTTCGCGACTCGGGTGGCGACACCCGTGCTGCAGGAGCTGGAGAGCTCCGGCGCCGGCGACGTCTCCGTGAACGACGCGTTCCGGCCCGTGTCCAAGTACTTCGACCGCATCTGGCGCCCCGAGCAGCTGCCCTCGGCCCTGCTCAACGCCATGCGCGTACTGACCGACCCGGTCGAGACCGGGGCGGTGACGCTGGCCCTGCCGCAGGACGTCCAGGCTGAGGCCCACGACTGGCCCGAGGAGCTCTTCACCGAGCGCACCTGGTACGTCGCAAGGCCGTTGCTGGAAGCATCAATTGTCGACAAGGCGGTAGATCTCCTACGGTCCGCGCAGCGGCCGCTGATCGTCGCGGGTGGCGGCGTGCACTACTCCGGCGCCGAGGACGCGCTCCGCGAGTTCGCCGAGGCGACCGGCATACCCGTGGCGGAATCCCAAGCAGGCAAGGGATCGCTGCGCTACGACCACCCGCAGTCGGTCGGCGCGGTCGGCTCGACCGGGACCACGGCAGCCAACACCCTGGCCCGCGACGCCGACCTGGTGATCGGGATCGGCACCCGGTACAGCGACTTCACGACGGCCTCCCGGACCGCCTTCCAGAACCCGGACGTGCGGTTCGTCAACATCAACGTGGCGCGTTTCGACGGTGGCAAACATGCCGGCCTTCCTCTCGTCGCGGATGCCAGGGAAGCCCTTGTTTCGTTGCGATCCGCGGTTGGTGACTGGTCTGTGAGCGACCAGTACAGATCCTCGACCGCCATGCTCGCAACCCAGTGGGACGCGATTGTGGAAAACACCTACAACCCGCCCGCCGAGGTGACCGCGAACCTGGCCGAAGGCCTGCTGACACAAGGCGAAGTGCTCGGTGCCGTGAACGAATTGTCGGCGCCGTCTGATGTGGTGGTCTGCGCAGCCGGTTCGATGCCGGGTGAGCTGCACAAACTGTGGCGCACGCGCGACCCGAAGGGATACCACGTCGAATATGGCTACTCCTGCATGGGCTACGAGATCGCCGGCGGTATCGGCGTCCGCCTCGGCGCGCCCGATCGCGACGTGTTCGTCCTGGTCGGTGACGGGTCGTACCTGATGATGTCCACCGAGCTCGTCACCGCGGTCCAGGAGAACGTGAAGATCATCGTCGTCCTGGTCCAGAACCACGGCTTCGCCTCGATCGGCGCGCTGTCGGAGTCGCTGGGCTCCCAACGCTTCGGTACGGCGTACCGACGCCGCGGCAGTGACGGACGCCTCGACGGCGACTACCTGCCGGTCGATCTGGCCGCGAACATCCGCAGCCTCGGCGTCGACGTGATCGAGGTGCACGACCGCGCCGAGCTGGAGAAGGCGATCGGTACGGCGAAGGCCGCGGACGGACCCATCGCGATCCACGTCCAGACGGATCCGCTGATCGGTGCACCCGACAGCGAGTCGTGGTGGGACGTCCCGGTCAGCCAGGTGTCCGAGCTCGACTCGACCCAGGCCGCGGCGGCGTCGTACGAGGAGTCCAAGAAGGGCCAGCGTCCGCTCCTGGCGCCGGCCGAGGGAGATCGTTGACATGGCCGAGGTGAAGATCGGCAGCGCGCCGGACTCGTGGGGTGTGTGGTTCGCGGACGATCCGCAGCAGACACCGTGGGAGAGGTTCCTCGACGAGGTCGCCGCGGCCGGTTACACCCGGATCGAGCTCGGGCCGTACGGCTACCTGCCGACCGATCCGTCCCGGCTGAAGGAGGAGCTGGACAAGCGCGGCCTGTCCATGACGGCAGGCACGACGTTCGAACAGCTGCATCGGCCGGATGCCTGGGCGTCGACCTGGCGGGACGTGTCGAAGGTGGCCGAGCTGACCGCGGCAATGGGCGCGAGGCACCTTGTCGTGATGCCGTCGATGTGGCGCGATTCGGTCACCGGCCAGCCCACCGAGGCCCGGCTCGACCACGAGGGGCAGGCTCGGCACGGCCGGCAGGTGACCGAGCTCGGACGGCGGATCGCCGAGGAGTACGGGCTGAAGACGCAGTACCACCCGCACGCGGACGGCCACGTCGACACCCAGGACACCGTCGAGCGCTTCCTGGCGGAGACCGACGGCGAGTACGTGAACCTCTGCCTCGACACGGGGCACATCAGTTACTGCGGCGGTGACAACCTCGAACTGATCCGGAAGTATCCGGACCGGATCGGGTACGTCCACCTCAAGCAGGTCGACCCCGAGATCCTGGCCGCCGTCGAGTCCGACGGTGCAGGGTTCGACGAGGCTGTCAAGCGCGGCGTGATGTGTGAGCCACCCAACGGCGTACCTGACCTGCCGCCGGTGCTCGAGGCGCTGACAGCGCTCGACGTGGACCTGTTCGCGATCGTCGAGCAGGATCTGTATCCCTGCCCGCCCGACGTACCGCTGCCGATCGCGGAGCGGACGTTGGCCTATCTGAGATCCCACGGGGGTGGCGTATCGATCTGACGGCCAGCAGAGTGTGCACTCTCTGGTCCCTCGCAACACCGCGGGGCGACCCGCGGATCGTCTGAAAGGCTGGTTGTAGTCATGGTTCGGTGGCAGAAGAAGGCGGCGGCTGCGGGGGCGGCACTCGCCGTGGTGGTGGCGCTCGCCGCGTGCAGTTCGTCCGGCGGCAAGCAGGAGGAGCAGAACGCCGGTTCCGGTTCCGGGAACGTCGCGGACACCCCGCGGATGAAGGTCGCCCTGATCACCCATTCGGGGCCCGGCGACACCTTCTGGGACATCGTCCGGCGCGGCGCGGAGGTGGCCGCGAAGAAGGACAACATCGAGCTGCAGTACTCCTCCGATCCGGACGGAGCCGCTCAGGCGAACCTGGTGCAGACGGCGATCGACTCCAAGGTCGACGGCATCGCGGTCACCCTGAACAAGCCGGACGCGGTGATCCCGAACGTGAAGAAGGCGATCGCGGCGGGTATTCCGGTGACTATCCTGAACGGCGGTCTCGACGTCTGGAAGACCACCGGCGCGCTCGGGTACTTCGGTCAGGACGAGCGGATCGCGGGCCAGGCGACCGGTGACAAGCTGAAGCAGCTCGGCGCGAAGAAGGTCATCTGCGTCATCCACGAACAGGGCAACGTCAGCCTCGAGGCGCGCTGCCAGGGCATCAAGGACAAGTTCGGCGCGGTGGAGAACGTGAATGTCAACGGCACCGACCAGCCGGGCACCCAGGCGACGCTCACGTCCAAGCTGCAGCAGGACAAGACCGCCGACTACGTCGTCGCGCTGAACGCCGGTATCGCCCTGACCGCGGTTCAGGCGGCCAAGGACGCGGGATCCGCGGCCAAGATCGGCAGCTTCGACATGAGCAAGGAGATGGCCAAGGCGGTCAAGGACGGCACCGTCCAGTTCGCGGTCGACCAGCAGCCGTACCTCCAAGGCTACCTCGCGATCGACGCGATCTGGCTCTACAAGACCAACGGCGACACGATCGGCGGCGGTGAGGCGACGCTGACCGGGCCGGCCTTCATCGACAAGTCGAACATCGAGGCGGTCGAGAAGTTCGCCGCCGCCGGAACGCGCTGAGGTAGCGCCATGGCGTCGACCATCACGTCACCCGTGGCCGCCGACGATCGCGTCTCCGCGCGATCCATCGGTGCCCGCCTGCTGAGCCGTCCCGAGATCGGATCGCTCGTCGGAGCGGCCGTGATCCTGGTGTTCTTCCTCGTCACCGCGGCGCCGTTCCGGGACATCAACAACACGGGCACGATCCTGTACCAGGCCGCGCTGATCGGCGTGATGGCGGTGCCGGTGTCGCTGCTCATGATCGGCGGCGAGTTCGACCTGTCGGCGGGGGTCGCGGTGACGACCTCAGGTCTGACCGCCGGCCTGTTCGCCTACCAGCTCAGCGTCAACGTCTGGGTCGGCGTGGTGGTCGCGCTCGCGCTCTCGCTGCTGGTCGGTCTCTTCAACGGCTGGCTGCTGATGCGCACAGGTCTGCCGAGCTTCCTGGTGACGCTGGGCACCTTCTTCATCCTGCAGGGCCTGAACATCGCGGTGACCCGGTTGACCTCCGGCGCGGTCGCCTCGAACTCGATCAGCGACATGGACGGGTTCAGCTCTGCCAAGGCGTTGTTCGCGTCGGAGTTCAAACTGGGCGGGATCACCGTCAAGATCATCATCGTCTGGTGGATCCTGTTCGTCGCGATCGCCGCCTGGGTGCTGCTGCGGACGAAGGTCGGGAACTGGATCTTCGCCGTCGGGGGTGACGCCGCTGCGGCCCGGGCGGTCGGCGTACCGGTGAAGAAGGTCAAGATCGGCCTGTTCATGACCGTGGGCTTCTTCGCCTGGTTCACCGGCATGCAGCTGCTGTTCGTGCAGAACGGCGTGGTGCAGTCCGGTGAGGGTGTCGGCAAGGAGTTCCTCTACATCATCGCGGCGGTCGTCGGTGGCTGCCTGCTCACCGGCGGCTACGGCTCGGTCGTCGGCGGGGCGATCGGCGCGCTGATCTTCGGCATGGTCCAGCTCGGCGTCGTGTACGCCGGCTGGAACCCGGACTGGTTCAAGGCGTTCCTCGGCGCGATGTTGCTACTGGCAACGATCGTCAACCTGGTCGTGAAGAACAAGGCGGAAGCACGATGACCACCACGAAGAGCTTCGCCGACGAGGCGAGCACCAGCCCGACCACGCCGATCGTGCACCTGGAGGACGTCGGCAAGAGCTACGGCAACATCCACGCGCTGCGGGGTGTGTCGCTGTCGGTGCGGCAGGGTGAGATCACCTGCGTGCTGGGCGACAACGGCGCGGGGAAGTCCACGCTGATCAAGATCATCGCCGGCCTGCACGACTACACGTCCGGCACCATGTCGGTGAACGGCCAGGAGCGGCACTTCTCCTCGCCGCGCGAGTCGCTGGACAGCGGTATCGCCACCGTCTACCAGGATCTCGCCCTGGCGCCACTGATGTCGGTCTGGCGCAACTTCTTCCTCGGCAACGAGATCACCAGAGGCCCATTCGGGCTGCTGGACTCGGCGAAGATGAAGCGGATCGCCGAGGAGGAACTGACCAAGATGGGGATCTCGATCCCCAACCTGGAGCAGCCTGTCGGCAAGCTGTCGGGCGGTCAACGGCAGTGCGTCGCGATCGCGCGGGCGATTCACTTCGGCGCGAAAGTGCTGATCCTGGACGAGCCCACGGCGGCCCTGGGCGTGAACCAGTCCGGCGTGGTGCTCAAGTACATCGTCAAGGCGCGGGATGCGGGGATCGGCGTCATCTTCATCACCCACAACCCGCACCACGCCTACCTGGTCGGCAACCACTTCGTCGTCCTGAAGCTCGGCCGGGTCGCGCTGGACGTCCACCGGGCCGACATCACGCTGGAGCAACTGACCACCGAGATGGCCGGCGGTTCGGAGCTCGAGGCGCTCAGCCACGAGCTTCGGGGTATCGACGTAGGTGTCGTCGTCGACCCCGCTCAGGCGGCGGATGCCGCCGTACGGGACGGCAAGGCCGGGCCGGCCGAGGACAATGAGCAGGTGAAGGAGGACGGATGACCGATCTGCGGATCGGGATCGTCGGCGTCGGGATGATGGGCGCCGACCATGCCGAGCGAGTCGCCCGCCGCACCGCCGGGGCGCGCCTGGTCGCGGTGTGCGATCCGGACGCCGAGCGGGCGAAGGCCCTGGCGGACGCCCTCGGCGGCGTGCGGCCGATCGGCGATCCGCTGGAGCTGATCGGCGATGTCGAGGTGGACGCGGTCATCCTCGCGTCACCGGGATTCGCGCATGCGGAGCAGCTGTTCGCCTGCCTCGAGCACGGGAAGCCGGTGCTGTGCGAGAAGCCGTTGACCATGGACGCGGCGTCCTCGCTCCGAGTGGTCGAGGCCGAGCACAAAGTCGGCCGGTCGCTCATCCAGGTCGGTTTCATGCGCCGGTTCGACCCGGAGTACGCCGCTCTGAAGCAGCTGCTGGACTCCGGGGAACTGGGCCGGACCCTGCTGCTGCACAACGTCCACCGGAACAAGTCGGTCCCGGCGACGTTCCGTAGCGAGATGATCGTGCGGGACTCGCTGGTGCACGAGGTCGACGTCGCCCGCTGGCTGTTCGACGCCGAGATCACCCGGATCACCGTGCACGCGCCGAAGCCGACCAGCCTGGGCGGCGAAGGGGTGCTGGACCCGCAACTGGCCGTGTTCGAGCTGGCGAACGGGGCGATCGCGGATGTCGAGGTGTTCGTCAACTTCCAGGTGGGGTACGAGGTGCGGTGTGAGGCCGTCGCCGAGCGCGGCAGCGCTACCATCGGGCTCGGCTCGGGCGTCTTTACCCGGGCGGGCAGTCAGTGGGGTGGCGCGATGCCGGCCGACTACCGCGTCCGCTTCGAGGCCGCGTACGACATCGAGGTGCAGCGCTGGGTCGACGCCACCCGACGTGGGGAGATCGACGGTCCGAGTGCCTGGGACGGCTACGCGGCAGCCGCCGTCTGCGAGGCCGGCATCGCGTCCCTCGGCTCCGGCCGCCCGGTCGACGTCGACCTCGCCGACCGCCGGAAGGTCCTCGGATGAACCCTGACCACCTGCCAACCAATGCAGCGAGGAAATCGTGAGTACTGACATCAAGCGAATCACTCATCTGATCGGCGGGGCCCCGTGGACCGGGGTCTCGGAGCGCACCAGCAAGGTCTACAACCCGGCGACGGGTGAGGTCACCGGTGAGCTGGACCTGGCCTCGGCGGCGACGGTCGACGAGGTGGTCAAGGTCGCCCACGACGCGTCCAAGGTCTGGGGCCGGACCTCGCTGACCAGGCGGGCCCAGGTGCTGTTCGCGTTCCGTGAGCTGCTGAACGCGAACAAGGAGAAGATCGCCGCGCTGATCACCGCCGAGCACGGCAAGGTGCTGTCGGACGCGCTCGGCGAGGTGACCCGCGGTCAGGAGGTGGTCGAGTTCGCCTGCGGCATCCCGCACCTGCTGAAGGGTGGCTTCAGCGAGAACGTGTCGACGAACGTCGACGTGTACTCGATCCGCCAGCCGCTCGGCGCGGTCGCGGTGATCTCGCCGTTCAACTTCCCGGCCATGGTGCCGCTCTGGTTCGTCCCGATCGCGGTTGCCTGTGGCAACAGTGTGGTGATCAAGCCGTCCGAGAAGGACCCGTCCGCGGTCAACGCGGTCGCCGCGCTGTGGAAGGAGGCCGGCCTGCCCGACGGCGTGATGAACGTCGTCCACGGCGACAAGGAGGCGGTCGACCGGCTGCTCGAGCACCCGGACATCAAGGCGGTCTCGTTCGTCGGGTCGACCCCGATCGCCCGGTACGTCTACCAGCACGGCACCGCGAACGGCAAGCGGGTGCAGGCGCTCGGCGGCGCGAAGAACCACATGGTCGTGCTGCCCGACGCCGACCTCGACCTGGCCGCCGACGCCGCGGTCAACGCCGGCTTCGGCTCGGCGGGTGAGCGGTGTATGGCGATCTCGGCGCTGATCGCGGTCGAGCCGGTCGCCGACGACCTGATCGGCAAGATCAAGGAGCGGATGGGCGGGTTGCGCACGGGTGACGGCACCCGCGGCTGCGACATGGGCCCGCTCGTGACCGGCGAGCACCGCGACAAGGTCGTCGGGTACGTCGAGGCCGGCGTGAAGGCGGGTGCGGAGCTGGCGGTCGACGGCCGCGAGGGCCCGTTCGACGGCGCTGACGACGGCTTCTGGCTCGGTCCGACGCTGTTCGACAAGGTCACGCCGGACATGTCGATCTACACCGACGAGATCTTCGGCCCGGTGCTGTCGGTCGTCCGCGTCCCGACGTACGACGCCGCCCTCGAGCTGGTGAACTCGAACCCGTACGGCAACGGCACCGCGATCTTCACCAACGACGGTGGCGCGGCCCGCCGGTACCAGACCGAGGTCGAGGTCGGCATGGTCGGCGTCAACGTCCCGATCCCGGTGCCGATGGCGTACTACTCCTTCGGCGGCTGGAAGAACTCGCTCTTCGGTGACACCCACGCCCACGGCACCGAAGGCGTGCACTTCTTCACCCGGGGCAAAGTCGTCACCTCCCGCTGGCTGGACCCCTCCCACGGCGGCCTCAACCTGGGCTTTCCCACCCACGACTAGCACGGGTCATCGGAACCGCTTGGGTGTAGCGTCGAAGACAACCCCCGGGGCATGAGGAGTACCGCGGCGTACGAAGGCCGTTGGCCTGTCCGCAGTCATTGAGCTGGTCAGCGAGCCAGCCATCAGCCCAGGAGTACGTCATGGCCAAGAACAAGGGCGGACGTGAGGTCCGCAAGCCCAAGCAACCCAAGAAGCCGAAGGCCGTCCCCAGCGACAGCGCCATCATTCCGCCCACCAAACAGGCGCGGAAGTAGCCGGGCTCAGTCCTCGCCGAGCAACTCGGCGAGGGCTGTGGCGGTGGTCGAGTCGAGGTGGCCGTGCAGGAGTTCGACCCGGTGCACGAGCCGGGGTGCGTTGACGGGGATCTTCCGTACGCCGGCCGGCGTCGGCACCGAGCTGGGGAGGACGGCCAGGCCATGGCCTGCGGCGACCAGTTCCAGGAGGGTGAGGAGGTCGGCGCCGGTGTAGACGAGGGCTGGGCGCAGGCTGTCGGTTTCGACCGCGGCGCGCAGATCGTCCAGTGGCGCGCTCACGGCGGGTGCGTCGATCCATCGTGCGTCGACCAGAGCCGGCAGGCCGAGACGCTTGCGGCCAGCGAGCGGGTGATCGTCCGGTAGTACGACGGCGAGTTGCTCCTGGGCGACCCCCGAGGTGCGGACCGTGCCGACGTCCGGCAGCCTCAGGGGATCGCTCGGCGCGGCGATGCCGTCGATCAGGCCGAGGTGGTAGGTGCCGGACGCAACACCCCGAACCACCTCGTCGCGGCGCGCCACCTCGAAGGTGACGGCAAGTCCGGCCCGCTCCTGCCTGAGCCGGGTCAGTGCCCGCGCGACCCGAGCCGCACCGGCCAGGGGAGTCGAGGCGAACACGATCGAACCGGCTGGCTCGCCGAGCACCCGTCGTACGTCGGCCTGGGCGGCCTCGATGCGCAACAGGATCGCCCCGGCGTGTTCGAGCAGCCGGTCACCGGCCGGGGTCGGGGCCACCGGGCGGCGGGTCAGGAGCGCGGTGCCGAGGGAGTTCTCGAGTGCGGCGATGTGCTGCGAGACCGCCGACTGGGTATAGCCGAGCTCGGCTGCCGCGGCCGAGAAGGAGCCAGTCGTCGCCACCGCGATGAATGTGCGGAGCAGATGCGGATCCACGCCGATCAGTATCGCTTATCGTCAATGCAGAGATCATCGTTGGTGTTGATCGAGCTTTCCGGCGCAGGATGAGGACATGACGCACGCATACTCTGCCCGGATCGCCCTGGTCGGCGATCGCTCGCCGCACGTCCGTTCACACCACCAGGTGCCGCGGGTGCTCGACCGCTTGCGCGAGCGGGAAGGGCTCGACCTGGACGTGTACTGGGTCCGCACCGACGAGGTGGACGCGATGGAGGCCTTCGACGGGATCTGGGTCCTGCCCGGGAGCCCGTACCGAAGCGAGGCAGGCGCGCTCAGTGCGATCCGCACGGCGCGAGAGCGGGGGATCCCGTTCCTCGGGACGTGTGGCGGTTTCCAGCACGCGATGCTCGAGTATGCGCGCAACGTCTGCGGTGCCACCGGCGTACAGCACGCCGAGAACGCTCCCGACGCCGACGACCTGCTGATCGTGCCGCTGGCCTGCTCACTCGACGGTCACGAGGCCACGGTCGAGGTGCGGCCCGGCACGCTGGCCGGCCGGCTGCTCGGCGCGGAGCGGTCCACCGAGCGCTATCACTGCTCGTACGGGCTCGATCCCGCGCGGCAGAGTTTGCTCGAGGACCACGGTCTGGTGTTCAGCGCGTACGACGCCGACGGCGCGCCACGGGTCGCCGAGCTACCCGAGCACCCGTTCTTCCTGGTGACGCTGTTCCAGCCGGAGTTGTCCGGGGACGGCACGCGGCCACACCCGTTCATCCAGGCGTTCGCGCACGCCGCCGCTGGGCGAGCTCAGATGGTGGAGACCGGGCGCGGAGTCATCCCGGCCTCGACGTAGCACGCGTCGATCAGCTCCATCGTCGCCAGCGCGTCCTCGGCGTCGGTGAGCACCGGCGCACCGTTGCGGATCGCTCCGGCGAAGGCCTCCAGCTGATACGTGTACGACGTACGCGTGCCGAGGTGCTCGACCCAGGTGTCCTCCTTGGTCGTCACGATCACCCGGTCGTCGTTGTGCGGCAGCACGAAGAACGGCGCGAACGCCTCGCCGCGCGTGCCGACCACCTTGAGGCTGAAATCGACGTTCTCAGCGGCCATGCTGGTCCGGATCGCACCGGTGGCACCGCTCGGGAACTCGAGGTCGGCGTTCAGCCACTCGTCCACCCCGGGCAGCCGCTTGCGCTCGCCGGCCCGTGCGCTGATCAGCTTCGGCACACCACCGGCGTACGGCGCCAGCATCCGCTGTGCGTGGATCGCGTAGCAGCCGACGTCCATCACGGCGCCACCGGCCAGCGGCAACGACCATCGCGGGTCGGTGTCCGGCGGCGGTGGCATCACCATGGTCGCCTCGACGTGCTGCAGGTCGCCGAGCTCACCCTTGGCGAGCAACTCTTGCAGCCGGCGCATCACCGGGTGGTACGCGTAGTGGAATCCCTCCATGAAGACCACGCCCCGCTCGAGGGCAGCGTCGCGGACCTGGATCGCTTCCACCGCGTTGCTGGCCGAGGGCTTCTCGGTCAGCACATGCTTGCCAGCGGCAATCGCCCGCAGATTCCACGGACCGTGCAGCCCGTTGGCGAGCGGGTTGTAGATCGCCTCGATCTCGGGGTCGTCCAGCACGTCCTGGTACGACGCGTGCACCCGTTCGACCTGGTGTTCCGCCGCGAAGGCCTCGGCCCGTTCGGTGTCCCGGGCCGCCACCGCGACCAGCCGGGCGCCGGTCAGCCGGGCCGGCTCGACGATCGCGTTGCCGGCGATCCGGGCGGCCCCGAGAATCCCGATGCGCAGCGGTTCCATGCCTTCTCCTTCGATGGGCGGTCGTACGGCGGCGTACCGCAGGTCGTCCGAGGGGCGCGTTCCGGGCAGCGTAGTCCTCGGCGTGACCGGCGAACGCGCCATCCTGCCTGACGATGAGCTGCCGGCGACACCACCTGCCCGTGATCCGGACCTCGTTCACCGAAGGTTCACCGATCTGCTACCGGTCGGTGCGTCCGGGTGAAACGCATTCCTGCGGCCGGATTCACCTGATCAGGACCGGCTGCTGGAAATCGCGGAACAGACCGCCGCGCGAACTCAGGAAAAACGAGCGGCGTTTCCCGGGAGCCTTCACAAAGGCAGAGATCTGATCAAATCACTGCGGCGGGTCGACGGATCAAGGCGGAGGCTTCAGGATGTGCGCATGAGTACCGTGCAGGTCCGGGTTGATCGGAACAGCCGTACGCCGTTGCACGTGCAGTTGGCGCAGCAACTGGAGGCGGCGATTCAGGGCGGGGAACTGCCGGTCGGGTCGCGGCTGAGCAATGAGGTGGACCTGGCGGAGGCGTACGGGTTGAGCCGGCCGACGGTGCGGCAGGCGATCGCGCGACTGGTCGACCAGGGACTGCTCGTGCGCAAGCGCGGCGTCGGCACGCAGGTGGTGGGGAACTCGGGCCAGGTACGGCGCTCACTCGAACTGACCAGCCTGTACGACGACCTGGCCGCGGCGCATCGCAAGCCGCAGACCGACGTACTGCGGTTCGGAATCACTCCAGCGAGCGCGGAGGTCGCTACTGCCCTGCAGATCGAGCAGGGGGACCGAGTCCTCAGGCTGGAGCGGCTGCGGCGTGCGGACGGCGAGCCGCTCGCGCTGATGCGCAACTGGCTGCCCCCGGAACTCCTGGAGACAGACCCGACCACCCTGGCCGAGCGTGGGCTGTACTCACTGCTGCGTGCGGAGGGCGTGCGGTTGAAGGTCGCACACCAGACCATCTCCGCACTGCCCGCCACACCCGAGCAGGCTCAGCTGCTCTCCGAGGAGCCAGGTGTCCCGCTGCTGGCGACCACCCGGATCACGTACGACGACCACGGGCAGCCGGTCGAGTACGGCTCTCACCTGTTCCGCGCGAGCCGCTACGCGTTCGAGCACACGCTCGTCCACCGCTGACCCCCGAGCTCGTTCATCCGCTGGTGAGGGCGCGAGTACCCTCAGTGATCCTTTGGCATGTCACGGTTATCCACAGCTGCGGGCGAGGCGGGTGGCGCGGCCGGCTCCGCGGTTGGAAGGATGGTCGCGCATGGTGACCGAGTGGTCGCCAGACGGGACAGACACGGGGGAGACCGATGACAGCCGACAGACTTGCCGCGCGTCGGCCGGCCTGGGACGGTGCCGTCGAAGTGATCGACGCCCAGGTTCGCGACGTCGTCCGCCGCGAGGGGATCGATCCGCTCCGTGACCCGGCCGCGGTCAACGCGATCGTCGCCACCGTCGTCCGGGAGTACGACGAACGCAGCCTGACCGGCGTGGTGCCACCGATCGGCGATCTCGAGGCGGTCAGCCGGGAGGTGCACGACAGGGTCGCCGGCTTCGGGCCGCTGCAGCGCTACCTCGACGATCCGGCGGTCGAGGAGATCTGGATCAACGAGCCGAGCCGCGTGTTCATCGCTCGCGACGGCCGGCACGAGCTGACCACGACCGTGCTGACCGAGGAGGAGGTCAGCGACCTGGTCGAGCGGATGCTGAAGTCGACCGGCCGGCGGATCGACGTGTCACAGCCGTTCACGGACGCCCGGCTCCCGGACGGGAGCCGGGTGCACATCGTGCTGGGCGGGATCACCCAACGCCATGCGGCGATCAACATCCGGAAGTTCACCGTGCGCGCGACCAGGTTGGCCGACCTTGTCGCGCTGGGATCGCTGACCCCGCACGCGGCTGCCGTCCTCGACGCCGCGGTCGCGGTCGGCCTGAACATCCTGGTTTCCGGCGGGACGCAGGCCGGCAAGACCACGATGCTGAACGCCTTGGCCGGCTCGATCCCCGGCAGCGAGCGCGTGATCAGTTGTGAGGAGGTCTTCGAGATCAAGCTGCCGATCCCCGACTGGGTGTCGATGCAGACGCGGCAAGCCGGCTTGGAGGGCACCGGCGAGATCCGGCTGCGCGACCTGGTCAAGGAGTCGCTGCGGATGCGGCCGTCCCGGGTGATCGTCGGCGAGGTGCGCGGCGAAGAGTGCCTGGACCTCCTGCTGGCGTTGAACAGTGGGCTTCCCGGCATGTGCACGATCCATGCGAACTCGGCCCGCGAGGCGCTGACGAAGATGTGCACGTTGCCGTTGCTGGCGGGGGAGAACATCGGCTCCCGCTTCGTGCTGCCGACGGTGGCCGGGTGCGTGGATCTCGTCGTACATCTGGGCATCGGGGCCGATGGGCAGCGGCGGGTGCGGGAGATCGTGGCGGTCAGCGGGCGGATCGAGGAGCAGGCGATCGAGACCGAGACCGTGTTCGGCACGTACGACGGGCAACTGCGACGGGCCGAGGGGCATTTGCCGCATCCGGAGCGGTTCCAGCACGCCGGGTACAACGTGGCCGGTCTGCTCACCGAGTTGCCGCGAGGGGTGGGCTGATGGGACTCCTCCTGGGGTTGTTCTTCGGGATCGGCATGTTGTTGATCATCTGGACGTTCGTGGCACCTGTTGACGAGTCGTCGGCCGGTGAGGGACGGCTGCTGTCGCGCAGCCGTGAGTTGCTGGCCAGCGCTGGAGTCGAAGGTGTGACGCCGGGTGCATTCGTCGGTGCGTGTGTGATCACGGGGGTGGTCGGGTTCGCGCTGATGTTCGTGGTGTCGGGGGCTTGGCCGGTCGGTGCGGTGTTCGGGCTGATGGCCGGTGGGTTGCCGGTCGCGCTGTTGCGCAGCCGGGCGCGGCGGAGGCTCGCGGAGTTCCGGGAGTTGTGGCCGGACGTGGTGGACAACATCGCGTCGGCGGTTCGCGCCGGGTTGTCGTTGTCCGAGGCATTGGCGCAGGTAGGTGAGCGGGGGCCGTTGCCGTTGCGTGAACCGTTCCGGCGGTTCGGGGCGGACTACGCGTCGACCGGGCGGTTCGCGGAATCGCTCGACCGGTTGAAGGCCCGGCTCGCGGATCCCGTCGGCGACCGGGTGGTCGAGGCGTTGCGCATCGCCCGCGAGGTCGGCGGTGGGGACCTCGGCCGGTTGCTGCGTTCCCTGTCGACGTTCCTCCGCGACGACGCCCGGACCAGGTCCGAGCTCGAGTCCCGTCAATCCTGGTCCGTCAACGGCGCCCGGGTAGCCGTCGCCGCCCCCTGGCTCGTCCTCGCCTTGCTCTCGTTCCAGGACGACGTCATCCAGCGTTACAACTCCCCGATGGGCGCCCTCGTCATCGCCGCCGGCGCCCTCACCTGCCTCATCGCCTACCGCCTCATGCTCCGGATAGCCCGCCTCCCCGAACCCGAAAGGGTCCTGCGATGAGTCCGGTGGTGGTGGGGGCTGTGCTGGGTGGGGTGTTCGGGGCGGGGCTGCTGGTGGTGGGGCGGCGGTTGCCGTTCTGGCGGAAGCCGTCGGTGGATGAGCGGGTGGCGCCGTACCTGCGGGATCTCGAGGGCGGGGAGGTGTTCCTCGGGGTGGTCGACTCGGGCTCGCCGTTCGCCGCGATCTTGCGGCTGTTCGGGCCGACGTTGCGGTCCGGTGCGACCCGGCTGGAGCGGCTGCTCGGCGGGGCCGGGTCGATCCGCCGGCGGCTGGCGCGGGCCGGCGTCGAGCGCACGGTCGAGGAGTTCCGGATCGAGCAGTTGCTGTGGGGTACGGCGGCCTTCGGGTTCGGGCTGGTCGTCTCGGTCGTCGCGTTGTCGTTCGGCGCCGGGAACCCGATCGGCATGCTGCTGTTCTGCGGCCTGCTCGGCGTCCTCGGAGTGCTTGCCCGAGACACCTATCTGACCACCCAGGTACGACGTCGCGAGCGGCGGCTGCTCGCCGAGCTGCCGACCGTGGCGGAGTTGCTGGCGTTGTCGGTGGCGGCCGGTGAGGGTCCGGCGGCGGCGCTCGACCGGGTGGCGCGGTCCTGCCGGGGTGAGCTCGCCGAGGAACTGAAGCGGGTGCTGGGTGAGACCCGCGCGGGTGAGACGCTCGTCCGCGCGCTCGACGGGCTGGCGGACCGGACCGGCCTGCTGGCGCTGTCGCGGTTCGCGGACGGGCTCGCGGTCGCCCTCGAACGCGGTACCCCGCTGGCCGACGTACTGCGGGCTCAAGCGGGTGACATTCGTGAGGCCGGGCGGCGCGAGTTGATCGAGTCCGGCGCGCGCCGGGAAGTCGCCATGATGATCCCGGTGGTGTTTCTCGTGTTGCCGGTGACCATTGCCTTCGCCTTCTATCCGGGCGCTGTCGGAATCCGGCTGATCGCCGGATGAACTGAGGAGAGTTCATGCCGTTACTGCTGACGAAACTGTTCGTGGCGCTGGTCCTGACGCCACGCCCGGCCCGTAAGGAACGCGGCGACGTCCCCGGCTGGGTCCTCATCACCGTGATGACCGCCGGCCTCGTCGTACTCATCTGGGGCATCGCCGGTCCGCAACTGTCCAAGATGCTCCAAGACGCGCTGAGCTCAGTCTCCAACAAGTGACCCACCGGCGTAGCGGCCGCGGGGAGCACGGGTCGGCGGTGGTGGAGTTCGTGCTGGTCTCGATGCTCGTGGTGCCGTTGTTCCTGGGAATCCTGCAGCTCGGGCTGTACCTGTACGTGCGGAACACCGTGGCGGCCGCGGCCTCGGAAGGAGCGCACTACGCCGCGGTGCTCAACCGGGAACCCGCGGACGGCGAAGCACGCACCCGGGAGCTGGTGGACGGCGTGGTGAACGACCAGTTGATCGACTCGGTGATGGCTGAGGAGACCGACGTCGCCGGGCAGCCGGGCGTGCGGGTCGTTGTCACGGCGCACATGCCTCCGCTGGGTCTGTGGGGTCCTGGTGTCGAGTTCAGGGTCGAAGGCCATGCGGTGAAGGAGACCGGCGAATGAGGTTCGTCACCCGCCGGTCGCGGGGTGAGCGGGGGAGCGCGGTGGTGGAGTTCTCCTGGCTGGCGTTGTTGTTGATGGTGCCGTTGGTCTACGTGATGTTGGGCGTGTTCGACGTACAGCGGGCGTCGTACGGCGCGACCGCGGCGACTCGTGCGGCCGGGCGGGCGTTCATCATCGTGCCGGACGGACTGTCGGAGGATGAGGCGCGGACGCGGGCGTTCGAGGCGGCGCGGCTGGCGATGAAGGACCAAGGCCTGGAGCTCAACCCCGGCCAACTGACCATCAGTTGCACTCCCGTCTGCCTGGAGCCGGGATCCACCGTCACCGTCACCCTCGACACCGACGTACCGCTGCCGCTCATCCCCGACGCACTCGGCGGCGAGCCCCCGGCCATCCATGTCAGCGCCGCCCACACCGAGCCGTACGGCGACTACCGCGAAGCCAAGGGCACCCGATGAACGCACCGCGGAGGCGTGCCGGCGAGCAAGGGCAGCTGACCGTGCTGATCATCGGGTTCATGGCGATCGTGTTGTTGATGATCGTCGTGGTGACGGACATCTCGAAGGTGTTCCTGGTGCGGCGGGATCTGGACGCGACCGCGGATGGCGCGGTGCTTGCCGCGGCGAACGGGCTGGCCGCGATCTACGCGCAGCCCGCGGCCGACGGGAACGCCGAGATCGATCCGGAGCAGGCCCGCCGGCTGACCGCCGAGTATCTCGACCAGGTTGCCGCTAGCAACAGATTCGACGGGCTGGACTGGTCGGCGGACGTCACCGGTACGACGGTGACCGTACGGCTGACGTCGTCCGTCGACCTCCCCTTCGAGCCGCCCGGCTGGCAAGGCTCCGCCGACATCGCCTCCGAAGCCGCCGCCATCGTCCCGATCCGCTGAGCCCGGCGGCCCTCCGATTGGTGTCTGGTCGGTCGGGCACCCTGCTGTATGGCGGAATCCGCGCGACGGGTCAGGCGAAGACGGTGGGATTGTCTTTCAGCCAGGTGGTGAAGGTGCGAGGGGTGTGGGCGGTCAGCAACTCGACGGCGGGTTCGATGGGTTGCGGCTGGCCTACGCGGGAGGACCAGTAGGACATGAGGTGCTCCAGCTGGGCAGGGTTGCGCATGGTGGGAGCCAGTTCGGTGCGGGCCTCGGCGGGGGTTAGGTCGACCGGGGTGATGGGGACCCCGGTGACTTCGGTGATGAGTTGGATCTGACGGGTGCGGGTCATCGACTCGGGGCCGGTGAGGGCGTAGGCGCGGCCGTCGTGGCCGTTGCCGGGCCCGTCGAGGAGGACGCGGACGGCGACGTCGGCGATGTCCTGTTCGTGGATCGGCGCTTCTTCGGCGTCGAGGTAGGGCAGCCGGACCTCACCGGTAGCGCGGATCTGGTGTGCCCAGAAGGCCACGTTGCTCATGAAAGCGCCCGGCTGCAGGAAGGTCGTGGCGTACGCACCGGTGCCGATGATGCGTTCGGCTTCGCGGTGCGGGTCGCCGGGATCGTCGCCCTGCGCCGCCATCGACGAGAGCAGCACGACCTGCTTGACGCCGGCTGCCTCGGCCGCCGCGACGAAGGCCGGCGCTGATGCCGGGTCGGCGTACAGGAAGACCTGGCTGATGTCGCGCAGGACCGGGCCGGGGTCGCTCGGGTCGTAGGTGACCGCGTCCGGTACGTCGGCAGCGGCAACCCGGGTGGCGACGCGCACCGGGTGGCCGGCGGTGGTGAGGGCGGCGACGACGGCGCGGGCGATCTTGCCGCGAGCGCCGGTGACGAGAACTGGCACTGGACTAAACTCCAAAGATGTAGTGACTACAAGATTGGATGAAGTAAAGCATCTGGTCTATGCTCTGTCGAATGGAAGGCCGGCGGGAGCGGAAGAAGCAGCAGACGCGGCAGGCGATCTCGGACGTGGCGACCGCGCTGTTCCTGGAGCGCGGATTCGACGCGGTGACGGTCGCGGAGGTCGCGCGGGCGGCGGATGTCGCCGTACAGACGGTGTTCAACCACTTTCCGGCCAAGGAGGACCTGTTCTTCGACCAGGACGGTTGGTGGCGGGGTCCGGCGCGGGCGGTCCGGGAAGCGGACGCCGGGACGCATCCGCTGGACGTGCTCGAGGCGTACTGCCTGGCCGAGCTCCGCACGCGGCAGCAGGCCGGGCACCTGGCCACCTGGCAGCAGTTCGTCCGGACGATCGAGGACAGCCCGGCGTTGCTGGCGCGTCGGCGGCAGAATGCGGCCGAGATGGAGGCGCTGCTGACCGAGGCGCTCGAGGAGCGGGGGCATGCCCGACTGAGGAGCCGGATGATCGCCGCGCAGTTCGCGGCCGCCCAGAAGGTGCTGGAGGAAGAACTGATGCGGCTCCTGCACGGCGCAGCGGCGGAGATCCGGCCGGCCGAGTGGGAGCAGGCGGTCGCGGAGGTGTTCGGCCTGCTACGTCACGGCCTTTTAACGGCAGACCGTGTCTAGCGGGTAGTCTGTTTGGTTGTGGCTGGACTGGATTTTGACGCGGAGCTCAAGCAGCTCGACGCGACGTTGACCTCGATCGAGAAGGTGCTCGATCTCGACGCCCTGCGCAAAGAGATCGCCGACCTCGGCGAGAAGGTCGCCGCGCCCGACCTGTGGGACGACCAGGCGAACGCGCAGAAGGTCACGTCGCGGCTGTCCAGCCTGCAGGCCGACGTGGAGCGGGTCACTGCCTTGCGCGGCCGCCTCGACGATCTCGCCGTCATGATCGAGCTCGGCCGGGAGGAGAACGACGCGGACAGCATCGCGGAGTCGGAGAAGGAGATCGGCTCGCTCGCCAAGGCGATCCAGTCCCTCGAGGTCCGCACCCTGCTGTCCGGTGAGTACGACGAGCGCGAGGCCCTGGTCACGATCCGGTCCGGCGCGGGCGGTGTCGACGCCGCGGACTTCGCCGAGATGCTGCAGCGGATGTACCTGCGCTGGGCCGAGCGGCACGGTTACGGCACCGAGGTGTACGACACGTCGTACGCCGAGGAGGCCGGGCTCAAGTCGACCACGTTCGCGGTCAAGGCGCCGTACGCCTATGGCACGCTGAGTGTGGAGTCGGGGACGCACCGGCTGGTCCGGATCTCGCCGTTCGACAACCAGGGCCGCCGGCAGACCTCGTTCGCCGCGGTCGAGGTGGTCCCGGTGCTCGAGCAGACCGACGAGATCGACGTGCCCGAGGAGGAGTTGCGGATCGACGTGTACCGGTCGTCCGGGCCGGGTGGCCAGAGCGTCAACACGACCGACTCCGCGGTCCGGATCACGCACATCCCGACCGGCACCGTGGTCTCCTGCCAGAACGAGAAGTCCCAGCTGCAGAACAAGGCCAGCGCGATGGTCATCCTGAAGGCGAAGCTGCTCGCGCTGAAGAAGGCCGAGGAGCGGGCCCAGCTGGACGCGCTGCGCGGTGACGTGCAGGGGTCGTGGGGTGACCAGATGCGGTCCTACGTGCTGCACCCGTACCAGATGGTGAAGGACCTGCGCACGCAGTACGAGTCCGGTAACACGTCCGGTGTGTTCGACGGTGAGATCGATGACTTCATCGAGGCCGGCATCCGCTGGCGCCGCACCGGCCAGACAGTCGCAGAGCAGAACTGACGGTTGCTGAGCAGATCTGATCTTCGCGCGGACTGCGGCAGCTGCTTCGGCCTCTGCTGTGTGGCGCTGACGTTCAGCAAGTCGGCCGACTTCGCGATCGACAAGCCCGCCGGTGAACCCTGTCCGAACCTCGACGACTCGTTCCGCTGCACGATCCACAGCAAGCTGCGCCCGAAAGGCTTCCAGGGCTGCACGGTCTACGACTGCTTCGGGGCGGGCCAGGAGATCTCGCGCCGGTCCGGCCAGAGCTGGCGCGAGCAGCCGGGGCAGCAAATGTTCCAAGCCCTGCCGATCCTGCGACAGTTGCACGAGCTGCTGTGGTACCTCGCCGAAGCCCTTGAATACAAGGCTTTCGAGTCAGACGTGCGTACGGCGATCGATCGTGTCGAGCGGGTCAGCCGTACGGCGGACCTCACCACGGTCGACGTGGTCGCGGAGCGAGCCATGGTCAACGAGTTGCTGCTGAAGACGAGTCAGCTCGTGCGTGGCAAGCAGAGCAAGAAGAAAGAGCGCCGCGGCGCCGACCTGATCGGAGCCCGCCTCCGTGGCGCCGATCTCGCGAAGGCCAACCTCCGTGGTGCCTATCTGATCGGTGCCGACCTCCGTGGCGCCGATCTCCGGCAGGCGGATCTGATCGGTGCCGATCTTCGCGACGCGGACCTGCGCGGCGCCGACCTGACGGGTGCCTTGTTCCTCACCCAGGCTCAGGTCAACGCCGCGCGTGGTGACCGTGCCACCAAGCTGCCGGGTTCTCTCAGCCGGCCTGCGCACTGGAGCGCGAGCGCAGCTGGTGCGTGACCGGTGCCATCAGCAACGAGACGGTGGTGATGGCCAGTGCGACCGCGGCGAGTGCGCCTCCTTGGCCCCACGACGTCCCGGCCAGCGCGAGGTACGCCGTACCGACGGTGGCTGCCCCGAGTGCGAGGCAGGTCTGCTGGCTGGTGAGCAGGATGCCGCTGCCGAGGCCGGCCTGAGCCGGTGGGACCTGGCTGACCACAACACCCATCAGCGGGACCATGACCAGGCCGCTGCCGAAGCCGGCGACCAGCATCGGTACGGCGAGCTTCAGTGGGTCGACATCCGGCCAGAGGGTCAGTGCTGCGACGGCGAGCAGACCATATCCGACTGCCTGCACGATCCAGCCGCGCAGGATGAGCCCGGCGCCGTACCGCTGCTGCAATCGCGGCCCGTAGATCGATGTGATGAAGAACCCGACGGCCATCGGCAGCAGGCTCAGACCGCCTTCCAACGGGGACATCCCGGCCTCGCCCTGCGTCGCGAGCGCGAAAACGAACATGAACCCGCCGAACGTGGTGAAGAACGCGACCGCGAGCAGCAAGCCGATCCGCATCGCCCGCAGCCGCAGCACCGTCGGCGGAATCAGCGGAGCCTGCCCGGACTGCTCTGCCCGGTGCTGGTGTACGCCGAGCACCGCCACGGCCGGGATCGTCGCAGCGAGGCAGAGCCACGTCCAGAGCGGCCAGCCGAGCGGACGGCCCTCAGTGAGAGGCAGGAGCAGCAGTACGAGCGTCAGAGCGAGCAGAGCTGCTCCGACGAGGTCCACCCGGTGTGCCTGATCGGCTTTGGTCTCCGGGAGCAGCCGGATCGCCGCAGCCACGGCCAGCACGCCGACCGGCACGTTGACGAGGAACACCGCACGCCAGCCGAGCCCGAAGAGATCAGCCTCGACCAGTACGCCGCCGAGAATCTGGCCAAGGGCGGCCGCGGCTCCGCCGGCCACACCGAACATGGCCATCGCCCGAGCGCGGTGCTCGCCGGTCAGCAGGCTGGTGATGGAGGCCAGTACCTGTGGGGTCATGGCAGCCGCGGCTGCGCCCTGGACGACGCGAGCCGCCAGCAGTACGCCGATGGTCGGGGCGATGGCGCAGACGAGCGACATGACCGTGAAACCGATCAGCCCGATCAGGAAGAGCCGCTTGCGGCCGAAGCCGTCGCCCAGCCGGCCGCCGACGACCAGCAGGGTGGCGTTGGCGATGCCGTAGCTGCCGACGACGAGCTGGAGCTCACCGGAGGTGGCGCGCAGGTCGGAGCCGATCGCCGGCAGGGCGACGTTGATGATGAAGAAGGAGAGCATCGGCAGGAAGGCGCCGAAGAGAAGGGTGGTGAGGGCCACCGGCCCAAGCGGTGACGCGGTAGCGCGCGGCCGGGCGGCGACCTGAGTGGCGTGGAGCTCTGTCATACGCACCAGCGTGCGCCCGTTCGGAGCCTGGTAGTGAGAGTCTGTTTATCCTGGTATTCACAGCACCTGGAACCAGCCTCCAGCCCGGTCCACCATAGAACGGTGATCGACGTGAACACCCTCCCACCCACCACCGACAGTTCCGGGCAGGCCGGAAGCCGGATGAGGTACGGCGTTCGGGCCGACAAGGGGGTGCAGCGGCGGGAGCTGGGGGTGTTCCTGCGGAGCCGGCGAGAGCGGATTCGGCCGGAGGAGGTGGGGCTCGCGCCGGGCGGGCGGCGGCGTACGCCGGGGTTGCGGCGGGAGGAGGTCGCGCTGCTCGCCGGTGTGGGAGTCACCTGGTACACCTGGCTTGAGCAGGGTCGCGACATTAACGTGTCGGCGCAGGTGCTGGAGGCGGTCTCGAACACGCTGCGACTCGACCGGCAGGAGCGCAGGCACCTCTACACGCTGGCCGGTGTCCAGCTCGGTGCGGCGGCTGGAGAGTGCCCAGCACTCCCCAGGCCGATCCAGAAGATGCTGGACGCCGTCTCGCCGTACCCGGCGGTGGTGCTGAACGCGCGCTACGACGTCCTCGCGTTCAACGACGCCTACTGCGAGGTCGTGCTGGACATGCGCGACATCCCGGTCGAGGAACGCAACATGCTCTGGCTGACGTTCATGTGGAAGGAGTGGGGGTGCAGTTACGTCGACTCCGATTCGATGAAGGTGCACATGGTCGCCGGGTACCGGGCCGCGCTTGCGGACCATCTGGGTGAGCCGGACTGGCAGGAACTGACGCAACGGCTGCTGACCGGCTCGCCGTTGTTCGCGGAGCTCTGGGAGCGGTACGAGGTGGCCGTGCCGAGCACCCGGATCAAGGTGCTGGAGCATCCGAAGGCCGGTCTGCTGCGGATCGAGCCGGCCATCCTGTGGCTGTCGCAGCTCGGTCACCTCCGGGCGACCGTCTACACAGCCGCCGACGAGGACACGGAGACCAAGTTCCGCGCCCTCGTCGGCTCCGGCAGCCGAGCGGCGGTCAGCTGACCGGGATCCCGGGGTTGGTCAGTCCGCTGACGCCGCGGACGTTCCAGTACGACGATCCGTTCAGGTGCAGGCCGTAGCCGCCAGTGGACTTCAGTACGGCGTTCGCCGAACCGGTCAGCGTGATCGGTGCGGACGACGTACCGGACACCGTGGTCTTGAAGTTGCCCGTGTAGGTGCCGTCGGCAAGCTTGATCGTGTCACCCGGTCCGGCGTTGGTCAGCGCCGACTTCAGCTGCGCCGCCGTACTCACGTTGATGGTCGCGGCCGGTGCGGAGGTGCGGAAGGTGTCAGGGGTGCGGATCCGGTCGCGGACCCAGACGCCGGCCGGTTTGAGGACCGACGTACCGGTGAAGGTGTTGCCGGCGCAGACGTTCTGCTTGAAGACCGCGCCGGAACGGAAGTCGTCGGAGAAGTTCCAGTTGGTCCAGCCGATCTTCTTGCTGGCCAGGAAGTCCAGGTACTTCTGCGACCAGGTGAAGTCGTTGCCGCCGTCACCGGTGTAGGTCTGGGTGCCGAACTCGGTGACGAACAGCGGGAGCTTGTCCGCGGCCCGCGACATCGCGTCGAAGTACTCCTGCTGGTGCGACGCGGCGTAGAAGTGGAACGTGTACATCAGGTTCGAGGCCCGGACCGGGTTGTTGACGATGTCGGCCTCGCTCCGGTCAGCTGGGCCGGCATCAAGTCGTACGCCGAGCAGGTGGTGCCGGTGATCCGGGCCAAGGACCCCGACGGCGTGATCTTCGTCGGCACCCACGGCTGGGCCTCACTCGGTGTCTCCGACGTTGTTCGGCTCGTTGGCGATGTCGTAGATGATGTTGTTCTTGTTCCTGTGCCGGTCGGCGATCTCGGTGAAGAACGTCTTGGCCCGGGACAGGTTGTAGTTCGGGTCACCCGGGTCGAGCTGGTGTCAGTCGACCAGGGCGTACATCCCGCGCCGGGTCGCCTCCTCGATGTAGTTGTGCACCATGTCGGTGAACTTGCGCGGGTTGGTCTCGTAGCCACCTTCCTGCACGTACAGCGAGATGCGCAGGATGTCGGCGTTCCAGTCGTAGGCGAGCGCGTCGAGCGAGGCGGTCTTGAGGCACTGCGAGTACCACTGCATGCCGTGGGTGCTCATCCCGCGCAACTGGACCGGCTGATTGTGCTGGTTGCACAGCTTGGTGCCGCAGACACGCAGCTGCCCGTTGATCGAGACCGGGGTCTCGGCGGCGGGTTCGGGAGGAGGCGCGGCGGTGGCCGCGGGGGTGGTGGGGAGAAGGGTGGATGCGGCCAGCAGTACGCCGGCCGCCAGGGAGCGGATCATGAACTGCCTCCTACTGCGTCGGGGCGGGAACGAAGTTGGGGACTGCCTGGGATGGTTAGGAAGGTTTCCTATTAGTTTCTCGGAACTTAGCGACGATACGGAACGCTGTCAACCGATCGCGTGAAGTGATCACACTCGATCAGGCAGTGTCCCGGTCGGGCCAGGCGTGTTTCAAGGTCGACAGTGTCACAGCGATCGCGGGCCGGCGCGCGGTCGTCGTCCGCCAGACGGCATACAGGCGGCGGCTCGGTGCCGGTTGCAGTGGTACGACGACCACCTCGTCGGGGACCGGGCCACGGCCCAGGCGCGGCAGCAGGCCAATGCCGATGCCACGGGCAAGCATCGCCAGCTGGGTCTGGTACTCGGCGACCGAGTAGGCGACGTCCGGTTCGACACCGGCCCGGCGCATGGTCCGGACGAGCCACTCGTGGCAGATCGAGCCGGTCGGCTGGCAGATCCAGCGCTCACCGACCAGATCCTCGGCGCGGACGAACTCTTTGCCGGCCAGGCGATGCGTGGCCGGCACGAGGACGTCGGCCGGATCGGTGCCGAGCTTCACCCGGGACAATCCCTCGGGCAGGCTGAGCGGAGTGTTGTGCCAGTCGTGCACGACCGCCACGTGGATCTCGCCACGGTTGACCGCGGCAACGGCCTCGAACGGATCGATCTCGGTGACGCGGACGTCGAGCGCGGGGTTCTCGTCGGCCAGTCGTGACAGAGCCGGCGGCAGCAGTCCTCGGGCGGCGGTCGGAAAGGCTGCGATCACCAATGTCCCGATCGCTTGACCGCGTTGTTCCTCCAGGGTCAGTTCCGCGTCCTCGACCAACTCGAGAACCCGCGCGGCCGTCGCGGCCAACTGCTGGGCGGCGTCGGTCAGGACGATCCCGCGCCCGCGCCGCTCGACCAGGATGGTCCGGGTCTCGCGCTCCAGCTTCGCGAGCTGCTGCGACACCGCCGATGGTGTGTATCCGAGCACCTCGGCCGCTCGGTTGACCGACCCGTACAGCGAGACGGCATGCAGAGCGCGGAGCCGGCCGAGATCGATCATGTAGCACTCCTACATCGAAGGCGGTAGCAATCAGTGCTGGTCCTTAAGTGTAGTCCTGCCCAGACTGGACCGCATGAAGCCTCGTGACCTGCTGCTCGCGCTCGCCGTCGTCGTTGCCTGGGGCGTGAACTTCGTCGTCATCGAGGTCGGCCTGGAGAACTTCCCGCCGCTGCTGTTCTCCGCGTTGCGCTTCTTCCTCGCCGCGGTCCCGGCGATCTTCATCCTGGGGCGGCCACGGGTCGCCTGGCGGTACGTGATCGCGGTCGGTCTCGCCCTCGGCGTGGCCAAGTTCGGCCTGCTGTTCATCGCGATGGACCGCGGTGTCCCGGCAGGCTTGGCGTCGCTGGTGCTGCAGAGTCAGGTGATCTTCACCGTCCTCTTCGCGATCGCCGTACTGCGGGAGCGGCCGCGGGGCGCGCAGGTGATCGGCATTCTGATCGCGTGCCTCGGGATGGTGCTCATCATGCTGGATCGCGGCCTCGCGGCACCGCTCGGCGCACTGTCCCTGGTCATCGCCGCCGGCGCGAGCTGGGGTGTCGCCAACACGGTCACCCGGCACGCGAAACCACAGGACACCCTGCGCTTCATGATCTGGGTCAGCGCGGTGGCCGTCGTACCGCTGCTCGTCTTGTCGCTCCTCACCGAGGGACCGCGGGCAGACCTGGATGCGCTGCGAAGCATCGACCTGACCGGGATCGGCGCGCTCGGCTACCTGGCCTTCGTCGCGACGCTGTTCGGCTTCGGCGTGTGGGGATACCTGCTGCGTCAGTACGACGCCAGCATGGTCGCGCCGTTCTCGCTGCTGGTTCCCGTCGTCGGGATGGCGGCTGCGTGGCTCTGGCGCGGTGAGGCGATCGGCGTCCAGCAGGCGATCGCCACGGTCCTGATCATCGGCGGCATGGCGTGCACGGTCGTCCGCCGGACCCCGCGAGCGGCGGAGTCCGGCGAACGGCTCGAGCCGGAGTTAGTTGGCCGGTAACGGCATCGGCGGCATCTGCCAGCCGCGGGCCAACGACGACGCGTACGCCGGTGTGCCGCCGGCGAAGTACTCGGTGAACTTCATGATCAGCGGGTCCCAGCGGAGCGGATCGATGTAGCGGTCGTTGCTCATCAGCAGCTCCTCGTGGACGTGCACGCGCTCGATCTTCATCTCCAGCGCACACAGGTGGGAATCCGGTCCGCCGATGTCGTGGATCGCTTCGATCCGGCCCTCGAGGTTGATCGGGCTCTCCACGACCGCGTCCACGTCGACCAGTTCGCCCGGTTCGCGGGTCAGGCCGGCGGCGGCGAACTTGTCCGGCTCGTAGCGGTAGCCGCGGGCGCGCTTGGCGTCGGACATCTCCCGCGACCCGGTCAGCAAGGCGATCCGGTCGAGTGCCGCGACCATCGCGGGGTCGACCAGGTTGAGAATGCAGTCCGGGCGCTCGGCGAGGTTCTTCACCGTCTGCGCGCTGGTGCCCATCCCCAGCATCGCGGTGTACCCGAGCCACCAGGCGGACGACATCGGGCCGAGGTTCGTGCTCCCGTCCGGGTTGCGGGAGCTGATCAGGACGACCGGCGTACCGAAGTACAGGACCTTGGGTTCAACAGTTCGCTTCACGGAGGTAGAACGGTGATGGGCGAGGATGTGTGAGTGGATGCCCACCAAGTCAGCCGCCTGACCGCTCGCTGGATCGAGCAGCTGTCAGGTGAGGAAAGCACCGTCATCTCCGGGCTCGGCGTGCAACCGCTGCTCGCCATCCTGGCGGAACTCGCCGACGGCCCGGCGCGGGAGGAACTCGCCGAAGCAGCAGGCGGACAGTACGCCGGCCTGCTGCAGACTCCCGAGCTCCGGATGGGCCTCGGGCTGTGGACGCGACCGGAGATCCCGCTGCAGCCGGGGGTGGATCGGCTGGTGCCGCTGGAGGTGCGCGGACTGCTGACGGATCAGGCGGCGCTCGATGCGTGGGTGATCGAGCAGACGGGCGGTCTGCTCAAGCGGATGCCGATCCAGCTCAACGACGACGTGCTGCTGGTGCTCGCGTCCGCGCTGGCGCTGCAGACCAAGTGGGTGCTGCCGTTCAACGAGTACCCGCGGGATGACCGGCGTTGGCTCAGCCGGGCCGACCAGGACCTCGAGAGCCTGCGTGTGTACGACGGTCCGGCCGGTCCGCTGACAGTGGTGACGGTCGTGGGGACAGGGGAGTTCGACGTACGGCTGATCGCTGGTGAGCCTGGTCGCGGGCGTGGCGCCGTACTGGCTGCTGCCCTTGAACCGAGCGGTGAGGGGATCGGCGGTGCCGAGCTGCTTGCCGGTGCGCCGTCCTCCCGGTGGAAGCGACTGTTCTCGAAGGAACGGCCCGCACCGGCCGTCGAGGTGATCGAGTCGATATCACCGGTGCCGACGGTGGTGTTGTCGATGCCGTACTTCGAGGTCGACGCGGAGCACGACTTGCTCGAGCATGCCGAGGTGTTCGGGCTGACGTCGGCGATGGACACACGGCGCGGGCACTTTCCCGGCCTGAGCCCGTTCCCGCTCGCGGTGAGTCAGGCCAAGCAGGCGGTGATGGCCCGCTTCTCCGCCACCGGCTTCGAAGCAGCCGCCGTCACCACGATGCCGATGGCCGCCGGGTCCGCCCCGACACCAGGCGGCAAGGCGCTGAAGGTGACCTTGGACCACCCCTTCGCCTTCATCGCCGTACACCGCCCCACCGGGATCCCTGTCGTCGCCGGCTGGGTGGCAAGTACCTAACGACAGGACGTAGTCGTCGTCTACTACACCGGGGGCTTCCGCCCGGCAGACGGCTGAGACGGCGTCCGGAGCGGACTGTCTCCTGTCGTTCGGTCCCTCACTCGTAGGGATTCGCGGGGGCAGTGACCGGCTTGACGGTTTCCACGGTGAGGGCGGCGACGTCGCCGTCCGCGCGTTTGGTGGGTTCGGCCCACTGGCCTGTGACGGTCACCCATTGGTTCTTCGGCGGGGCGGCCTGGCCGCGGGCCTCGACCATGAACGCGGTGCCGTCCGCGACGCAGCAGGTCAGGCCGATGCGGGTCACGTACCAGCTGCCGTTCTTCGCCGGGGTGACGAAGCCGGTCAGCTGGAACGCGCGGCCCTTCATGCTCTCCTTCTCCCACACCGCCCAGACGGCGTAGTCCCGGACGGCCAAGGCCACTGGGGCGTCGCCCTGGGAGTTGTTGGACAGCCAGGAGTTGCTCTTCGGGTCGGCCGGTTTGGCTGCGACCGGGGACTGGCGTTGGGCCGCGTCCGCACCGAGGGCGGGTGGGTCGACGACGAGCAGCGCGAAGATCGGGATCAGCAGCAGCCACGCGGCCCGCGGCAGCCCGTGATGGCCGTGGCCGTCGTCGGCGTGCTGCTCGTGTCCGTCCGGCTTCTTCCGCGTGTCCGCGAGTACGTCGAAGACCGCCAGCGCGATCAGGATCAACCCGGCCGCGAGCAGCATCCACCGCATCCCGGGTTTCACGTACCGCAGATAGGTGTTCGACGTCGCCAGTTGCACTATCGCGGCGCCCACGAACACGATCACCAGACCAGCGACGTTGCGCCTCACAGCAACCACCACCCCACGAGGAGACTGGCCAGGATCGCGACCACGAAGGTGGCCGGTGCGAACCGGGCGGCGAACTTCGGACCGAAGGTTCCGGTCTGCAGCGCGATCAGCTTCACGTCCACGATCGGCCCGACCACCATGAAAGCGAGCCGCGCGGTCAACGAGAACTGCGTCAGGCTGGCCGCCACGAACGCGTCCGCCTCGGAACAGATCGCCAGCAGTACGGCGAGCAGCCCGAGGACGAGCACGGACAGCAGCAGGTTGCCGGCCACGTGGTCCAGCCAGCTGCGCGGTACGACGACGTTCAGCGTGGCCGCCGCGGCCGCGCCGATGACGAGGAATCCTCCGGCGTGCAGGAAGTCGTGCAGCATCGCGGACCGGAACACCTCGAACTTGCCGGTGCCGTCCGCGTGCCTGTTCTTCGGCATCCGCAGCCACGAACTGCCCTTGCCGGTCGCCAGGAACAACCAGCCGAGGATCATCGACACCCCGAGCGAGGTGATCGCGCGGGCGACCACAACCTTCGGCTGCCCCGGGAACGCGACCGCGGTGGACGCCAGCACGACCGGGTTGATCGCCGGCGCGGACAGCAGGAACGCGAGCGCCGCGGCCGGCGTGACCCCGCGGTTCATCAACGCCGCCGACACCGGCACCGACGCGCACTCACAGCCGGGCAGTACGACGCCCGAGGCGCTGGCGACCGGGACGGCGAGGGCCGGGTGCTTCGGGAGCGCCTTCGCGAAGAACGACGCCGGGATGAACGCGGTCAGCGCCGCGGACAGCAGGACGCCGAGGACCAGGAACGGCATCGCCTGGACGGTGACACCGACGAACATCGTCGCCCAGGTCCGGATCCCGTCGTCGGTGAACGCCCCGGCGAAGATCTTCCGCCCGAACAGCGCCAGCCCGACCAGCAGGATCAACGTCGCGGTGAACGCGATCGAGGAGCCGCTCGACTCCTTCTTGTCCGCATCAGGCGGCGGCGAGTCGACAGGGGGCGGGGCGGTCGGATGGGCCGTCATGGGCGGCATCCTGACACAGCAGAGCGCGTTCGAACGAGGACTCACCGCACGTTTGAAATGAAAATCAGCGTCATTCCGGGAAATAGTCGGGGTCGGGGCGGACCGCCAGGCCATCGCAATGGGCCCGCGGCTGGGGCCGCTCGCGGGGCGGACCGGCGCTCGGCCGATTGTGATGGCCTGGACGTCCGCATCAGCTCCGCGGGACCAGCCACGTGGCAGGGTGGAGGTATGGACACCGACGTCGTGCGCGCAGTCAACGAACTCACCGTCCGCTGGGCTCGCAGCCTGCCGGACGGCAACACGGTCGTGTCCGGGCTCGGCCTCTGGCCGCTCCTCGCGATCCTGGCCACCGCCGCCGACGAACCAGGTCGCGCCGAGCTGGCCGAGGCCGCCAAGGTTGCCGCCGCTGACGGTTCCGCGCAGGCGCTGGCGCTGATCGACGCCATCGAGGGCTCGGAGGATCTGCACGCGGCGCTGGGTGTCTGGGTCAGCGAGCAGTTGAAGCTCGCCGAGTCGTTCGACAGCGTGATGCCGGCGCCGCTGGTCGGCAAACTCACGGGCAACTCGGCTGCGGACAAGCCGAAACTCGACGCCTGGGCCGCCCAGCACACCAACGACCTGATCCGCGAGCTGCCGATCGAGGTCACCCCCGACCTGATGCTGGTCCTCGCGTCGGCGCTCTCGCTGCGGACGACCTGGGTGATCCCGTTCAAGGAGCTCGTCCGGCGCTTCCACGACGGACCGTGGGCGGGCGGCTCGTGGCACTGGCTGGAACGCGTCGACGGCGAACTGGACGCGGTACGGCGGTACGACGACCTGACCGTGATCACCGTGACCGGCGATGCGGACGTCGACGTACTGCTTGGCATCGGGGAGCCCCAGGCGTCGCAGGCCGACGTACTTGCTGCGCTTCTGGGGGCGCAGGGCGAAGGCGTACCGGGGAGTCGACTGATCGATCAGGGACAGCCGGGGACCGAGGTTGCGCCCGGGGTGAAGGTCGGGCAGACCACGGCGCCGAGGCCGGATCTGAAGCTGTCGTTGCCGTCGTTCAGTGTGGAGACCGAGCATGACCTGATGGAGTCGCGTGAGCTGTTCGGACTGAGCGCGGTGACGACGGATCCGGGGGCGCACGGTCACTTCAGCTCGATCAGCCCGGCGCCGCTTGCCGTCGGGCAGGCGAAGCAGAAGGTGCTGGCGCGGTTCTTCGCTACCGGGTTCGAGGCCGCGGCGGTGACTGCCATGGGATTGATGCGGACCTCGATGCCGACCCAGCAGGCCCGTCGGCTGGAGGTGACGCTGGACCGGCCGTTCGGGTTCGTCGCCGTACTGCGGGAGTCGCGGCTGCCGATCGTGGCCGGCTGGGTGGCGACGCCTACGGAGCCGGGAGACTGAACAGCCGGTTGAGCAACGTGGACGCCTCGTCGACCGCGTCGCGATCACCGGTGAGGAGCAGGTCGAACAGCAGGCCGCGGGAGGCGGCCAGGCCCAGTCGCGCGTACGACGGCGCCTGCTCGGGCGGAATGCCCGCCCGGACACACAGCTCGATCACCGGCGGGAGCCACACGTTGATCAGGTCCGCCTTGAGCGCCGCGGTGTGCGGGCGGTCCTGCATCGCGTGAGCGCTCAGCTCGAAGAACAGCGGCCCGTAGATCAGCGTCGCTTCGGAGACGCGTCGCCAGAAGAGATCGGCCTGTTCCTCGAGCGGCAGGTCCTTGGCCATCACCTCGGCCAGCAGGTCACGCTGCTGCTGCTCGACCGTACGAACCACCTCGGCGAGCAACCCCTCGCGGGAACCGAAGTGGTAGATCAGCATCCGATGGCTGGTGCCGATCGACGTGGCGATACTGCGCAGACTCGCGTCACCGATCCCGTTCTTCGCGAAGTGCTCCACGGCATCGGCAAGCAGCGATTCACGACTCATCCGCGTCCTCCATTCGCTCCGGGCGCGGATGAGTCACAAGTGACGCTGTGCTTGATGGTGAACTCGCTACGCTCGTTCACTGATTGCCTTCAGCCTCTCGGCTTCAGTGGCGATGTAGCGGCGGGTGAGTCCGGCGTACAGCCTGCCGAAGATCCAGCCGAGTGGGCCCTCCTGGACGATCGTGGCCGTCGCGACCGTGCCTTCCGGCGTACTGGCGACCCGGTGACCGCCGGTGGTCTTGATCCCGGGAGCCTTCGAGACCCATTCGAAGTACTCGCCCTCTTTGACTTCGGTCACCTCCCAGACCGCGACCGGCAGTTTCGGCTGACGGATCCGTGTCTTGGCGCCGACGTGGATGCGGCCCTCGTCGAGCCGCTCGACCGACTCGATTGTCGGTGTCCATTCGGGCCACCGCTCGACGTCGCTGTAGACCTGCCAGACCCGCTCGGGTGAGGCCTGGACCGTGATGGAGTGTTCGAAGCGCATGTACCAAATGGTACACCTCGGGAAAGCTGACGACGCAAGAACTTTTGCCGGGGCGCTGGGAGGCTCTGGCCGGGGGTGCCGGTAGGGTCTGGGGCCATGGCTGAGCAGAACGTCCCGCAGAACGTCGAGAACGAGCAGGACCCGGGCGCGAACACCCAGATGTTCCGCGCCTTCGTGAACGAGGGCCAGGCCGAGGCGACCGCCGAACCGAAACTGAACGGCCGCGTCCTCGCCCTGATCGGCGCCGCTGTGGTCCTGATCGCCGTCATCGCGGCGATCGTCGTCCTCTGAGCCGCCCCGGTTGACCGACTTGACCCCGGTTCACGTCGAGGTCGTCCGGGTCTTCACCGACCCCGATGGCCGCTTCGGCAATCCCTTGGGCATCGTCGACGGCGCTCTCGTCCCGCCGGCTGACCGCCAGCGTGTCGCCGCCGAGCTCGGCTACAGCGAGACCGTGTACGTCGACGACGCCGCGACCGGCACGATCCGGATCTTCACCGCCACCCGCGAGATGTCCTTCGCCGGCCACCCCACCGTCGGCGTCGCCTGGTGGCTCCACTCCCAGGGTGTGGACGTCGACACCCTGCGCGTCCCGGCCGGCGACATCACCGTGACCCGCGACGGCGACCTGGTCTTCGTCCGCGCCGACTCGAGTTGGGGGAGCCCCTGGGACTGGCGCCGACTCGATTCCCCGGAAGCCGTCGAGGCCGCCGACCCCGCGGCGTACTCAGCCGGTCACACCTTCATCTGGTCCTGGATCGACGAGTCCGCCGGCATCATCCGGGCCCGGGCCTTCGCCCCTGCCATGGGTGTTCCCGAGGACGAGGCCACCGGCTCCGCCGTCACCCAGCTGACCGCTCAACTATCCCGGGACCTGCTGGTCATCCAGGGCGCCGGCTCCCACCTCCACACCACCTGGCAGCCCCCGACCCACGCCGCCGTGGGCGGTCGCGTCCTCCCGGCCGATTCCCGCAACATCACGATCTGACGCTGATCGGGCCGGGTTTTCCACATCCGTTTCGAGATCCGTTGACGGGTGTGGGGGCGCGGATGGAGCATGGGTGCTCGGCTAGTGGTGGGAGGGCTGATGTCGGAGGTTGTGCGGGCTGCGTTGGTGCAGACGTCGTGGACCGGGGACAAGGAGTCCATGATCAAGGCGCACGAGGAGTATGCGCGGCAGGCTGCCGCGGCCGGTGCGCGGGTGATCTGCTTCCAGGAACTGTTCTACGGGCCGTATTTCTGCCAGTTGCAGGATGCCAAGTTCTACGAGTACGCCGAGTCCGTGCCGGGGCCGACGACCGAGCGGTTCGCCGCGCTGGCCCAGGAGCTCGGGATGGTGATGGTGCTGCCGGTGTACGAGCAGGAGCAGCCCGGCGTGCTCTACAACACCGCCGCCGTGATCGATGCTGACGGCAAGTACCTGGGCAAGTACCGGAAGAACCACATCCCGCAGGTGAAGGGGTTCTGGGAGAAGTTCTACTTCCGGCCCGGCAACCTGGGGTATCCGGTCTTCGACACCGCGGTCGGTCGGGTCGGGGTCTACATCTGCTACGACCGGCACTTCCCGGAGGGCTGGCGGGCGCTCGGGCTGGCCGGCGCCAAGATCGTGTTCAACCCGTCGGCGACCCACCGCGGCCTGTCGTCGTACCTGTGGAAGCTGGAGCAGCCCGCCTCGGCGGTGGCGAACGAGTACTTCATCGGCGCGATCAACCGGGTCGGGATCGAGTCCGACTACGGTGACAACGACTTCTACGGTACGTCGTACTTCGTCGACCCCGAGGGCAAGTTCGTCGGCGAGACCGGGCACGACCACGATCCGGAACTGATCGTCCGCGACCTGGACCTGAGCCTGCTCGACACGGTCCGCGACCGCTGGCAGTTCTACCGCGACCGACGCCCGGACGCGTACGGCGACCTGACCAAGCCCTAACCCAACCTCAAGGGGGACACACCTCCCCAACCAACTGGTTTTCACGAGGCGAACAAGTCAAGGGTCGAACCGCTCAAAGGGGACGCAACTCCCCACCAACTGGTTTTCACGAGGCGAACAAGTCAAGGGTCGAACCGCTCAAAGGGGAGTGGCGTAGATGTCTTTGCTGGTCAAGGGTGGGACTGTGGTCGGGCCGACCGGGACACAGGTCGCCGACGTCCTGGTCCAGGGCGAGAAGATCGTCGCGGTGCTGGACCCGTCGTTCAGCCAGACGATCACGCCGGACGAGGTGATCGATGCCGCAGGCAAGTATGTGATCCCGGGCGGGATCGACGCTCACACGCACATGGAGCTGCCGTTCGGCGGCACCGCGGCGAGTGACACGTTCGACACCGGCACCCGGGCCGCGGCCTGGGGCGGTACGACGACCATCATCGACTTCGCGGTCCAGCGAACCGGTGAGGTCGTCCAGGACGGGCTGGCCGCCTGGCACGCGAAGGCCGACGGCAACTGCCACATCGACTACGCGTTCCACATGATCCTGGGCGGGGTCGACGACGACTCGCTGAAGGCGATGGACCAGCTGGTGTCGGACGAAGGCGTCACCAGTTTCAAGCTGTTCATGGCCTACCCGGGCGTCTTCTACTCCGACGACGGCCAGATCCTGCGAGCGATGCAGACCGCCCGGGAGAACGGCGCGATGATCATGATGCACGCGGAGAACGGCATCGCGATCGACGTCCTGGTGCAGCAGGCGCTGGCCCGCGGTGAGACCGACCCGATCTACCACGGCATCACCCGCCCGGCCGCGCTGGAGGCGGAGGCGACGAACCGGGCGATAGCGCTCGCCGAGGTCGCCCAGGACTGCCCGCTCTACATCGTCCATCTGTCCGCGAGCCAAGCGTTGGAGCACGTCGCCCAAGCGCGCGACGCCGGCCGGAACGTGTTCGCCGAGACCTGCCCGCAGTACCTGTACCTCACCCTCGAGGACCAGCTCGGCGCACCAGGGTTCGAGGGTGCGAAGTGGGTGTGCTCGACCCCACTGCGGAGCAAGCACGAGTCGCACGCGAAGGATCTGTGGAAAGGCTTGCGCAGCAACGATCTGGCCATCGTGTCGACCGATCACTGCCCGTTCTGCATGAAGGACCAGAAGGAGCTCGGCCGCGGCGACTTCTCCAAGATCCCGAACGGCATCGGCGGTGTCGAGCACCGGGTCGACCTGATCTACCAAGGGGTCGTGGACGGGCAGTTGTCTCTGGAACGCTGGGTGGAGACGATCGCGACCACGCCGGCCAGGATGTTCGGGCTCTACCCGCGGAAAGGGATCGTCGCCCCCGGCTCCGACGCGGACCTGGTCGTCTACGACCCGAACGCGACCACCCGGATCAGCGTCGACACCCACCACATGAACATGGACTACTCGGCGTACGAAGGGGTCGAGATCAAGGGCGGGGTGGGCACCGTGATCTCGCGCGGCGAGGTGATCGTGGCTGACGGCAACTACCATGGCCGCAAGGGCCGGGGGAAGTTCCTGCAGCGCGGCCTGTCGTCGTATCTGGTGTAGGGGGATCGACCGTGGACTTCGGAGTGGTGTTCCAGTGTGATCCGCCCGCGTCCGCGGTGGTCGACCTTGCCCGCAAGGCCGAGGACGCCGGGTTCGGCTACGTCTGGACGTTCGACTCGCACCTGCTCTGGCAGGAGCCGTTCGTCATCTACAGCCAGATCCTGGCGACCACCGAGCGGGTCGTCGTCGGCCCGATGGTGACGAATCCGGGCACCCGGGACTGGACCGTGATCGCGTCCCAGTTCGCCACCCTGAACGAGATGTTCGGGAACCGGACGATCTGCGGCATCGGCCGCGGCGACTCCGCGCTGCGCACCCTGGGTGCCAAACCCGGCACCATCGAGGAGCTGAAGCAGTGCGTCGACGTGGTCCGCTCGCTGGCCTGCGGCGAGACGGTCGAGTACCGCGGCCAGCAGCTGAAGTTCGCCTGGGTCGAGAACGGCGCACTGGACGTCTGGGTCGCGGCGTACGGCCCGAAGGCGCTGGCCGCGACCGGTCAGGTCGGCGACGGGTACATCCTGCAACTGGCCGACCCCGACATCGCCGAGTGGATGATCGCCGCGGTACGACGTTCCGCCGAAGAGGCGGGTCGTGATCCGGCCGCGATCAAGTTCTGCGTCGCGGCGCCGGCGTACGTCGGGGACGACCTCGAGCATCAGCGGGATCAGACCCGGTGGTTCGGCGGGATGGTCGGCAACCACGTGGCCGACATCGTCACGCGGTACGGGACGTCAGCCGCGGTGCCGAAGGCGCTGACCGACTACATCGAGGGCCGCAAAGGCTACGACTACGCGCAGCACGGCCGGGCCGGCAACACCCATGCGGATTTCGTCCCCGACGAGGTGGTCGACCGGTTCTGCATCCTCGGCCCGGTCGACAACCACCTCGCGCGGCTCTCGGCGCTGAAGTCGCTCGGTGTGGATCAGTTCGCGCTCTACCTCCAGCACGACGCCAAGGAAGAGACCCTGGCCGCGTACGGCCGGGACATCATCCCGGTGTTCTCACACCCGGTGGTTGGTCAGGGGTTCGGAGTCCAGCGGTAGGACTCGGGGAGGAGGTCGGTGATCCGGACCGAGCCGACACCTGCCGCGGTGGGGAGGATGACGCGGATGCCCGGGTGGTAGTCGACCAGCACCTGCCGGTCGCGGCCGCACGGGCTGACGACACCGCGGCCTTCATTGCCCACGGCCACGATCGTGGTCAGCTCCCGCGCACCGTCCGCCCGGGCCCGGCCCAGGGCGACCAGCTCGGCGCACGGTCCGCCGGTGAAGTGGTACAGGTTGATCCCGGCGTACATCCGCCCGTCCGCACCACGCACCGCGGCGCCCACCGTGTGGACCCCGTCCGGCCCGTCGGTGTTCTCGTCGACGGTACGGCGGGCGAGTTCGATCAACTCCCGATCCGCATCGGTCAACGGCTCCAGCTCGATCCCGGTCATTCGCTGATACCCGACCTTTCCACGCCCTGGACGATCCAGCGCTGCAAGAAGATGAAGACGACCACCAACGGCCCGATGGCGATGGCGGCCGCGATGAACAGTTGTGGCAGGTTGATCGTCTGCGCGGTGAGGAACGTGGACAGCGCGATCTGCACGGTCCAGGCGTTCTGGTCCGGCGCGATGACGAGCGGCCAGAGGAACGCGTTCCAGGAGCCGATGAACGTGATCGTCCCGATCGCCGCGACGAACCCCTTCGAGTTCGGTACCACGACCCGCCAGAACGTTCCCCAGTACCCGGTCCCGTCCAGCTGCGCCGCCTCCTCCAGCTCCCGCGGGAACCCGAGGAAGTACTGCCGGAACAGGAACGTCGCGAACGCCTGGAACAACCCCGGCACGATCAGGCCGCGCAGCGTGCTCACCCACCCGAGCGTAGACACCAGCACGAAGCTCGGCACGAACGTGACCGCGGCCGGGATCAGCAGTGTCGCGACGATGAAGTAGAACACCGCGTTCGCGTACCGGAACGGGATCCGCGCCAGCCCGTACCCGGCCAGCCCCGAGATCACCAGGACGCCGACGGTCTGCACGACCGCGATCACCAGCGAGTTCACCAGGCTCCGCGCCATCGGTACGGCGGGGTCCTGGAACAGCTCGGTGACGTTGCTCCACTGCAGCGACGACGGGAACAACGTCCACTCCGGCGACGTGATGTCCTGCTCGGTCGACAACCCGTTGCGCACGAGCAGGTAGAAGGGCAGCAGGAACAACACCGCCCCACCGATCAGTACGACGTACCTGATCGCGGAGCCGGTCTTGTCGACACCCGATCGCTGCATCTCAGTCGTCCCTCCGTCCGAGCCCGACGAGTCGTCCGTGCGCCAGCGCGACGATTGCTATCAGCAACGTCAGGATCACCGCACCCGCGCTGCCGTGGCCGAAGTCCTGCCCCTGGCCGAGTGCGGCGTAGTACAGATAGACCAGCGGCGGACGCGCGTACGGCGGGTAGCCGCCGGCGCTGGACAACAGGTTGTAGAACTCGTCGAACGCCTGGAACGCGTTGATCAGAAGCAGCAGCAGTACGGCGGTCGACGTCGCCCGGAGTTGTGGCAGTGTGATGTAGCGCAGCACCCGCCACCCGGTCGCGCCGTCGATCGCCGCGGCCTCGTACAGCGCTGGCGCGATCCGCTGCAGCCCGGCCAGGAACAGGATCAGGTAGAAGCCGGCCTGCAACCACATCCGCGCGGTGACGATGACCAGCCAGTACCACGGCGGCTGGGTGACCGACAGCCACGCGACCGGCTCGATCCCGAACCAGCCGAGCACGGTATTGGCCAGGCCGAACCGGACGCCGTTGAAGATCGACAGCTTCCAGATCAGCGCGGCGACGACGTATGAGCACGCCGTCGGCAGGAAGAACACCGAGCGGAAGAACGTCTTCGCGAACCGGGCCCTGTTCACCAGCAGGGCCAGGCCGAGCGACAGCACGAACGTGGTCGGCACGATGAACGCGGCGAACACCACGAAGGTGATCAGGCTGGACCGGAACGCCTCGTCCCGGAGCATGTCCAGGTAATTGCCCAAGCCCACGAAGTTCGTCGGCGTGACCGTGTTGTGCGCGTCGAAGAAGCTGAGCACCACCGACCAGACGATCGGGATGTACACGAACACCAGCAGCCCGAGGACGAACGGGCCGACGAAGATCGCGAACCACAGGTTGCGGTCGTGCCGCCCCCGCAACCTGGTCGCGAGGGACGAGCTCATCCGGCGATGCGCTTGAGCTCGGCCTCCACCACGGCCTTGACCGCCTTGATCTCGGTGGCCGGGTCCGAACCGCTGCGGATGATCCGGTTGAGTGCGTCGGAGTACGCCGTACCGGACTTCGGTGACCACAGCACCGGGGTCTGCGCGCGCCCGTTCTCGTTGACGAACTTGACCGCGTCCGCGGCCGGCCCCGACTTCAGCTTGTCCGCCTTCTCCGCCAGGCTCTTGCGGGCCGGGATGTGGAAGCCGTACGACTGGGCGAAGTCGAGCTGCAAGTCCTCCTGGTCGACCCACAGCCACTTGACGAACTTCTTCGCCGCGTCGACGTTCTTCGACTTCGCGCTGACCATCGAGCCGTAGGCGCCGACCGGGACACTCGGCGCTCCGGTGGTCGCGTTCAGCTTGGGCCAGGGGAGTACGCCGAAGTCGTCGCCGAACGCCTTCTGGATCGCGGGCAGGGTCCACAGGCCGGTGAACTGCATCGCGGTCAGGCCCTGGATGAATGCCGACGGGTCGGACCAATCGGTCGGTGCCCCGAGCAACAGGCTCTTCGAGATGAACAGCTCGCGCAGCCTCCACAGCGACTCCACCGCGGCCGGGTCGTCGAACCCGAACTGGTTCTCCTCGGTCAGGTAGTCCAGCCCCGCCGACCACAGCGCCGGTCCGCCGAGGATGCCGACGCCGCCGTCGTTGCCGACGAACAGGCCCTTGATCTTGTCCGTGGTCAGCTTCTTCGCGGCCGCGAGCAGCTCGTCGACGGTCTGCGGCGGCTGGACGCCGGCGCTGCTGAGCAGGCTCTTGCGGTAGACGAGCAGCTGCATGTCGGTGACCTGCGGGATCGCGTACAGCTTGCCCTGGTAGGTCATGCGGCTGAGCAGCGACGGCGTGAAGTCGGCCTTGGTGGTGGCGTCGAGCAGGTCGGTCAGGTCGACCAACTGGCCGCCCTTGATCATGTCGATGGTCGGGCCGTTGCCGTACTCGAACACGTCCGGCCCGTTGTCGGTCAGCAGTGCGGCCGCGGTCTTCTTGTCGTAGTCCCCAGGTGACCACTGCACGGTGACGGTCGCATCCGGGTACTCTTTCGCGTACCGCTGCACCGCCTGCTGCGTTCCGGCCTCGCCGTACTGGTGATACCACTGCGACAACTCCGGCTTGCCTCCGGACGCGCCACTCGATCCGGTGTCCCGTCCAGTGTTCGACCCGCAACCGGCCACGGCCATCGCCGCCAGCCCACCTCCGACGGCGAGGAACCGCCGCCGACCGAACCCGTTGCCATCAGCACCCGACATCTCGACGTACCTCCGCAGTCCCGGCGCGGTCCCACAGCCGCGCAACGAATCAAGACCCTACGACCCTGGAGGGTTCCGGCCGGGAAGAAGGCACGACGACCGTCTCCGATTCACTACCCGGCTGCGGGGCGTGCCGATCAGCTCTGGGCCGCGAGCAGCTTCTCCATCGAGTCGAAGAAGCCGTTGTAGCCCATGATCGTCGCGTCGATCTGCTCCTGGGTGAAGTCGCCCGCGGGCTGGACCAACGTCATCTCGGTGCCACCGGTCACCTCCGCGAAGGTGACGACGATCGGCTCGCCGGCCGGGTTCGCCGGGTCGTCGGTCATCGTGAAGGCCAGTCGGGCGGGCGGGTCGACCTCGGTGTACTCGCCGACCCAGTGGATCTGGTTGCCGTCGGGCAGTTGCATCACGGCGTTCCAGGCGCCGCCGACACGGACGTCCAGGGACAGCGTGTCGAGCGGCACGTCGACGGCGTCGGTGCCGAACCAGACGGAGAAGTGCTCCGGCTTCGTCCAGGCCTCGTACACGAGCTCGCGTGGCGCGCTGAAGGTGCGGGTGACGGTCAGGGGCTCAGTCATCGTCGTTCTCCTTGGTCGTGGTGTCGCGGTCGTTGTGCTGAAGGGTGTCGAGATAGCTGCCGAGCGAGTCGAAACTGCCGGCCCAGAACCGGGCATAGTCGCCGATCCACTCCGACACCGCCGCCAGCGGCCGCGCATCGAGACGGGCCGGCCGGTACTGCGCGTCGCGCCCCCGGCTGACGAGCCCGGCGGCCTCGAGCACCCGCAGGTGCTTGGACACCGCCGCGAAGCTCATCTCGAACGGTTCTGCCAGCTGCCCGACCGTCGCCTCGCCCTCCGACAGCCGCGCAAGGATCGCGCGCCGGGTCGGATCGGCGAGTGCCGCGAAGGTGCGGCTCAGCTGGTCGATCGGCATCTGACTCCTATTCAACTGATCGGTTCTAAACCGATAGGTTGAATATAGCGCAGGAGATCTCACTGTCAAAATGACGTATGCTCTGCCGCATGTCTTCTCCCCGTGACTAGAGGCGGCTCCTGCGCGTGGTTTGCGCGGTTGAGCCCACATCGTTGCGCGGCGCCCGGCAAGGACGTCGCGAATCTCTAGGAGCGTTCCTCTTGTCCGGCACCACTCGTGCCGGGAGCTACCGTGACGTCCTGCTGTTGCCATCTGCGTTGCGCACGTTCGTGCCGGCGCTGCTCGGCCGGTTGTCGTACGGTCTGCTCCCGTTGTCTCTGCTTTTCACCGTCCAGCAGTCCACCAACTCGTTCGCCACCGCTGGTGCGGCGGTCGCACTGTTCGGTCTGGCGTCGTTGTCGATGCCCTACAAAGCACGGCTCGTCGACCGCTTCAGCCAGCGGCGCGTGCTCCCGGTCCTCGCGATCGGCTGTTCTTCCACTCTGGTTGTCATCGCTCTCTCTACCAGCAACCTCGCGGTGGTGGGGGCGGCGGGACTCCTCGCGCCACCGCTGGGACCGTCTATGCGGTCGACCTGGCGACTGCTCACCGAAGGTTCGACCCTGAAGGAACGGGCCTACGCGCTGGACGCAGTCTCCGAGGAGTCGCTCTTCCTCGGCGGTCCGCTGCTTGTCGGCGTACTGATCAGCTTCGGGTCCGCACCAGCGGCTCTCGCCTGCTGTGCGGGCCTGATGCTCGTCGGCACCCTCGCCATGGTGACCAGTCCGGTCACCAGGCACACGGCCGCGGCTCCGCCGGCTCGCCACCCTCTCGGTCCGCTCGTCATCCCGGGGCTGCGGCGGATCCTGCTGGTCATCCTGGTCACGGCGTCGGGCATCAGCGTCGCGTACCTCTGCGTGGCCGGCGTCGCTCAGGATGCCGGCAGGCCGGGAACGGCCGGATACGTCGAAGCCGCGATCGGACTCGGAAGCGTCGCCGGCGGACTCCTGTGGGCTCGGCGCAAGCACACCCGGCAGTGGTCCACTCATCTCGGCGGACTGATCGCCGTACTGGCTGCCGGACTGGTCGCGGCGTCGTTCGCCGGCAACCTGATGCTGCTCGGCGTCGTGATGGCGGCCGCGGGGGTCGCCGTGGCGCCGATCTTCGTGGTGTCCTACCTGGCCGCCGACACCGTCACCCCGCCGTACCAGCGCACCGAGGCGAGCACCTGGATCAACACCGCCAACAATCTCGGCAGTTCGGCCGGATCGGCGCTCGCCGGTCTGGCGATCGACCGGACTACGCCGTCACACGGGTTCCTGGCTGGCGGCGTACTGCTTGCTCTCGTCGCAGCGACTGTCTGGCTGTCAGGCGTCAGACAGGCGCGCAATTGTCGCGGAGGCCCGGCGGACGATGGGGACGGGGCCCTCGGGCAGGACATCACCGATGAAGTTGTAGTGGGCAAGGATTTCGGGGGCGATGCCGCCCGGGCGGTGCCGGCTGTGGTCGCGGACCCAGTCGATGATGTCGCCCCAGCCCGGCGCGGCGAGTGAGCCGCCGAAGTGCTGCACCGACAGACCCGCACACAGGTTGCCGAAGGCAAGGCGGTGCGCCAGCGGCCAGCCGCGAAGGGTGCCGAGGACAAGTGAGGCGAGGAATACGTCACCCGCCCCGGTCGGGTCGTACGAGCGCACCGGCAGGGCCGGCACCTGCTCCTCCTCACCGGTCGCCGAGTCGATCGCGAGCACTCCGTCCGACCCGTTGGTGACCACCGCCAGCGGCACGCGCTCGGCCAGCTTGTGCAACGCGGCCTTCGGCGTGTCGGTCCGGGTGTATGCCATCGCCTCGCGCGCGTTCGGGGTGAAGGCATGGAACCCCTCGAGTACGTCGAGAACGGCCGGCGACCACTCGTCGGTCGGGTCCCAGCCGACGTCACCGAACAGCAGCGCGCCGGACCGCATCGCCTCGACAGTCCAGCCGGGCAGCTCGTCCTCGACCGGAACGATCGCGGACCGGGTGTTCAGGCCGGGGCCGACCAGTTTGCTCGGGTCGCCGGGCGCCTCGTGCGCGTGCGTCACCATGGCCCGGTCCCGGTCGAGTGACATCGAGACGGTGACGGGGGAGTGCCAGTGACCGATCCGCCGGGAGTGGGACAGGTCCACGCCCTCCTGGTCGGCCAGGGTCCGCCAGCAGAAGTCGGCGTACACATCGTCGCCGAACACGGCGGCAAGCCCGGTCTTCAGGCCGAGCCGGCTGGCGGCGATGGCGAAGTTCGCGACGCCGCCGGGGCAGGACCCCATCCCCTCGGCGAAGATCTCGGTCCCGGTGGTCGGGGCGGACTCCAGGCCGGTCAGCACGATGTCGAGGAACACTGTCCCCTGCACGAACACGTCGTAGCGGTCCGGCTCGTCCATCACGGTGACACTGCTCCTTGTCAGACTGGGCTGCTCTGTCGGTGGCGGGTGGAATGGTTCCCTTCGTAACATCTTCGGCCGGTCACCACCATGGAATTGGGAGGACGCGTATGAGCGGCGGGGTGTGTCCGTGATTCCGACCTGGATCTCGGTGGTCGGCGTCGTCGCGACCGTGCTGAGCCCGTTCCTGGCCCTCGGCGGGGTCGCCCTCGGGGCGTACCTGACCCGCAAGTCCGACCGCGAGCTGGACGTCTGGCGGCACCGCGAGGAGACGATGCGGATGGTCCGGTGGGCGGTCGAGCAGATTCTCGAGGGTACGGACGCCGGCACCGACGCCGGTGTCGTCACGCTCCGCTCACTGATGCGGTCGGAGCTGTTACAGCCCGAGGACTACGATCTGGTCGCCGCGCTGACCGCCTCGGTCGCGATCGACCGCGTCGGCCAGGCCGCGTACGCTGATATCGCGGAAGCAGATACCGAGGTCGTCGAGGGAGACGGGGATGGCTGAGAAGAAGACCGTGACGGTCTCCCGTCAGGTCGTCAAGCTGGCCCAGTTGCACGTCGAGGCCGCCCGCCGGGCCGGCCGCAAACCCGAGCCGGGTCTCGCCCGCATCGCCGACGCCCGCCCCGACAACGGCCACGGCCCCGCACCGGCCCCCGCCTGACAGCCCGAGTACGGCGCGCGCGCCTGACAGCCCGGGTACGAGGCGCGCCGCCGGGCGCGGAACCGCTTGACCTGTGGATAACTCCACCGGCGGACCGGCGAAAACGGATACGCTCAAGCAGGAAGAACAGGGGGCGGCGCAGCGTCGGCCGCACAGCCCGGGGCAACGTCGGCCGCTCAGCGCGTGGCAATGTCGGCCGCACAGCCCGTGGCTATCCCGTCGCACCCCGCACCTCGTGGTACACCGGCTATCGGACGCGCGTGTACGGTCCGGCCCGCCTGGTCGGCGGCACGCCCGGGACCACCTAGACTGACCTGCGGCCGCTCCGGTGGCGTACGGTCTCCTCGTGGTTACCGCTGCGTCGCTCCCTGTTCCCGACCACGGCCGGATGATCCCGTGATCCGCTTCGAGAATGTGTCAAAGACGTACGAGGGCCAGTCCAAGGCCGCTCTGCTGAACGTCAACGTCGAGATCGAGAAAGGCGAGTTCGTCTTCCTGGTCGGCACCTCCGGGTCCGGCAAGTCGACGTTCCTGCGCCTGGTCCTGCGCGAGCACCGGACGACCAAGGGCCACATCATGGTGGCCGGCAAGGACCTGAACCGGCTGGCGGGCTGGCGGATCCCGCAGATGCGCCGCCAGATCGGCACCGTGTTCCAGGACTTCCGGCTGCTGCCGAACAAGACCGTCGCCGAGAACGTGGCGTTCGCCCTGCAGGTGATCGGCAAACCCCGCTCGCACATCCGCAAGACGGTTCCCGAAGTCCTCGAACTGGTCGGCCTGGACGGCAAGGAGGACCGGCTCCCCGACGAGCTGTCCGGCGGTGAGCAGCAGCGGGTCGCGATCGCCCGGGCGTTCGTCAACCGTCCGATGATCCTGATCGCCGACGAGCCGACCGGAAACCTGGACCCGGGGACGTCGGTCGGCATCATGAAGCTGCTGGACCGGATCAACCGCACCGGGACGACGGTTGTGATGGCCACCCACGACGTGTCGATCGTCGACCAGATGCGCAAGCGCGTGATCGAGCTGGAGAACGGTCATGTCGTCCGCGACGAGTCGCGTGGCGTCTACGGCTACCAGCACTGAGACAGGGACTACTGACTGATGCGCTTGAACTACATCCTCTCGGACCTCGGGATCGGCCTGAAGCGAAACCTGTCGATGACGATCGCGGTCGTCGTCACCATCTGGGTCTCGCTGTCGCTGTTCGGCAGCGCGCTGCTGGCCCGCGAGCAGGTCGAGCTGATGAAGGGGAACTGGTACGACAAGATCCAGATCTCGGTCTTCCTCTGCACCAAGGACTCCGGCGGCCGCGGCTGCTCCGGTACCGAGGTGACCCAGGAGCAGAAGAACCGGATCCGCCAGGTGATCGAGTCGAACCCGGACACCGCGCCGGACGGCGTCTTCGGCGAGTCGAAGAAGGAAGCGTTCGAGCAGTTCAAGAAGCTCTACAAGGACTCGCCGATCGTCAGCACGGTCACCGAGGACCAGATGCAGGAGTCCTTCCGGGTCAAGCTGAAGGATCCACAGCGCTACCAGAACCTGGTCAGCGCGGTCGCGGGCCTGCCGGGCGTCGACACCGTCCAGGATCTCAGACAGTATCTGGATCCGTTGTTCAAGGCACTCAACGGCTTGCAAGTCGGCGCCCTGGTCGCGGCGGCACTCCTGCTGGTCGCGGCCCTGATGCAGATCTCGAACACGATCCGGCTGGCGGCGTACGCCCGCAGACGGGAGATAGGTATCATGCGCCTGGTGGGCGCGTCGAACTTCTATATCCAGCTGCCGTTCCTGCTCGAAGCGGTCCTGGCAGCACTCATCGGCGCGATCCTTGCCTGTGGCACCTTGTGGGTCGGGGTGTACTTCGTCGTCATGCAGCGGGCCCAGGAGACGTTCCGGGTCTGGCAGTGGGTCGGCGCCACCGAAACCTTCCGCGCCACGCTCATCATGGTGGTGGTCGGCCTGGTGCTCGCCGTCGTCCCGACATTCCTGACAACGCGGAAATACCTCAAAGTCTGACCCGGGTGACTTATCGTGCAGTAGCAGTCTCAACGCACGACAACTCAACCCAGAGCAAGGGGTCGACCTGTGGTCCCGCACTTCCCCGGTGCGAACCCGCGTGAGCGGGCGAGCATCAAGCGAGACGACAGCACCGGCACCTCCGCGAAGCCACGCCTGCGCCTCCGCACGAGGGCGCCAGGCCGGCCGACGGTCGTCGCCGCTTGCTGCCTTGTCCTGTCCCTGTCCGCCGGAGCCCTGGCGGTGGTCCCGTCTGCCCAGGCGGACCCACCGGATCCAGCCGCCAAGAAGAAGCAGCTCGACTCGCAGATCGGCCAGTCCAAGGCCGAGCTGGCCGAGGCGTCCGACCAGCTCGGCAAGTCTGTTGCCGCCTATAACCAGGCGGAGGCGAAGTACAAGGCCGTCCAGGCCCGGTACGCCGTTGCCCAGGGCAAACTGGCGGCCGCGAAGGCGGCCGATACGGTCGCCGCGGGCAAACTCCGGACCGCCGAGCGGGCGCTGCGTACGGCGGTCGCCGAGGTCGAGGCGGGCGAGAAGCTGATCGCCGAGAAGCGGGCCGTGGCCGGTCGCGCGGTCCGTTCGGCGTACCAGCAGCAGAACAGCCTGGTCGGGTTGGCGATCGCGCTGCGCGGCGCATCCCCGGCGGACATCGCCACCGGGATGCAGGTCCAGCGCAACGTGTTCGGAATCCAGGGCAACGCGATCACCAACCTGAACAACGCGCAGGCGCAGCTCGCGAACCGGCGGGTCAAGGTCGCTGCCGCGGAGAAGGCCGCCGAGGAGGCCCGGGCCGAGGCAGCCCGGACGGTCCGGCAGGTGACCGCGCTGACCAAGCAGGTGGCCGCGGACAAGGCCGAGGCCGCCGCGATCGCGCAGCTCAAGCTGGTCGCCTACAAGGCCGCCGAGAAGGAGAAGAACAACGAGCAGGCGCAGTACAACGCGCTGCTCCGGGAGCGGAACCGGGTCGAGCAGATCCTGATCGCCCGCGCCCGCGCCGAGAAGGCCGCGGCAGCTCGCCGGAAGGCGGCCCGGGAGAAGGCCGAGCGGGACAAGGCCCGGAAGGAAGGCCGCCCGCCGCGGCAGATTCCGGACAACCGGGACGACAACGGCCGGCTGAGCTACCCAATCAATAGTTACATCACGTCACCGTTCGGCATGCGGTTCCACCCGGTCCTGCATTACTGGAAGCTGCACGACGGCACCGACTTCGGCGGCGGCTGCGGTACGCCGATCCGCGCGGCGGCCAGCGGGGTCGTCACGGACAGGTACTACAACGGCGGCTACGGGAACCGGCTGTTCATCTCGCACGGCGTGATCGACGGCTCCTCCATCACCACCGTCTACAACCACCTGTCCCGCTACAAGGCCAGGGTCGGTGAGCGCGTCAGCCGCGGCGAGATCATCGGGTACGTCGGCACCACCGGGTACTCCACCGGCTGCCACCTGCACTTCATGGTCTACCAGGACGGCCGAGTCGTTAATCCGATGAAGTGGTTGTGAGAGGTCTGAGATACTGGTCGGATGGTGAAAGAGACCGGCCGGAAACCGATCGCGCAGAACCGTAAGGCGCGACACGACTACCACATCGAGGACGTGGTGGAGGCCGGGCTCGTGCTGACCGGGACCGAGGTGAAGTCCCTGCGGCAGGGTCGGGCCTCCCTGGTCGACGCGTTCGCGGCGGTCCGGGGCAACGAGCTGTGGCTGCAGGGGATGCACATCCCCGAGTACAAGCACGGCACCTGGACCAACCACGAGCCGCGCCGCACCCGCAAACTGCTCCTGCACAAGGACGAGCTGCAGAAGCTCATCCGCGCCGTCGAGCAGCAGGGCGTGTCGCTGATCCCGCTGTCCCTCTACTTCAAGGACGGCTACGCCAAGGTCGAGCTCGGCACCGGCCGGGGCAAGAAGGACTATGACAAGCGGCACGCGCTGGCCGAGCGCCAGGCGAACCGCGAGGCCCAACGCGCCCTCTCGGACCGCACCCGCCGGCGCTGATCGCCGTACTGGCTCGGAGACCGGTCCCGGGCGATGGGCTGGGGTCCGGTCAGGGGTAGGTGGGGGCTGCACCCGATGGGGTGAGCGCCGTGCGGCGCGCAGAGTGGACACATGTCCACTTCAGACCTGCTGGTGACGCCGGCCCAACGGGACCGTGCCGTCGAGATCCTGAAAGAAATGTACGCCGACGGCCGGCTGGACCACGGCGAGTTCGACACCCGGCTGGAGCTGGCGCTCAAGGCCCGCACCCGGGCCGAGCTGAACAGCACGTTCAACGGCCTCGTTGCCCGGCCCGTCCCCACGCACGCACCGGCCGCCTTCACCCGGCCCGCGCCGGTGCAGCGGTACAACGGCGACGGTCGAGGAATGGGCACTGTGGCGCACTGGCTCGGCTACCCGACCTTCTTCGTCGGCCCGGCGATCGTGGTCGCGACGTCCGGCCAGAAGAACCCGGCGGTCCGCAAGCACGCCGTCGAGGCCCTGAACTTCCAGTTGAGCGCGTTCGGCGCGTTCGCCCTGCTGGGCATCATGACCGGGGTGACGGAGGGGTTCACCGCCTTCCTCTTCCCGCTGCTCGGCGTCCTCTGGTTCGTCCTCACCGGCATCGGCGGCCTGGCCACCGCGGTGGGCTCCAACTTCCGCTACCCCTTCACTCTCCGGTTGATCAAGTAACCCTGAGTAGCCGAATCGCTGAGGTACGACGGAACGCGGCCGGCCCTCGGGACGTCGTACGCCTGCTGGGGAATCCCAGGTGCGGGTGGCTTGTTGTGCTTGATAGTGTGGAGTTTCCACCGCCCTCCGGGGCTGGGTGGGAGTTTGACAACTCAACAGGGGGTGAACGGTTTCGACTTTGGACGTTAGTTCCAAGGGAAGCGGGCCGAGGACCCAGGGTTATCTCGTAAACGATCCCTGGAAACCAATAAGTGCCGACTCTAAGCGCACTAACTTCGCTCTCGCCGCCTGACGGCCTGAGATAAACGAAGGGTCAGCCCGGGGATGCTTCCGACCCGGTTCCTGGCCTCAGCTAGGAAGCTTGCTGTGTTAGCCCGGTCACGGGGTTAGCACGGGACATTTACAGTGACTGAGCCTGTCAGCGACTTGTCTGTGAGAGCGCTGGGGCTGAGAAAAGCGACTAGCAGACTGCGCCCGGAGAAGTCTTGGAGCAACGCTGAAGGACGCGGGTTCGATTCCCGCCACCTCCACGAGTGCGATGGGCGACGTGTGCCTGCGGAAAGCGCAGGCCTCGTCGCCCTCGTCGTGTTGTGCGCCGTCGCTCCGCTCGGCGCGAGCGGGGGCTCCGCCACCCGCACCCCCCACGCCTTCGCTTCGCTCGGCGGCTGTGGTTGCTCGCCGCTGGACCTGCATGCTGTGCCTTCGCTTCGCTCGGCGGCTGTGGTTGCTCGCCGCGGCTATCTGCATGCTGTGCCTTCGCTTCGCTCGGCGGCTGTGGTTGCTCGCCGCGGCTTCCTCCATGCTGTGCCTTCGCTGCGCTTGGCGGTTCCAATTGCCCGCCGCTGTCATCTGCACCACGCCATCGCTGCGCTCGGCGGTGTCCCGCGCAGGCCGGTCCCACTCGCCGACGTGCCCGCTGCCATCGCCAGAACCCGCACCGGCTATGCCACCGAAAGACCATCATCATCTAACGAAGCCGTCCGCAGCGCGTGGAATCTGGCGCGCCACGCCAACTCGCACTGAGGTTGCTCGGGGCAACAACCATCGTCGTCCTCTCCGGTGGGTCGGTCGGTACGGGGCGATGGCCGCATCTCACAGTGTTACCTCCCCCGCGAGCGCACCCGGCGGCTGATTCATGCGTCTTCTTGGCGACGCGAACTCGACGAGGGAGGAGACCGGCTCGGGTCGCGGTGGGCCGGATGGAGGCGTGCGTGTCGGCGACCACCGGAGGGTGATCGCGTCCAGGCCTGCGTCCGGCACGCCGCCAGCACCCAAGGGTCGGCGGTGTCGCCGAACGGCCGTACTCGGTGTCGATCGGCCTACCCAGGACGATGGCGAAGATGATCCGTCCGCCGGAAAGCCGGTCTCCGGCGGCGACTGCCACGAACCGCACCCGACGGCAACACCACTCGGGTGCAGGGGTCCTCGTCGGTGTGTGTGTCCGCAGGGTTCACCCTTGACCCACACTGGCCGGCGGCGGAGGCTAGCTGTGGAACCGGAGCCTGCGAAGGGATGACGTGATGACCAAGGTGCTGATTCTCACTGGTGACGCCGCAGAAGACCTCGAGGTGTTCTACCCGTACCAACGGCTGCTCGAGGAGGGGTACGAGGTGCATGTGGCCGCGCCGACGGTGAAGAAGCTGCAGTTCGTGGTGCACGACTTCGTGGACGGGTTCGACACGTACACCGAGAAGCCCGGGCACACTTGGCAGGCAGATGTCGCGTTCGCCGATGTCGATCCGTCCGAGTACGCGGCCCTCGTGATCCCCGGTGGTCGTGCGCCGGAGTACATCCGCAACGACGAGGATTGCCAACGGATCGTGCAGCACTTCTACGGTGAGTCGAAGCCCGTCGCCCAGCTATGTCACGGACCACTCGTCGCCGCCGCGGCCGGCGTACTGAACGGGCGCAAGACGTCCGCCTACCCAGCCCTGGCGCTCGACATCCGGGCCGGTGGAGCGGAGTGGGTCGACGGCGACGCGGTCGTCGACGGCAACGTGGTGTCCGGGCGCGCCTGGCCGGACCACCCGGGCTGGATGCGCGCGTTCATGACGATCCTGAAGGAGCACGCGCCGGCGTAGATCCGCGAGCGAGCAACTTTCCCGACCGTGTTGGTCATAGACAACCGGGGACGCCGTGGTTGCGGCGTCCCCGGTTGGGTGGGGCTGCGTCAGTTGATGGCTGGAACCGGGTAGTCACTCGCCGAACAGCTGGGCATCTGCGAAGGAGACGGACAGGTGGCTGAACAGGGTTCACTCAGGCTGTGTCAGACGGTGCTGGACGGTACTGACCCCTAGCGCTCGCCGAGTTCTACCGTGAGCTACTTGGTCTGGATTACAGACCCGGAGACGAGCTTCCCGCCGCGGGGGAACCGGATGAGCGTGCTCAGGACTGGCTCGTACTGCGGACCGCGGAGGGGACGCCGCAGTTGGCCTTCCAGTACGTCGAGCAGTTGGCTCGGCCGACGTGGCCGACAGGCGAGGTGCCGCAGCAGCTACATCTCGATTTGAGCGTCTCGTCCGTCGAGGAGCTCGAGCTCCAGCATGAGCGCGTCCTGGCTCTTGGCGGCCGATATCTGTCTGACAACACGCATGCGGGCGACGATGAGCCTTTCCGCGTCTACACGGATCCCGCCGGCCATCCGTTCTGCATCTTTGTCACTCAACGCGCAGTGTGAGTGACGCTGAACGGTTGGCGAAGGCGTTGCCGCCGTACAGGCCGTCCGAGGAGTGCGTCGGCCAGCTGGGGTGCCACAGTTCGGGGGTTGCATAGCGCACAATGTGCGTGACTGGCCGGGCAGCCACCGGCCCTCTGGATGGGTGGGGAGATGGAACTGCCGGAGCTGGCCGAGCTGATGACCACGGTTGCTGATTCGTTGCGGGTGCCGGTCGACGTCGACCAGACCCGGGCACTGATCACAGCCAGCGTCGTAGACACGATTCCCGGCGTCACGCACGCCAGCATCTCGGTGACGAGCAAGGACGGCACCATCGAGACCTTCGCCCCCACCGACATCGTCGCCGCGACCGCCGACCAGTTGCAGTACGAGCTCGGGGAAGGCCCTTGCATCGACGCGGTGCTGACGGAGCCGGTGGTACAGGTCGATGACTTGACCAACGACCCGCGGTGGCCGGTGTACGGACCGAAGGCCGGCGCTCTTGGGTTGTGTTCGCAGTTGTCGTTTCAGTTCCGCGCCGATCCGCAGGTGCGGGGTGCGCTCGACCTGTACGCCGACGAGCCGGACGTGTTCGACGTCGAGGCGCGCCACATCGGCGGGATGTTCGCCGATTGGGCCGCCGTACTGCTGGGCTGGGGCAGGCAGGAATCGCAGCTGTCGGAGGCCCTGGAGAGCAGAGCGAGCATCGGCACCGCCATCGGGATTCTGATGGAGCGGTACGGGCTCGACCAGCAGCGCGCCTTCGCCTTCTTGGCCCGGATTTCCCAAACCGGGAACATCAAGCTGCGCGACGTCGCCACCAACCTCGTCGCCGAAGCGGCGAGCAAAGCCCGCTGACCCCAAGCATCGTCAGGGGCGGGTTGGGCGGAAGGTGCGGCGGAGGTCTTCGGTCCACTCGGTGGGGAGTTCCCAGGGGATGAAGTGGCCGCCGGCGGGGTGGGCGGTGAGGTTGACGTGGTTGTACCAGGGGGCGCGGTCGCTGTCGAGGAAGTGCTGGATGCGTTGCTCTGGAGTGGTGACACCGGGCGGGTTCTCGTAGCCGACGAACGTGATGCCGGTCGGAGCCTCGATGACCGGTGTGCGGTCGTGTGACGGGGTCCACGGGTAGCGGTTGTTGTTCGCGTACGTGCGGATCGAGGTGTCGATCGCGTTGCCGGCCCAGTAAATCGTCGCGTGCGTGAGTACGTCGTCCTTGCTGAAGACGTCGCCGTCCGACCACTTCGTCCACCGCTCGAGCATCCAGGCGAGCATGCCGGCCGGTGAATCGGCCAGGCCGAAGCCGAGGGTGCTGGGGTCGAGGACATGCGTCGCCAGGTGCGAGGCGAACCGTCGTTCCAGCTCGATGATCCGGTCATGGATGGCGGGCGGGAGGTCCGGTGGGAGCGGGTTCCCGCCGGTGAAATCCCAGGCCCGGTCGCCGGTGAAGAACGTGAGCTTCAGGCCTGAACCGATGTGGATCCCGTAGAGCGCGTCGGCATACTTGTGACCGAGTTGCCCGGTGACGAGCGCCCCGACATCACACCCGCCGGCGGCGTACCGCTCGTAGCCGAGGACGCCGGTCATCAGCTCGTGCCAGACGTCGGCCATCTTCCAGAAGTTCATGTCCGGCTGGTTCGTCAGCGGGGTGGAGAACCCGAACCCGGGCAGCGAAGGCACGATCACGTCGAACGCATCGGCCGGATCACCACCGTACGACGCGGGGTCGGCGAGCGGATCGATCACCTTCGACCAGTGCCAGAACGTCCACGGCCAGCCGTGACTCAGGATCAGCGGAATCGGGTCCGGGCCGACTCCGGCCTTACGCATGAAGTGCACCGGTACGCCGCCGACGTCGACGCGATACTGCTCATACGCGTTCATCGCCCGCTCGGCCGCCCGCCAGTCGTACCCGTCGGCCCAGTACTCCACGAGCTCTTGCAGGTCGGTACGACGTACGCCGTAGAAGCCGTCGTCGTTACCGACGTCGAGCGGCCACTTGGTCATGGTCAGCCGGTGGCGCAGATCCTCGAGCACCACGTCCGGAACGTGGATCGGGGTCGGTTTTACAGTGTTCATGGTTGCCTCAGGCATCTTCCTTGGCGATTTCGGTCAGCCGGGTCAGGACAGGCATCGAGTCGGCGAGTACGGCACGTTCGTCGTCGGTCAACTGGTCGACCAGGCGGGTCAGCTGCGCGACCCGGTTCGCGTGCCGGGACCGGACGATCTGGCGGCCCTCGCGGGTGAGCGAGAGCAGCATCGCGCGTCCGTCGCTCGGATCCGGGCGACGGCTGACCAGTCCGTCCTGCTCGAGCTTCGCCACCAGGCTGGTCAATGCCGGCTGCTTGAGCTGCTCGGTCGCCAGCAGATCCGTCAGCCGCATCGGCCCACCTCGCGCGAGCGTGTGCAGGACCGACAAGGTCGAGAAGCTGAACCTCCGCACCGACGGCAACCGGATGAAGATCGTGTTGAAGTCCTCGATCACCGTGGTCAGCCGTTCCACATCCACCGTCACCCGGTGAACTATATCAAATTTCGATGTAACTCACCGCATGGCTGATCGGCGGTCAGGTCCACCGCGGGCCTCAGTTGCTGAGGGCGAGGCCGGGAACGGCGATGGCTGGCGGGCCTGACTTGAGGGTGAGGGTGGCGGTGGTGAGTCCCTCCGGGAGGTGGCCCTTGAAGGTGATGGTGCCGTGCTCGACACCGCCGGCCGGGATGGAATCCGGCCACTGGCTGCGGAATCCGTCGGCCTTCAAGGAATTGCCGTCCGCGCCGGTGAAGGCGGCCTGGCCCTCGAGCGGGAGGGCCAACGCCTGGTCATTGCCGTTGCTGATCGCAACCTTCACCCGGGTGAAGTGACTGGTGTACGTGACGTTCTCGACTGTGACGGTGACCCCTGCGCCGGTCCGGGAGACGGGTTTGATCAAACGGTCCTCACCCGACTCCTTGCCGGTCAGGTAGCCGGCGCCGTACTCGACTCCCGCGGTCAGCGCGAACCCACCGATGCCGACACCGACCAGTACGGCGGCGATCGCGATGAACACCGGTACGTCGAGCCGGCCGGCGCTGGGGCGTTCCTCGGAGGAGGTCGCGTCGAGCAGGGCGACGACCATGGCGGCGATCAGAGCGATTGCCGGTGGGACCAACCAACGCAGGGTGCTGCCGGTACCGTCCGCGAAGAACGTCGCGGCGAGGTTGATCACCAAACCGAGGCCCAGGACGGCGCCTGCGACGAGCAAGACGCGGACCAGGCGCACCTGGCCCACGGCCGCCTCGTCGGTCGCTGCGCGGCGTCCCTGCTCCGGCTGGCGGGTGGTCGTTGCGCGGCGTACCTGCTCCGGCTGGCGGGTGGCTGCCGAGGGCGGCTGCTGCTGGTTTTCGAAGGCCGAATCCGGCCAGCTGGCCGATTCCGACCAGTTGGGCTGGCCGCCGTCCGGTTGGGTCAGGGTGTGGCGCTTCGTCTCTGACCACGGCGAACGCGCCGGCTCCGGATTGTCCGCCGACGGATAGGCAGCCCACGCCGCCCCCGCCTCGGCCGGGGCAACATCCTCAGGATCCACCCACCCAACGCGAGCCCCACCAACCCACTCATCCCGCACCTCACCGGCGTCGGCCGACGCTTCGGATCCACGGAACGGGCTGTTGCTTGCGGCATCTGTCGCCGGCGTACCGGCCACTGGTGAGTCGGAAGCCGGCTCACGCCAGGAGTCGGCGGCGCCCCCCTGCGCACCCTGCCACGCGAACGGCGAACCGGCTGGCGCGTCTCCGCTGTCGGCCGGGGCTGCGGTCTGCCGGAACGGACTGTTCGCCGGGGCATCTGTCGTCCCGGGCGCAGGCGAGCTCCCGGCAACTGGCGAGCCGGGAGCTGGCTCCTCCCAGGCGTCCTGGTCGATCTCACCACCTTGCCGCGCGAACGGCGAGTCGGCAGGCGCGGCTCCGGCGTCGGCCGGTCGTGGGGCCTCCCGGAACGGGCTGCTGCCGGCGGCATGTGTCGATGCGGGCGCCGCCGGGGTCCCGCCACCTGGCGAGCCGGGAGCTGGCTCACCCCAGTCGTCGGCGTCGACCCCCTGACCGCCCTGCCGCGCGAACGGCGAGTCGGCTCTCACGGTTCCGGCGTCGGGCGGTGGTGGTGGGGTGTAGTGGAACGGGCTGTTGCCTGGGGCATCTGTTGGCGCAGATGGCTGCGCAGATGGCGGCGGCGTGTCGACGGTCCCGGCTTGCGCCGGTGGGGTCGAGCGCGGCGGTGCGGAGGACGCGTCGGCTCCACGCCCTGGCGCGGGTGCGGCGTCTGGCTCGGATGCCGGGCTGGGCGGGGGAGTTCGTGGGGGTGACGCGTTGCCGGGCGTGGCCGACGGGGGCGAGGGAGTTGGTGTGGGTGATGCGGCGGCTACGCGGCCTGCGGAGGCGTCGCCCCCGAGACCTACGGTGCCTGCGGCCCCGGCGTCGCCCCCGAGACCTGCGGTGCCTGCGGCGCCGGCGTCGCCCACGAGACCTGCGGTGCCCGCGAGGCCCGCGGCTGCTGCCGTCCCGGCGGCGCCCGCGTGGGCCCCGGCGGATGCGGTGCCTGCAGCGGCCGTCGTCCCGGCGCCCGCGCGGCCCGCGGCCTCCGTGAGGGCTGCAGGGGATGCGGTGCCGGTCGCGTCCGCGGGGCTCGGCTCTTGGCTTGGGGTGGCTGCGTCGGGTGTGGTGGGGTCGTGGAAGGTCAGGACTGAGCGGCCGATGTGGATTCGGTCGTTGTTGGTGAGGGGGGTGGGGGCGGCGAGGCGGCGGCCGTTCAGGGCCGTGCCGTTGCGGGACTCGTCGACGAGGGTCCACGTCGTGCCGGTGCGGTTCAGCCGGGCGTGGATGCGGGAGATCTGGTCGTCGGACGGCAGCTTGATGTCGGCGTTCGAGCCGCGGCCGATGGTGATCGTGTCGCTGTCGGCAGGCAGCGTCCAGCGCTGCGAACCGAGCGACACCGCGAATTCGGTTTCCACTAACACCTCACCCGGCAGCCAACCCGTCTGCGCGATTGTGCCTGCCCGACCCGCACCTGGTCCAGAGCGCCTCGCCTCCATGAGCCTCGTCACACCGGTTCACAGCACTCAGAACACAGTACGGCGGCCGCCAAAGAGGCCGCCGCCCACGCGCGCCGCCTACCCGCCGCCGGGCGCGAGAGAGACCGAGAGTGGTGGCACCTTACGCAGTGTCACCGGGGTGGCGGGGACCGGAGAACAGGAGGTATTGGCCCCTGATGGCTGTGATCGGTTGCGATTTGGGGACTATCTCCTGTCCTTAGGTCCGCCCACCCTCAGCCGCCGAGGTCCAGCGGCGCCGGGTAGCGGGCCTCCCACCAGGTCTTCCAGCGTTGGTCGAGGGCCTCGCGGTCGACGTCGCCGTACAAGCTGAGAACCGCCATCGAGGCACCCTCCGGCTTCTTCTCGCCCGGCGGGACGTGACTGAGAACCAGCAGCCCATTGCCCCAGCCGTCGACGCTCAGGCCGATCTGATGCTCGGACGTGAACCACACCTCACCCTTGACCTGCTCGCCGATCAGCTCCAGCTCGTACGGCGTACCCGCGGGCTGTGGCGAGATCCCCAGCTCCTCGATCGCCGACCTGGCGCCCGCGCCCGAGTAGAACAGTGTCCGCCGCGTCTCACCCGGGTGGTGCTCCAGCGCGAACCGCAGTTGCTGCAGGAACGTGATCCAGCCCTCGGTGATGTCGTCGTAGTACGCGTCCCATTCGGGGTTGTCGCCGTACGCCGCTCTGGTCAGGGTGATCCGCGATCCGCCCTCGACCGGCTCGACCACGAACTGGTCGCCGTCCCCGAGGGTCAGCGTCGCGCTCTCCTCGTCGGCGTTGACCCGGGTGAAGTAGATCAGGTCGATCTCTTCCTCCAGCCCGCCCTCGGCACCCTGGTACTCCCAGCCGTGCCAGTGCCGGATCTTCTCCTTGTCCCGCAGCGCGTCCCACACCGCCTCGACCGGCGCGGCCACCGTCACCACGATCCGCGGTCTGTCCTCAGTCATGCCTGTTCTCCTCGAGTACGACGGGAGGCCGGGTGGCCGCCCGCGATCAGCCGGTAGGGACGCCCGCCCTCGGTGTCGAACTCCTCGACAGTCCGCTGGATCGCCGCGGTCAGGGCGTCGGTGAAGCGGTGGACGTCGCCCGGCTCGGCGAACCGCACCTCCGCCTCGAGGGTGAACGTGAGCAGCCGCTTGCCCGCGGTGTCGGCCTTGGCCTGCATCCGGGCCACGTCCCGAACGGTGCCGGCGGCAACGTCCACCAGGTGCTCGGCGGCGTACTGGTCCTGGATCGTGCTGAATGCCTGGCCCATCACCGCCGGGTCGACCACCAGGGTCGCGGCGGACGCGCGCAGGATCCGCTCGGTGAACCCGCGTCGCTGCCGCTCCTCGACGAGCTCGACCAGCCCGGCCTTCTCCAGCTCGCGCAGGTGGTAGTTCACCCGCTGCCGGGGCAGCTCGAGCGTGGCCGCGAGCTGGGTCGCCGACGAGGGCTCCCGGAGCAGCTCGAGCAACTGCCGCCGGATCGGCGACAGCGCCATCCGGACCTTCTCGGGCTCCTCCACATATCTCAGCACGCCACCACACTCCTATTGACAGAAAAATTTGTCAATAGGAGATGACGTACCGCCAGGCCATTCCAAGGGAGGCTCGAACGGCGCCGGCACGCTCAGCGGGCGGCGGCCGGCGCGATTGTGATGGGCTGGGCGTCCGGGGTGGACCACGCGGGGTGAAAGCATGGGCGGCATGTCAGTCCGAGGGCCGCAGTTGCCGGTGGGGACCCAGGTGGTGATCCGGGTCGCGGCCCCCGACCACCAGGGCGGTACGGCGCAACGCGGAGCGACCGGGCGGATCGCCGGGGTCACGCCCGACGGCCGCTACACGGTCCGGCTCGGAGACGGCCGGGAGACGGTCGCGGGTCGCGACCAGCTCAGTCTGCGTACGGCGTACCAGGACGAAGCGATCGGACTCGATCAGCCCGATGGCGATCGGCTGGTGCGCGAGCACACGATCTACGCCGCGGTCGTCGGATCGCGTGCGTTCGGGCTGGACACCGACGCCTCGGACACCGATACCCGTGGCGTCTATGTCGCGCCGACCGAGTCCTTCTGGTCGCTGGCCAAGCCGCCGGCGCATGTGGACGGGCCGGAGCCCGAGTGGTTCTCGTGGGAGGTCGAGCGGTTCTGCGAACTCGCGCTGAAGGCCAACCCGAACCTCCTCGAGGTGCTGCACTCGCCGCTCGTCGTACGGCAGACGCCGCTCGGCGAGGAGCTGCTCGACCTGCGCGAGGCCTTCCTCTCCCAGCTGGCCTACCAGACGTACTCCGGCTACGTCCTCAGCCAGTTCAAGAAGCTGGAGGCCGACTTCCGCCGTGATGGTGCCCCGAAGTGGAAGCACGTCATGCACCTGATCCGGCTGTTGCTCGCGGCCCGCAGTCTGTTGCTTGAGGCAAAGCTGATCGTTGACGTGGGCCCCAACCGCGACCGGCTGCTAGCAGTCAAGCGCGGTGAGCTGTCGTGGGAAGAGGTCGAGCAGTGGCGGCTCGGTCTGCACGAAGAGCTCGACAACGCCTTACAGAGAACGGTTCTCCCGGCCACTCCCGACGTCGCCCGGGTCGACAGCTGGCTCAAGTCGGTGCGGAAGAGGAGCATCGGTGACGCGTGACATGCGGCAGCTCGACTACGCCGAGCTGCGCGACATCGTGGGCGAACAGCCATACCGCTTGCTCTTCGCAACGGTTTCGGGCGCGCACCTGTACGGCTTCCCGTCCCGGGACTCCGACGTCGACCTGCGCGGCGTCCACGTGCTCCCCGCCGCCGAGGTGGTCGGTCTGCGGACTGGGCCGGAGACCCTCGACCGGACCTGGTTCCAGAACGAGGCCGAGGTCGATCTCGTCACCCATGACCTGGCCAAGTTCGCCCGGCTGATGCTCCGCCGGAACGGCTACGTGCTGGAGCAGGTGCTCTCGCCACTCGTCGTCATCAGTACGCCGGAACACGAAGAGCTGGTCGCGTTGGCCGCGGACTGCGTGACCAAGTGGCACGCCCATCATTACCGGGGCTTCGCGAACACGCAGTGGGACTTCTTCGGGAAGAACCACCAGCTGAAGCCGTTGCTCTACACCTTCCGGGTGCTGCTCACCGGCATCCACTTGATGCGGACGGGCGTCGTCCAGGCGGATCTGCGCGAGCTCGTCCGCGAGCTTCCCGAGGCGCCGGCGTACCTGCCGGAGCTGATGGCGGCCAAGGCCGAGGCCGAGCATGGTGCGCTCGAAGGTCCGTCGGGGGAGCGGATCGCGGAAGACGTCGCTCGGCTGCGTGCCGCGCTCGACGAGGCGGAGGCGGTCACCGGCCTCCCCGACCGGCCGACGGCTGAGCCGGCTCTGCACGACCTCCTGATCAGGATGCGCCTCTCCGCCTGATTCTCTCCGTCTGAGTGCTGGAGAGCGGTTACCCGCGCCTAGGTAGGTGCCTGACCGACGATTAGGCTGATTACTTAACTTCGTGAAGCATTGACATCCGCGCTGCCGGGGTAAATAGTTCCGTCCTGAAATCAATCAGAAAGCAGAGTGAATCAACAGTGTCGAACATCGAGGTGCTGCAGCTCCGGGCTGCCGGGGTCAGTCTGGTGCTGGACTGCTCGGGACCCGCCCTTCCGTCCGTCCTGCACTGGGGCGCGGATCTGGGCGAACTGAGCGGGGACGCTCTGCTGGAACTGAGGCGCGGGGCCGGTGCGGTCCAGTACGGCAACGGTCTGGACGACAACCAACCGGTCGCGATCGTGCCGGAGTACGCGACCGGCTGGTTCGGGCTGCCGGGCCTGAGCGGTCACCGCGACGGCCAGAACTTCTCCGCCAGCTTCCAGCTGACGAGCGTCGCGCAGACCGGCAACACCGTGCAGGCCGACGCCGAGGACACCGGGGCGGGGCTCAAGATCCGCCTCACGATCGAGCTGACCGACTCCGGTCTGGTCCGGGCCAAGGCTGATCTCACCAACGCGGGCGCGACGCCGTACACGGTGGACGGCCTGGTGCTGGCGCTGCCGGTGCCGACCGAGGCGACCGAGCTGCTCGACATGACCGGCCGGCACATCGGTGAGCGGCACCCGCAGCGGCACGCCTTCACCCAGGGCGCGCACATCCGGGACAACCGTCGCGGCCGCACCGGTGCCGACGCCACCCTGCTGCTGATCGCCGGCACGCCCGGTTTCGGCTTCGGCACCGGTGAGGCCTGGGCCGTCCACACAGCTTGGAGCGGCAACCACCGGTCGTACGCCGAGCGCGGCATGAGCGGGTACGGCGTGATCGGCGGCGGCGAACTGCTCCTGTCCGGCGAGGGGCGCCTGGAGGCGGAAGGCACCTACAGCACCCCATGGATCTACGGTTCGTACGGCGTCGGACTCGACCGGCTTTCGGCCCGCTTCCACGAGTTCCTCCGGGCCCGGGACAACCACCCGAAGACCGAGCGTCCCGTCGTACTGAACACCTGGGAAGCGGTCTACTTCAACCTCGATCTGGACAAGCTGAAGGCGCTCGCGGACGCGGCCGCCGAGGTCGGGGCCGAGCGGTTCGTGCTGGACGACGGGTGGTTCCGGGGGCGGCGTGACGACCACGCCGGGCTGGGCGACTGGTACGTCGACGAGGAGATCTGGCCGAAGGGGCTGCACCCGCTCGTCGACCACGTGAGAGGTCTCGGGCTGCAGTTCGGTCTGTGGGTCGAGCCGGAGATGGTCAACCCGGACTCCGACCTGGCCCGCGAGCACCCCGACTGGATCCTTGCCGCCGGCGACCGGATGCCGCCGACCGCGCGCCACCAGCAGGGCCTCAACCTCGGTGTGCCGGCCGCCTACGACTACATCCTCGAGCGACTGGACTCGTTGCTGAACGAGTACGACATCTCGTACCTGAAGTGGGACCACAACCGTGACTTCGTTGACGGCGGCAACCAGCTGACCGGGACCGCCGGGATCCACGCGCAGACGCTGGCGGTCTACCGGCTGATCGACGAGCTGAAGCGGCGGCACCCGGGGCTGGAGATCGAGTCGTGTTCGTCCGGCGGCGCCCGCGTGGACCTCGGCATTCTCGAGCGCACCGACCGGGTCTGGGGCAGTGACAGCAACGACGCGCTCGAGCGCCAGAAGATCCAGCGCTACACGCAGCTCCTGCTCCCGCCGGAGCTGATCGGCTGCCACGTCGGTCCCCCGCGGGCACACACCACCGGTCGCACCCAGGCACTGTCGTTCCGCGCGATCACCGCCCTGTTCGGCCACTTCGGCATCGAGTGGGACATTGCCTCCGCGAGCGCGGAGGAGCGCAAGGAACTGGCCGGCTGGGTTGCCCTGCACAAGGAACTGCGGCCGCTGCTGCACACCGGACTTGTCGTCCGCGCCGACCGCGGCCCGGACGACTTCCTGCTGCACGGCGTGGTCGCGCAGGACGGCTCCCGCGCCGTGTACGCCGCCGTACAGCTGACCCAGTCGATCACCTCGGCCGTCGGCCGGGTCCGGCTGCCCGGACTCGACCCGAACCGGACCTACCAGGTGAGCAGGACCGCGACACCCGGACCGGAGCCGCGTGCGGTGTCCTGGTGGACCGACGGCCGTCAGCTGACGTTGAACGGGGCAGCACTTGCCACAGTCGGAGTGCAGATCCCCGCCCAGTGGCCCGAGAACGCGATGTTGCTGGATGTGACAGCGATCGACTAGCCGTCCAGGGACTAGGCGATCGCCGACCGAGGAGGAGATCCCCGTGACCGCGACCACCAACGCACCACCTAACAGCAGACGAAGTCACGGGGAGGCGGCGCCGCCGCCCACGAAGCGGCGAAGTCGTGGGGACCTGAAGGTCGCGATGATCTTCCTGGCCCCGGCCACTCTCGGCTTCGTCGTGTTCTACATCTGGCCGACGCTGCGCGGCGCCTACCTCAGCTTCACCGAGTACAGCCTGCTGGCCGCGCCCGACTTCAACGGGCTGGCCAACTACGAGCGGATGGTGCAGGACAGCTTCTTCTGGAACGCGCTGGTGGTCACGGTCGAGTACGTCGTGATCAACATCGGCGTCCAGACGGTCCTGGCGGTCGGTATCGCGATGCTGATGCACCGGCTGACCCAGTCGATCACGGTACGGGCCGTCGTCCTGCTGCCCTACCTGGTCGCGAACGTGGTGGTCGCGCTGGTCTGGTACTGGATGCTCGACTTCCAGGTCGGCATCGTGAACCAGGGCCTCACCTGGATCGGGATCGACCCGGTCGCCTTCTTCGGCGAGTCGCAGTGGGCGATCCCGACCATCGCCGGGATCAACGTCTGGCGGCACATGGGCTACACGGCGCTGCTGGTGTTCGCCGGGCTGCAGATGATTCCGAAGTACGTCTACGAAGCCGCCGAGGTGGACGGTTCGACCGAGTGGCGGACGTTCTGGCGGATCACGCTGCCGCTGCTGCGGCCGGTCCTGGTGATGGTCCTGGTGGTCACCATGATCGGGTCGTTCCAGATCTTCGACACTGTCGCGGTGACGACCCAGGGCGGACCGATCAACGCCACCCGGGTCATCTACTACTACATCTACGAGCGGGCCTTCACCCGGTTCGACTTCGGTTACGCCTCGGCGATGGCGATGGTGTTGTTCGCCATCCTCGCGCTGGTCTCGCTGCTGCAGCTGCGGCTGCTCCGGGCGAAGGAGAGTGACCTGGCATGAGGAAGCAGATGAACGTAGGCCGGGTCGTCGCGTGGGCCTGCCTGATCGTGCTGATGCTGGCCACGCTCTTCCCGTTCTACTGGATGTTGCGTACGGCGCTGTCCGACAACACCCAGCTCGCCGGCCATCCGAACTCGTTGCTCCCGGTCGAGACCACCCTCGGTGCGTTCAAGCGGGTGCTCGGGCTGTCCACCATCGAGGAGGCCCAGGCGCAGGGTGGTTCCGGCGCCTCGGTCAACTTCTGGCTGTACCTGCGCAACTCGTTGATCGTGGCAACGGTCACCACACTCTGCCAGGTGTTCTTCAGCGCGATGGCGGCGTACGCGTTCGCCCGGCTGCGCTGGCCCGGCCGGGACAAGGTGTTCGCGCTGTTCCTGGCCGCGCTGATGGTGCCGCCGATCTTCACCACGCTGCCGAACTTCGCGCTGATCAAGAGCCTCGGACTGCTGAACAGCTTCGCCGGCATCATCCTGCCGGGCGCGTTCATGACACCGTTCGCGATCTTCTTCCTCCGCCAGTTCTTCCTCGGCATCAGCCGGGAGCTGGAGGAGGCGGCGATGATCGACGGCGCCGGCCACCGGAAGATCTTCTTCGGCCTGATCATCCCGATGAGCGCCGCGCCGATCGCCACGCTGGCCATCCTGACCTACATCAACTCCTGGAACGACTACTTCTGGCCGCTGCTGGTCGGGCAGCAGGACAACGTCCGGGTGCTGACGGTCGCGCTCGGCGTCTTCCGCTCGCAGACCCCGCAGGGCGGACCGGACTGGGCCGGGCTGATGGCCGCCGCCCTGATCGCGGCGCTGCCGATGATCCTGCTGTTCCTGGCGTTCGCCAAGCGGATCACCAACTCCATCGGCTTCTCCGGGATCAAGTGAGGTTTGCGATGAATCTTTCGAGACGAACATTGCTGAAGGCCGGCCTGGCCGGACTCGCCGCCCCCGCCGTGGCCGGCTGCAACAACGGCGCCGCGGCCCGGGGCGCGGGCGAAGTCATCTACTGGCTGTGGGACTCCGCCCAGCTGCCGATGTACACCGAGTGCGCGAAGGTGTTCCACGAGCAGAACCCGCAGTACAGCGTGCGGATCGAGCAGTACGGCTGGAACGACTACTGGAACAAGCTGGTGACCGGCTTCATCTCCGACACCGCGCCGGACGTGTTCACCTCGCACTCGGCGAAGTACCCGCTGTTCGCGGACAAGGGCCAAGTGCTGTCGATCGACGACTATGTTGCCCAGGACAAGGTCGACCTGAGCATCTACCAGAAGGGTCTGGCGGACCGCTGGATCGGGGCCGACGGCAAGCGGTACGGGTTGCCGAAGGACTGGGACACCGAGGTCTACTTCTACAACAGCGCCCTCACCGAGGCGGCCGGGATCAGCGCCGAGCAGCTCAACTCGATGACCTGGAACCCGCAGGACGGCGGTACCTTCGAGCAGATCGTCCGGCGCCTGACGGTCGACGCCAAGGGGCGCCGCGGCGACCAGCCGGGGTTCGACAAGAACAACGTGAAGGTCTACGGACTCGGGTACGCCGATGCCGGCGGTGGCGACGGCCAGACCAGCTGGAGCTGGTACGCCGCGATCAACGGGTGGAAGTACTCCGAGGGTGAGCCGTGGGGGACGAAGTTCTTCTACGGTGACCCGAAGTTCACCGACACGATCGGGTGGTGGCGTGGCCTGATCACCAAGGGGTACATGCCGTCGTACGCGCAGGCCAAGTCCGGCGTGGACGTGACCACCTCCTTCGGTGCGGGGAAGTACGCGATCACCCCGAACGGGTCCTGGATGCTCGCGACGTACGCCGGGCTGAAGCAGGTGAAGACCAAGCTGGCCCGGCTGCCGATCGGGCCGATCGGGAAGCGGATGTCGATGATGAACGGGCTCGCGGACACCATCTGGGCGGGAACGACCCGGCGGGAGGCGTCCTGGGCGTGGGTGAAGTTCCTCGGCTCGAAGACCGCGCAGGACATCGTCGCGAAGGCGGGGGTGGTGTTCCCGGCGGTGGCGGCGAGCATGCCCGCGGCCAAGGCGTCGTTCGCATCGAAGGGCTGGGACGTCACGCCGTTCCTGGAACCGGTCGAGGCGGGTGACGTGTTCCCGTTCCCGGCCAACCCGAACGCGGCGGACGTGACCGCGGTGATGACACCGGCGATGGACGCGGTGATGTCCTTCGAGGCCGAACCGAGCTCGCTCGCGGAGGCCAACGACGAGGTGAACAAGATTCTCTCGGCGAACGCCTGAGGGTTTTCCCGGGTCTCGCCTACGCCCGGGGGAGTACGTCGTACTGCGTCCGAGGGCGCAGTGTGCTCCTCCGGGGGTAGGTGAGGTGTCGCCGCTGAGGCGACGCGGGGACGGGGGTCCGGACGACAACCTTGGTGCAGTCGAAGGAACTGCGAGCACCGAGGAGTGTCAGGGATGAACGACGAGAAGCCGGGCGGACCGATCCGCATCGGCGACAAGGAACGCGAGGACGCGGTCAAGCGTCTGGGCGAGCACTACGAAGCCGGCCGGCTCACCGCCGAGGAGCACACCGAGCGCATCGGCCGCGCACTGGAAGCCAAGACCGACGCAGACCTGGCCGCGCTGTTCACTGACCTGCCGGGCGGACACCGGACCGGTGCCGAGACCGGCGAGGCCTGGGGCGGGCCGTGGGGCTGGACCAAGCCGCCGTGGACCGCACCTGAGAACGCCGCGCACAGCGGTGGGCCTGGTCCGGGGCGTCCGCCTTGGGCGGCGCGAGGTCCGTTGGGGAAGATCCCGTTCCCGCTGCTCATCGCGCTGGCCGCGATCGCGCTGATCGCGTCGATCGGCTGCGTGGCCGGCGCCGGTCATCCGCCGATCCTCCCGCTGCTGCTGATCGTGGCCGCGGTCGTCATCGTCCGCAAGCGGCGGCAGGAGCGTCGGGCATGAGGACGGTCTACCGGGTCGTCGCGCTGGGTATCGCGATCGCCGTCGTACTCCAGGTGGCGTCGATCGCACTCGCCGGGTTCACCGTGTCGAAGGACGCCGGTGACGGGGCCGTCATCGGGGCGGACTACAGCAACTTCGGCCAGAGCTACCACAGCATCGCCGGCACGGCGATCGGCCTGCTCGCGCTGATCTTGCTGATCGTGTCCTTCCTGACCGATGTCCCGCGCGGCCGGTCACTGGCCGGCATCGTCGTCGGCCTGGTCGCCCTGCAGTTCGCCCTCGCGGTGGTGTCGTTCGGCATCCCGGCGCTGGGCGTCCTGCACGGCATCAACGGCTTGGCCATCGCGGGTGTCGCGGGCGCGGCGGCTCGTCGCTCGACCGAGCTCTCAGCGCAGCCGGCAGTCAATGTCTGATCAGAAGCGGCGGCTGCGTGGGCGGTTGATCGCACTGGGGGTGACCCTGGCGGTGCTGGCACCGCTGGGGTACCTCTGGGCGACCAGCCTCGTGCCCAGTGACTACTCGGCCGCGGACATGGGGTACGTCGACTACGGCGGCGGCCCGGCGGGAGGACACGAGCACCACCACGGTGGGACGAGCGTCGCCGATCTCACCGGGCCGAAGACCGGTACGCCGGATCTCGACGTCACGTTGACCGCGCGGAAGAAGAAGTACCAGCTGGCCAGCGGTGAGACCATCGACGGCTACACGCTCAACGGGACGTCCCCCGGCCCGCTCATCCGGGCGAAGCTCGGCGATCTGGTCCAGGTGACCTTGGTGAACGAGAACGTTCCCGACGGAGCCACACTGCACTGGCACGGCATCGACGTACCGAACGCCGAGGACGGGGTGGCCGGGGTGACGCAGGACGCCGTACCGATCGGTGGGAAACACGTCTACCGCTTCACGGCCGACCGGGCGGGGACGTATTGGTACCACTCGCATCAGGTGTCCAGCGAGGAGGTGAAGGGCGGTCTGTTCGGCACGATCGTGGTCGCACCCGAGCAACCTGGTGAGGTCATCGCCGCGATCCACACGTACGACGGCAAGCGGACGATCAACGGCAGGACGGGTACCCAGCAGGTGGATCTGGCCGCCGGTACGACGGCCCGCGTGCGAGTGATCAACACCGACAACGCGATCCTGCGGGTCGGGCTGATCGGTACGCCGTACCAGGTGGTCGCGGTCGACGGGCGTGAGGTGAACCGGCCGACTCCGGTGACCGCGGCTTTCCCGTTGGCGGCCGGGGCTCGGGTCGATCTGGAGGCTGTCGTGCCTGCCGGCGGGATGCGGTTGGTGGCCGGCTCAGCGGCGTTGTCGCTGGGGATCGGGCCGGGGGCTTCGCCCACTGCCGAGCTTCCGGCGGAGACGGTGGACCTACTGACCTACGGCACTGCGGCTCCACTGAGCTTCGACCCGGCGAAGGCAGACCGGAACTTCGAGTACCGGATCGGCCGGCGGCCCGGGTTCCTCGATGGTGTGCCGGGGTTGTGGTGGACGATCAACGGGCACAAGTTCCCCGACGTACCGATGTACATGGTTGCCGAGGGCGACGTCGTCCGGATGACGATCTCCAACACCAGCGGGCAGGCGCACCCCATGCATCTGCACGGTCACCACGCGATCGTGCTGTCGCGCAACGGTGTCGCGGCGACCGGTTCACCGTGGTGGGTGGACACGCTCGAGGTCGGCAACGACGAGACGTACGAGATCGCCTTCCTCGCCGACAACCCCGGTCTGTGGATGGACCACTGCCACAACCTCCCGCACGCCTCGGAAGGCCTGATGACCCACCTCATGTACGACGGTGTCAGTACGCCGTACCGCATCGGCGGCCCGTCCCACAACGAGCCGGAGTAGCCGTCAGGACTTCACTGAACAGGTCAAGGAGACCATGGATGAAAATTCCGGTGCATCGATGAACTGCGAGCCCTAGATTCGTGGGGTGACCGCGGACGACGACGTACTCTCTACCCTTTCGCATCTCGGCGCGCCGATCGGACCGATGATCCGCGTCCACGGCGGGTTCGCCAACCGGATGTACCGGCTCGACACCGACCAGGGGTCGTTCGCGGTGAAGGAGTTGAACCTCGTCGACCGCCGCTGGACCTACCACGTCGAGGACGTGTTCAGGTTCGAGCGGGCGGCCTTCGCTGCCGGCATTCCGATGCCAGAGCCGATCTCGGCCAGCCACCACACGCTCGTCCACCGGTGGGTCGAGGGAGAGAAGGTGCCCGAAGCGCCGGTGCCGGCGGCGTACGCGTTCGAGATCGGTGAGATCCTCGCGCGTATCCACGCGCTCGACGTCGAGTGGACCCACGTGTCGATCGAGGAGCCGACGTCTTGGGACTGGCCCGAGCTCGCCGAGCGGGCGGCGGCGACCGGACAGCCGTGGGCCGACGAGCTCGCCTCCCACGTCGAGACGTTCCTCGCGATTGCCCACTTCGTCGACACCTGCGAACGGCCAGGCCCCGTCGTGCTGACCCACAGGGACATCCAACCGTGGAACCTGCTCGCTCGAGATGGTCGGCCGGTGGTGCTCGACTGGGAGCTCTCGGGGATGCTCGACCTGGCCGGCGAGCTCGGCTCGACCGCGCTGAGCCTCGCGAAGGGACCTGGCTTCGACAACATCGAGCCCGCCATCTTCAGCTCGGTCCTCGACGGCTACGTCGCAGGGGGCGGAGCGCTGCCGCCGTCGGGTCCAAGCTGGTTCGTGTTCATGATCGGCGGCTGGCTGGGGTTCACGAGGTGGAACATCCTCCGCTGCCTCGCCGGTGTCGGGGCGAGCACCGGCCCTGACCTCGCGCTGTCGCACGAGTCCGTGCGCAACGGCGTGCGCGGCCTTCCCGACCTGTTTGGCCGACTTCCGGAGCTCGAGGCGCTGCTCGTGCGACAGCGACCCGGGGCACGAAAGAGTTCAGTCAACTAGCCGCTTGGTCGACGAGCCGCGTGGTGTGAGCCAGGTGCAGCGCCGCGATCCGTGCGCAGGCGGCGTCGATCGCGGCGCGCTGGGAGTGGTAGGAACCACACCACAAGGGGTTGTCCGGCTGTGGGTCGAGTCCGTCGTCGACGTCGGCGTACCACTCGCCCGCCGTCCGAAAGACCCGCGCATGCAAGTGCACCTCAGTGCCCAACTCGTTCACCGCACACTCCTGGAGTGAGACCGTGTACGTCTCCAGGATGTAACCCACGGCCGGCGGATCAGGCCAACGACACGCGGGTCAGGCACACCCTCAGGTGACCAGGACGGTGATTCGCTGGGCGGTGTTGTTGGCGAAGCCGCCGCGGTTCCACTCGGCCTCGACCGGTTGCTCGCGGCCGCTGGCGTCGACGGCGCGGACGGTGATGACGTGCTCGCCGGGGGTGGCGTCCCAGTCGTACGCGAAGGACCGCCAGGCGAGCTCGTCGTTGCCGGCGGCATCCAGTTTGGCCGGCTGCCAGCTGACGCCGGCGTCGACGCTGATCTCGACCCGCTCGACCGGAGCCCAGCCGGACCAGGCCCGGCCCTGCAACGTAACGGTGCCGGCGGCAACGAAACGGTGGCGGCTCATGAAATCCGGGAAGCCGGGCGGGATGAGCAGTGCGCGCGGCTGGATCCGGGTGACCGGCTCACCGGGCTCGTTCGCGTCCTTGCGGATCCGGTACGCGACCGCGTTCTGGTAGCCGTCGAACTCGTGGTCGATCAGCTCGATCGACCGCAACCACTTCACACTCGCCATCCCGTACCACCCGGGTACGACGAGGCGCAGCGGGTAACCGTGTTGCGGCGGCAACGGCTGACCATTCATCTCCCACGCAACGATCGCACCGGAGTCGATCGCCTCGGTCACCGACAAGCCGCGTTGGTAGTCCTGCTCGACACCGCGCTCGACCCCGTGGTCCGCGCCGGTGAACACGACGTCCACCGCGTCATCCCGGATCCCGGCTGCCCGCAACAGGTCGGACAGCAGCACACCGGTCCATTCCGCCGTACCGACCGCTTCGTTCAACCACGGCTGGCTGATCGGCCGCGGCTGCAACGCGGCCCGTCCGTTGCCCGCGCACTCCAACGTGACTCGCACGGTACGGCGGCCCATCGCGCGCAACTCGGTCAGCCCGAACGACAACGGTTGCTCGACGCATCCGTCGATCGTGAGCGACCACGTCGCCGCGTTCGTCGCCGGTATGTCGTAGTGCACCAGGACGTAGTGCAGCCCCGGCGGTGTCACGTCGTACCGCAGGCCTTCCAGCGGCATGCCGTGATTCCGCGCCGCCAGCTGCAGCTCGTCGCCGGTGATTCCCTCACCGGTGTCCGCCAACCGCCCGCGCACGCTGAACTGCTCGATCGACATGTGATTCCTCCCCTTGTCCCAACCCTAAGCTGGGGAGAACCTTCAGAGCCAGCCGTTGTCGACCGCGATCCGGGCGGCTTCGGCCCGGGTGCGGGCGCCGGTCTTCCCGATCGCGGCGGAGAGATGGTTGCGGACGGTCCCCTCGGAGAGGTGGAGCTCCTTGGCGATGTCGGCGACGGTGCCACCTTCCAGCGCAGCCCGCAGTACGTCGGACTCGCGGGCGGTGAGCGGACTCGTGCCCGCGACCAGCGTCTCCGCGGCCAGTGACGGGTCGACCACCCGGAGTCCTTGGTGCACCCGCCGTACGGCGTCGGCCAACTGGGCCGCGGGTGTGTCCTTGACGACGAAACCGGCCGCACCCGCCTCCATCGCCCGGCGCAGGTACCCGGGCCGGCCGAAGGTGGTCACCATCAGGATCCGGACCCGGGGTACGGCGCCCCGCAGCGCGGCGGCCGCCTCGATCCCGTCCAGGCCCGGCATCTCGACATCGAGGAGAGCGACATCGGGCATGGTCGTCCGCGCGGCCGCGACCACCTCGTCACCACGGCCGACCTCGGACACCACCTCGAGGTCAGGCTCGAGGTCCAGCAGCGCGGCCAACGCACCGCGAACCAGCGCCTGATCGTCCGCGATCAGCAATCGGATGCTCACGGGCCCACTCTGACAGCCAGGCGGAATCCGCCTCCAGGTGCCTGGCCGATCTGCACACTCGCGCCGGCCTGGCCCGCGCGCTCCCGCAGTCCCACCAGCCCATGACCGGACGCCCCGCCGCCGGGAGTCGGTCCTTTCCCGTCGTCCAGTACTTCGATCTCCGCAGCGCCGATCCGGATGGTGCATCGCTTGGCGCCCGAATGCCGTACGACGTTCGTCACGCCTTCACGCACCACCCAGGCGAACAGCTCACGGTGCCCCTCCGGCACCTCGTCCACCGTGGTCGGCAGGTCGGCCTTGATGTCCGCGGCCGTCAACGCGGCCCGGGCGGACACCAGCTCGCCGGCGAGACTCAGCTCGCGATACCCCGCCACGGCTGCCCGGACGTCCGCCAGCGCCGCCCGAGCCAGACTCTCCACGTCGGCGACCTCCGCGGTGGCCCGCTCGGGGTCGGCCGCGATCAGGCGACCGGCCAGCTCGGCCTTGACGGTGATGACGGTCAGCGAGTGGCCGAGGATGTCGTGCAGGTCCCGGGCGAACCGGTTCCGCTCTTCCTGGACGGCCAGCTCGGCCATGTCCTCCCGGGTCTTGGCGAGTTCCACACTGCGCTGGATCGCCCGCCGGATCGCGAGCACGGCGAGCGCACCGAGAAAGATCGCGAAGCCATAGCTGTTGTCGGTCGTCCAGCCAGGCACCACCCGCATCGACAGTTCCACGCCGCCGAGGAGCAGCAGGACGACGACGATCCCGGCCCGCAGGTCGAGCGCCATCATCGAGGCCGCCGCGATGTAGACGCAGCAGGTCAGCGCCTTCTGGCCGGCGGACGGGATCAGCGCGAGGGTCAGCACCAGCATCGCGGCCAGGTAGCCGGCCCGCTGCCACAGCGCCGCCCCGCTGGCGAGCCCGACCCGGCCGATCCACCTGAAGAAGCCGAGATACGAGAGCGCGAAGAGGAAGAGCGTGACGAGACCGAAGACCCGGGTGGCGCCGTGCTGGTCGAGGATCGTGTTCAACGGGTTGGTCAGGTAGAACAGCCAGACCCCCGTGGCCAGCCAACCCCAACGGCCTGGCCGGGTGTTGTCACGCTCGGCCAGGCTCTCGATCAGAGTTGGAGTCCTCGTCACGTCCCTCACGCTAATGCACGGGTCTCAGGCGCGGGCGGTATCAGCGCGGAACCTGCGCAGGCCGATGACGCCGAGTACCACGGTCCACCCGAGCACCACGAGCAGCGCGTGCGTGTCCAGACCGCTCTGCGTCAGCGCACTGCGGGACGTCTGGCCCGTCCAGTACGCCGGGGTCAGTTGCGCAATGTGCCTCATCAGCGACGGCATCTGGTCCACGGGCAACCACAGTCCGCCGAAGGCCGCGATCAGCATGGTGGCGAGTCCGGTGATCGGCTGCACGCTGTCCGGCTTGGCGACGTACCCGATGACCAGGCCGAGAGCGGCGAACGGCAGGGCGCCGAGCCAGGACACCAGTGCGACGGTGGCCCACTGGCCGGCGTCCAAGTGCACGTGGCCGAAGATCATCCCGGACAGGAACACCACGATCAACGGGGGCAGCGCCAGCAACAGCGAGAGGATCACCTTGCTGGCGACGTACGCCTGTGGTTTGAGGGGGGTGAGTCGCAGCGTGCGGTTCCAGCCGCCGTCGCGCTCGGCCGCGATGACGCCGCCACTGCTCATCGCCGCGGACATCGAACCGAACATCGCCATGCTCACCATCACGTAGGCGACCGCGGACAGCCCACCCTCGCTGGCCCCCTCGGGCAGCGTCACGCCGAAGATGACGAACAGCACCAGCGGCATCAGGATCGAGAAGATCAGCACCCGCCGGTTCCGCAGGGTGCGGCGGATATCAAAGATCAGATAGTCGCGGTTCATGCCAGGGTCTCCCGTTCTGCGGTGACCTGGCCGGCGCCGATCGCCAGGACGGCGTCCTCGAGATCGGCCGAGGTCACTTCGATGTCGTGGGCTCGCGTGTTGGCGAGCAGGTAGCGCAAGGTGTCGTCGGAGTCGGCGCACTGCAGCAGGACCACGTCGCCGCGCGTCTCGACGTTGCGTACGCCGGGCAGTGACGCGAGGGTCGCGAGATCGGCCTCGGGTACGGTCGCGCGGATCCGTCGACCGGACACGCTCGCCTTGATCTGTGCGGCGGTGCCGTCGGCAACGATCGTGCCGTTGCGCATCAGCACGACGCGATCGGCGTACGCGTCCGCCTCTTCCAGGTAGTGGGTGGCGAACAGCACGGTCCGGCCGCGCGCGGTCTCGGCGTGCATCGACGCCCAGAAGTCGCGCCGGGACTCGACGTCCATCCCGGTGGTCGGCTCGTCCAGCACGATCAGGTCGGGCTGCGGGATGATCGCCATCGCGAACCGCACCCGCTGCTTCTGCCCACCGGACAGCCCCTTCAGCTTCCGGTCGACCAGGTCGCCGATCCCGGCCCGGTCGAGCGCCTCGCCGACCGGCATCGGGTCCTTGTGCAGCCCGGCCACCAGGTTGACCAGTTCGCCGACCTTGGCGTCCTCGATGATTCCGCCGCTCTGCAGCATCACCCCGACCTGGCCCTGCGCAATCGCATCCACCGGCGTGCCGCCGTACACCTGGACGCTGCCCTGATCCGGCCGGACCAGGCCGAGCAGCATCTCGATCGTCGTCGACTTGCCGGCCCCGTTCGGACCCAGCAACGCCACCACCTCACCGGTCCGGATACTCAGATCCACCCCGGCGACCGCCTGCACCGCCCCGTATGTCTTGGTCACGCCCGTCAGGCTGACCGCAGTCTGTGTCGTCATACCAAGAAGGTTCTCCGGGTACGGCGTCGTGCCCCTGGATCGAGCGTCACGACGTACCCGTGACATCCGTCAGCTGCGATTCTCAGGGTTGGGTCGGGGAACCGCGAGGGTATGGGCGAGTTGCGGATGATGACGTGGAACGCCTGGTGGCGGTTCGGTCCGGTGTGGGTCGCGCGGCATGAGCTGATCGCGCAGACGCTGCGCTCGGTGGAGCCGGATGTCGTTGCCTTACAGGAAGTTTGGGGGACTGGGGCAACGGATCAGGTGGCGGCGCTGGCGGCGGAGCTGGGCTTGCATGGCGCGTACGCCGGTCCGTCGTACCCGCCGGCGACGGATGTGCCGCGGGATCCGCGCGACGCTCGGGTCGAGGTTGGGATCGGGTTGCTGAGCCGATGGGAGATCGTCGGCTGGCGCGTGGTTCCGATGCCTGCCCGGCATCGTCTGTTTGATCCGGTGGCTGTTGTCGCGACGGTTGCGCATCCGGACGCGCCGCTGCATGTGGTGGTGGCGTGTCTGGAGTACGACCCGGCGTACAACGACGATCGGCTGGCGCAGGCCGGTCTGCTGGCTTCGCTGGCCACGGATCCGGCCCTGGACGGGCCCCTGCCGGTCGTGGTCGCGGGCGATCTGAACGCGCCGCCGGGAAGTCCCTTGCTGCGGCCGTTGTCCGACCTGTTGACCGATGCGTGGGTGGGTGACCCGACCGAGACGACCGCGCCTGCAGAGGCTGGGCCCGAGTTGGTGGGGGAGCGGATCGACCACGTGTTCTTCCGGCCGGGGATGTTCAACCGGCCGGTCACTGCGACTGAGAGTTGGACGGTGGGTGACGCGGTCGAGGGCATCACGCCATCCGACCATCGCGCGGTGGTCTGCACACTGGAGTTTTGAAGCCACCATCTCGGCGCCGTTGACTTCCCGCCCGCGGAGCCACCCAGAGAATGCGCTGCTCGGCTGCCCTCAGACGTCTACGAGCGCGAGGAGACGGGCTCCGATCTCGATCGGGTAGATGCGATGCGCTGCAAGCGTGTGCACATCGGCCCAGATCAGTTCGAAGCTGTTGTTGGGGGAGTTGGCGGTGGCTTCATCGCCGGAGAGGGTCGCCGTACCTTGGACGTTCGTCATCAGGAAGTAGTGGGCCGTCCGTCCGTTGTGCGAGCCGGTCCAGAGCAGTCGATCGACCTCGGCCGAGAGAGTTGTCTCTTCATCGAGCTCGCGCAGAGCAGCCTCCTCCGCGGTCTCACCCGGCTCGACATGCCCGCCGGGCAGCACCGCGTAGCGGTGGCCTCCGCAGTCGGCTCCGCGCCAGCCGCCGGCCGCACACATCACGCAGTCAACGGCCCGGCTCAGTCGCAGGTACCGCTTGATGACAAGCACTCTCCCGGCATCGAGTACGACTGCGACCGCCCGCGGAATCGACATGGCCCACAGCATGCCTCCAACCATCGACACTTTCCCGCCACCTGGTGCGCGGCCTGCATTGGGTCGACCGCCCCGTCCCTCGGTTCGCGTGCTCGTCGATCAAGGCCCCAAGCCAGCTGGGTGTGGGAGGACTGGTCAGGGGTTGCGGAGGGTGTGGAGGCCTTGCCAGAGGAGGTCTTGGAGGGTTCGGGCTACTTTTGCTGGGGAGGGTGGGGCGGGGATGCGGCTGCGCCAGATGGCGAGGCGTTCGGTGGCGCCGGAGATGCTCTGGGCGATGATCTGGATCTCGTCCTCGTCGACGGTCCGGCCTGGTGCGAGGTTCATCCGGACCATGGCGGTGATCAGTTCGATGAAGGCGGCGCGGACCTCGTCGGTGGCCGCGGCGGCGGGACCGGCGGCCGGGCTCATGCCCAGCATGCCTTCGTCGATCAGCACCGACCACGCTTGCGGGTGATCGTCGAGGAACTCGAACCACGCGACGAAACCGGCGTACAGCGCGTCCTCCGCATCCGGTGCGGCCAGCACGGCGTCTGACACGGTGTCGAGCAACTGGATCCGGAGCCGGGCCAGGCAGGCGAGGAACAGCCCGTCCTTGGAGCCGTAGTACTGATAGATCAGCGGCTTCGACACCCCGACCTCAGCGGCCACGTCGTCCATTGAGGTCCTCTGATACCCGCGCTCCCCGAAGATCCGCTCAGCGGCCTCCAGAATCTCCCGTTCCCGAGCAGCCCGATTCCGCCGCCGCTTCACCGTCGTGGTCTCCGGGGATGGTGTCGGGCTTGGCTTGTGCGTGGTGGAGGTCACTTGCGGAGTCTAACTGACTTTGAGTAACTTACTCGGAGTAAGTTCTTCTCGGCAGGCTGGAGGGCACCCGATGGCGCAGAAGAGCAGGCATCACCGGATCGTCGTGGTCGGCACCGGATTTGCCGGGATCGGGATGGCTGTCCGGCTCAAACAGGCCGGGTACGACGACTTCGTCGTACTGGAGCGGGCGCAGGACGTCGGCGGGACCTGGCGGGACAACACCTACCCGGGCTGCCGGTGTGACGTGCCCTCGCACCTGTACTCGTTCTCCTTCGCGCCCAACCCCGAGTGGTCGTCGACGTTCTCGCCGCAACCCGAGATCGAGGAGTATCTGCGCAACGTCACCGACCGGTTCGGTATCCGCCCGCACATCCGCTTCGGTCATGCCGTCGAGGCGGCGTACTGGGAGGACGGCCAGTGGCGGATCCGCACCAGTCAGGGCGAATTCAGCGCGCAGTTGCTGCTGTCGGGGATGGGTCCACTCGCCGAGCCGTCGTACCCGACGTTGCAAGGGATCGAGTCATTCGAGGGTGAGGTCTTCCACTCCGCGCAGTGGAATCACGACCTCGACCTCAGCGGCCGCAAGGTGGCGGTGATCGGGACCGGCGCCTCGGCGATCCAGTTCGTGCCGGCGATCCAGCCCGAGGTCGAGGAACTGCACCTGTTCCAGCGCACGCCGCCGTGGGTGATGCCGCGGCCGGACCGCAGGATCACCGAGATCGAGAAGGCCGTCTTCCGCCGGTTTCCGCTGATCCAGAAGGCGTTCCGGGCCGGCATCTACTGCGGTCGCGAGTCGATGGTGCTCGGGTTCGCCAAGCTGCCGGCGATCATGAAGCAGGTGCAGAAGGTTGCCGAGAAGCATCTCGAGCGGCAGATCCGCGACCCGCTGCTGCGAGCGAAGCTGACGCCGGACTTCACCCTCGGGTGCAAGCGCGTGCTGATCTCCGACGACTACTACCCGGCGATCGCACAGCCCAATGTCGATGTGATCATTGATCGGATCGCGGAGGTGACGCCGACCGGCATCGTCACCGCGGACGGCGTGAAGCACGAGGTCGACACGATCATCTACGGCACCGGCTTCCGGGTCACCGACCTGCCGGTGATGGACATGGTCCACGGCCGCGACGGCGTCTCGCTGCGCGAGGCCTGGTCCGACGGAATGGCGGCTCACCTCGGTACGGCGGTCTCCGGCTTCCCGAACTTCTTCATGCTGATCGGCCCGAACACCGGGCTCGGGCACAGCTCGATGGTGTTCATGATCGAGTCGCAGATCGCCTACATCCTGGATGCACTGAAGACGATGGACGCCGAAGGGCTGCGTGAGGTCGACGTCCGGCCGGAGGTCCAGCGGGCGTTCGTGGACGGTGTCCGGTCGTCGATGCGCGACACGGTCTGGGCCCGCGGCGGCTGCACGAGCTGGTACCTGGACTCGGAGGGCCGCAACACCACCATCTGGCCGTCGTTCACGTTCCAGTTCCGCCGGCTGACCAGGCGTTTCGACGCGACCGAGTATCAGACCCTCGCTATGTGACATCGACCGTGTTACATTCGATCGGTCAGATAGCCGGCTGATCGGAGGCGGGTGCCGTGGTGGAACTGCTGATTCCGCTGCACGGGATCGGCGGCCGCGGTGATCTGCCGGTGCCGCTGTGGCTGGCGGTCTACTCCGCCGGAGCTGCCGTGGCCGTCTCGTTCTTCGCGCTCGCGGCGTTCTGGTCGCGGCCGAGGTTCGAGGGTACCGCCGGTAAGTCGCTCGGGTTGCTGACGCGGATTGCCGACAATCGAGTGACCAGATTCCTGCTCAAACTGGCCGGGCTTTCGGCGCTCGCGCTGATACTCGGGGCGGCCTGGTTCGGCAGCAGTTCCCCGGCGCTCAACCCGGCGCCGACCTGGCTGTACGTGTGGATCTGGGTCGGCATCATCCCGCTCTCGCTCGTCTGCGGCCCGATCTGGCGGCTCGCGAACCCCTTGCGCACGATCGCCGACGTCGTCCGCCGCGCGTCGTACTGGAAGCTGCCCGATGGAGTCGAGCGCCGGGCGTCGTACCGGGAGCTTCCCGAGAGGATCGCCTACTGGCCGGCGGTTGCTGGGCTGGCCGGGTTTCTTTGCCTCGAGCTCGCGTATCCGGATGGCTCCGAACCGCTGGTCGTCGCCATCTTCGTCACCGGGTACGCCGTGGTGAATGTTGCCGCAGGCATCGTCTATGGACCGGCCTGGTTCCGGATCGGCGACAGCTTCGAGGTGTACGGCGAAGTGCTTGCGCGACTGAGTCCGCTCGGGCGCGGCCCCGACGGCCGACTGGTGCTGCGGAACCCGCTGGCAGGACTGGCCACGATGCCGCAGGAGCCGGGCCTCGTCGGGCTGCTGTGTTTGTTGCTCGGGTCAACGGCCTTCGATGGCATCTCGCGCTGGTCGGCCTGGACGCAGTTGACGGGCGAACTCGGCCGGACGCAACACATCGTCGTACACACTCTGGGTTTGATCACATCCGTGGCGGTCGTGTCAGTGCTCTTCGTGCTGGCTGCGCGGACGTCCGGCGCGGCGCGAGTGCGGCCCGGAGTCGTCGCGCGGGCCGGGTTGCCGGGAGCGTTCGTGCATTCGCTGGTGCCGATCGCCATTGGATATGCGGTGGCCCACTACTTCTCGCTCGCGATGTTCCAGGGGCAGGAGGGTGTGTTGCTTGCGACCGATCCGTTCGGCCGGGGGTGGGACCTGCTCGGGACCAGCGGCGCGCGGATCGACTACACGTTCCTGGGCACCGGGGTGATCGCGGGGGTCCAGATCGGCGCGATCGTGCTCGGACACGTGCTCGGGGTCGTGTCCGCGCACGATCGCGCTGCCGAACTGTTCCGCCGCCGGCAGTTGCGGCGGGCGCAGTACCCGATGCTCGCCGCGATGGTCGCGTTCACCGCCGGCGGGATCGCGTTGGTGACGGCATCATGATCGCCGTGCACCTGGGCGGAATCCCCGAGACCGCGATGGTGCTCGGCCCGATCCTGCTGATCCTCGCCTTCCTCCGCATCGCCCGCCGCAACGAGGCGACCCTGCCCGACGACGAGTACGACGAGTACGACGAGTACGACGACTGGGACGCCGACCTAGGCGACCTTCCCGCCCACCCGAACCGCCCCGACCACGCGCGCGACCTGGGCGACGTACGCCGGTGACGGCGACCTGGAGGAGCTGATCCGCCCGCTGACCGAGGAAAGCATGGGCACGCTGGTGGTCTCGGCAGCCGTCGACGGCCACCCCAGGACGGCTGAGGGGAGTGGTGCGGGAGGGCCGTGGGGCGGTGGGGAGCGCGAGGGGGGACCGGTCGCGGCGCGGGGGTGCTGCTGAGCGGGGAGAGGTGTGGGTTAGGCGGCGGTAGGGGTGTATTGCTGGCTTAGGCGGGTGGGGCGGGTGGTGGTGAATTTGGCTAACTGGGCGCAGCCGGCGGTTAGGGCTTCGTAGAGGGTGGGCCATTGGTCGACGCACCAGTAGGGGTCGTCGGGCTGGCGGTCGTGGTCGTCGTCGATGTCGGCGCACCAGCCGCCGGTGAAGGTGCGGTGGACGTGCAGTCTGAGCTTCATGGTCGTGCGGTTTCTCGGGGAGGGGACTGGCGTCAGAACGGCAAGGGCCGGCCGGACGGGGTGCGGAGGTCGAGGGTCCTCGTGGTGCGCCGCGTACGCAGTGGTCTGCGGCGGAGCTGGATCTGTCGGCTCATCGTTCTGGTCCTGCCTGTGCGGGAGGCGCTTTCGGCCTGTGGTTGGTTAGAACAACATCCCAAGCCCAGAGTTCGCGCACATGCGGAAAATTACCGATATCGGTACCTACGCAGCCCTTAGCCGCCGGTCGGGGGTGTCTGAGGGTCAGGCGAGGGTCGGGTGTCCACTAAAGCGTGAAGTGCCACCGTAAGCGTCGGGGTGGCTACTGATCGCGTGAGAGTGGTTACTGTTCGAAGGTGCCGGTGACCTGGACGGGGGCGTCGGTGTGGTGCCAGCCGGTGGTGTGGGCGACGGCTTCGAGGATCAGGGGTACGTCGGACCGGTCGAGATTCTGCAGCTCCTTGCCAAGTGCCACGGCGTGGGTGCGGCCGTCGGCGAGGGCGCAGGCGAGGCGGAGCATGCTTCCGGCTGCTGGTGGTGCGTCGGTGTCCTTGGCGGTGTCGGCGACCGCGGCCCAGTCGATGGTGGCGATGGAGCAGATGGTGCCGTCAGGGCTCCAGCCCTCGTCGTCGGCGGTGATGCAGCTCGCTCTGAAGTCGGCCCGCTCCAGCCAGTAGCGGTGGGCGATCAGCAGTTCGACGCCGGCCTCGACGTTCTCCATCCCCGCCGCCCAGCACCGCAACATCGGCCCCAACTGCTGCGGCGTCAGTGTCGAGATATCCAGTTCCGCCATCGGAAGAGGTCCTTCCTGCCCTCCGAACTCGGAACCCCCAGTTCCTCCGCCACGCTCCCTGTACCCGAAGGCATGCGGGCCACAAGAGAGGATGGGCCGGTGGACGAACTGTTGAACGCCTGGGGTGTCCGTGCGCGCGATGTCCGGCCGGTGGCGGAGGGAACGAACAACGCGGGCTACTACATCGGCGACGAGTTCGTACTGCGGATCCATCGCAACACGACGGCGCCCGACTACGAGCACGCCGTACTGCGGGCGCTCGGCGGACTGTCCTTCGGCGTACCGGTGCCACTGCCGGCTGAGGATGGCTCGACCGTCGTACGGCGCGAGCTTGATGGTGAGGTGGTCACGGCCAGTCTGAGTCGGCTCATCCCGGGTGAGCATCCACGGCGCGGGGACGTCGTACGGGCTGAGGCTTGTGGTGCGGCGTTGGCGGAGCTGGACGAGGCCCTGGCCCGACTCGACCGGCGGGCGCTGCCCCCGCGAAACGAGTGGGATCGCGACCTGACCAAAGTGCATCGGCGGGTGCCCTACCTCGGCGAGCTGCTCGCGATCCTCGACAAGGCGGAGCAGGTGGCCCGGATCTTCGCCGTCGTTCAGAGGGTGCGCGAGCTTCCCCGGAGCATCATCCACGCCGACTTCGGCCCGACCAACGTGCTGATGGACGGCGCGCGCGTCACCGCCATCCTCGACTTCGAGGCCGTCGGCCCTGGGTATCGCGCGATGGACCTCGCCATCGGTCTGTGGTCCTTCGGTCAGTACGACGAGGCCGCGGCCGACGCCTTCCGGCGTGGGTACGTCGCGCGGCTGCCGCTGACCGAGGCCGAGCTGAACGACGTACCCGATCTGCAATTGTTGCGTGAGGCATCGAGTTTGGTGCACTGGTACGGGCGTCACCTCGACGGCCTCACCACCGCGGCCGACATCAACGCCCGGGCCGATCGCCTGCTGCGACTGGAGCACGAACTACGAACGGCCGCGAGACAACCGTGATCGCGAGCGAGATCGCGGCCAGGACCGTGATCGTCACCGCGGTCGTGACGTACTGCGCGAGTCCACCGGCGATCGCGGCGCCGATGCCCTGCCACGTCATCCGCCCGGCCGACTCGACGCCCTGGACCTGACCGCGGATCCCGTCGGGCGTCAGCTCGACCAACCGCTCCTGCAGCGGCAGCGTGGCTGCGTACCCGGCGCTGGCGACGAACACGGCCGCGACGGTCACGACGATCGGCGGCTGTATGGCGAACACCAGGTACGGCGCTGCGAGCAGCAGGCGAAGCCCAAACGCGCTGCGGCGACGCTGATCGGCCGTGAGAAGTCGCCCGACGGCCAGGTCGCCGAGCAGCATGCCCGCCGATCCCGCCGCAAGCAGGATGCCGGCCTGCCCGGGGGCATAGGAGACGAAAAGCGCGACGCAGCCGACGATCAGCCCGTTCGGGACCCAGAGGTTGAGCAGCAGCGCGCGCCGGCCCGGCATCGAGAAGAGGACGACGTTCGTCAACCAGGTCTGTCGTAGTCCGGGGCGAGGGGTCAACCGGATCGAATGCTCGCGGACGGTCGCGGCTACCACGACCAGCCCGATCGCGGTCAGCGCCGTGGCGACCACGAAAACTCCGGTCGGGCTCAGCACGCGCAGGAGTACGGCGCCGACGGCGTACCCGAGGATCGCCATACCGCCCGAGGTGATGTTCATCAGGGAACGCGCCAGGGCGTAGGAGGCGGTCGGGATGATCTCGGCGAGCAGGCCCATCCGCGTGCCGGTGCCGAGGGACTGGAAGAAGCCCACGACGAGCAGCAGCAAGAACCGGATCGGCAACGGCAGTCCGGGCACCGCCTGCGCGGCGACGCCGAGCAGTGAGACGCCTTGCAGTACGACGAGGGTCCGGCGCGGATGGCGGCCGTCGGCGACCGACATCAGGGTGAGTGCGCCGAGCACGGTCGCGAACGTTGCGCCGTACATGCTGATGGCGGTCAGGAACGGCGATCGGGTCTGATCGTTGATCAGAGTGGCGAGCGCGAAGCCTGACAGGGTGCTGGCGGCGACCAGGAGGGTGAAGCTGACGTAGAGGCCGGCGAACTCGCGATGGCTGAGCAATGAGCGGTAAGAAGGCATGAAAAAAGCCTCCGAACGCGCGGGCGGTGCCGCGGGGTTCGAAGGCCGACGTCGTCATTCTACCAGTTGCCGCCGGAGACGGTGGTTTGCCCGGCAGTGACCGGGGCACCGGGCTGCTATGAGAGCCAAAGTGCTGAGTACCGTGCTGCTCGGGCTCCTGCTGATGCTGATGCCGGCGAGCGCGTCGGCAGCTCAGCCTGCCGTCGACCCGACGCCCAGCCCCACGCTCGGGGCGACCGAGTCACCGAACCCGAACCCGCCCGGCGCCCAGGACGCCGACCCGGACGACTACACCGGTGCCACCTGGGTCATCGGAGCGGTCGCGGTGGTGGTCGTACTTGCGGGCGGAATGACGCTGCTCGTCATGCGCAGTCGCCGCAAGGACGAGTCGGTCGACCGTCGACCGTCAGGTCAGTAGCCGGGCCAACGCAGCGCGGCGTTCGGTGCCGGGCGGATCGATCGCCATTCGGCAGCGGCCGCCGGGGAGATTCTGCAGATCCAGTAGGTGCTTGATGTTGGCAATGCTGCCCTCGACTGTCTGCACCGCCGCCTGAACCGTCGGCTGAGCGCTGGAGCCGGTCAGGAGTTCCGCGAACAGGGTGGGCAGCGCGCCGGCGTTGCCCGACACGATTCCGGTGCCTCCGGCAAGCATCACGTCGCGAAGCTCGGCGTCGTTGCCGGACCACACCTCGAAGTCCGGCGGGGTCGCTTCGGCATACGCGCGTACGACGTCCGTCCCGGCGCCACTGACTTTGACGCCGACGATGCCCTCGATTGTCGCGAGCTTACTCAGCAGTGAGGGCGGTACGACGGTGCCGGCGAGCGCTGTGAACACATAGACGTAGACGTCGGCGCCATCCGCGGCGACGGCGCAGCGCTCGAAGTGTTCGACGAGGCGCTCCGGTCCGGCCGGGACGAAGTACGGGGTGATGACGGCCAGCCGTTCGGCGCCGCGACGCCGGGCCTCAGCCGTCAATCGGACCGCTTGCCGGGTCGTCGCCGCACCGACGTGAGCGATCACCCGCGAAGGACCGGCCACCTCCAGCGCGGCCGAGATGACCTCGAGCCGCTCACCATCGTCCAGCGCCGGAAACTCACCGTTGGTCCCAGCCACGAAAACCGCCGGAATCCCACCGTCGATCACATGCTCCACCAACGCCCGGACGCCGCCCAGATCGACGTTCTCATCCCGGTCAAAAGGCGTTGTCAACGCGGCGGCAATCATGAGCGGATCCTCTCCAGAAGGGCGGCAGGCCGTCCACAATAGTCTGCCTGCAATCGATTGCACTACTCCATGGAGACCAGGCGATCCGTGATGGCAGCGAGGGCCAATGCGTGGCGTGACGGCGATGACAATCGCGTGGTTCCGCCGCCGAGGAGGATGAGCAGGATCAGATGGGGGGCGACGAACGCGCCGTGGAGTTAGGGTAGAATGGTTCCGCATGTAGGTAGAAGGGTTCCGCTATGAGTTTGAATATCAAGAACGAAGACACGCACGGCCTGGTGCGTGAACTCGCGCGCTTGACGGGCGAGTCCCAGACGGCTGCCGTCGACACTGCTGTTCGGGAGCGCCTCGCCCGGGTCAGGCGACTGCGCGGCGCTGGCCTCGCGGATCGGCTGCTTGCTATCGGCGCCGACACGGCCCGCCGACTGCCTGATGAGTTGCGGACCGCCGACCACGGCGACCTCTTGTATGACGAGAACGGACTACCCCGGTGATCATCGACACCTCGGCCGTCATCGCGATCCTGCGGGCGGAACCGGACGCCGCGGATTTCGCCGAGGCGATCGAAGCAGCGCCGTCGCGGCGAATGTCGGCGGCGAACTTCCTGGAGGCGGCGGTGGTGCTGGACAGTGCGCGCGATCCAGTGGTCAGTCGCCGCTTCGACGAACTCATCGCCGCTGCGGAGATCGTGGTGGAGCCCGTGACTGAGGCGCAGGCGCGGACGGCGCGCGAGGCGTACCGCGACTTCGGTAAGGGGAGCGGCCATCCGGCTGGGCTCAACTTCGGCGACTGTTTCGCTTACGCGCTGGCCAAGGATGCCGGAGAGTCGCTGCTTTTCAAGGGCAAACACTTCGTCCACACCGATTTGACAGCTGCACTTCCCTGACCTCGACCTCGCCGCCCGGGTGAACGCCGTCAGCCGGTTGAGGGTAAGGCTTTGGGGTCTAGGCCTAGTTCTTCGTAGGCGACTGTTTCTATTTCGCGGGCCATCGCTTCGCGGAAGGCGGCTACCAGGGCTTGGCCGGCAAGGGGGATGATGTGTTCGAGGGTGCGCTGGATCTCGGGCCAGCCCTCGGCGGGGAGGCCGGCGTCGGCGAACTCGCGCCAGACGGTGCTGCGGAAGAGCTCGACGTACGTCTTGGCGACCGCGTCGGCCTGGGTGAACAGCTTCGGGAGCATCTCGAAGATCGCCTGCATCGGGACGCCGAGCTTGATCACCTCGAGGCCAGTGCGGAGCAGGTCGGGGTTGGGGATCCGGAGCAGGCCGTCGTCCTGGCGTTCGGCGATGCCGAGCTCGACCAGCCGCTCGATGACCGACGGATCGTGCGGTACGCCGGCCCGCTCGGCCAGCTGGTGCTCGTCCAGCACCTCCGGCTCGGACGGCGTCCACGGGTTCACCAAGGTCTCGAAGACGCCGAGCGCCATGGCGCCGTCCGGCAGCTCGCTCATCATCCGCTCGACCGCGGCCAGCGTGTAGCCCTTCCCCAGCAGCTCACGGACCAGCGTGAGCCGCGCCACGTGGTCGGCGCCGTAGTACCCGGTCCGGCCGACCAGGCGAGGCGGTGGGATCAGGCCGCGGCCGGCGTACGCCCGCACGTTGCGGACCGTCATGCCCACCTTGGCGGCGAGCTGGTCGACGGTGAGTTCCTCATCGCGTGCTTCCACGCTTGACAGTCTTCCAGACTCAACGTTACATAGAAGATGTAACATCACCCATGGCGCATGCGTGCCGTCGCATTGCTTGTACAGCCGATGAAGGAGCACCCGATGGCGGTCCCGTTGGCAACCACCGGTACGGCGACGTTCGATCAGATCGCGATCGTCACCGGGCTCGTCTCCCTGATGTACGTCGCACTCGCCGTGCTCCTGTGGCGGGAACGGACCGGACGCGTCACGCTGGTGGGACGGCTTGCGGACACCATCGGGAGACTGGACGGAGTCCCCCGATGGGCCGCGCTGACGCCGTACCTGCACGCGGTCTCGCTGCTGGCCTGCGCCTTCGGCGTCTGGTGGGACATCGCGGTGCACATCGCCCGCGGCCGCGACACCGGCCCGTTCGGTACGCCGGCGCACTACCCGATCTTCTTCGGCATCCTCGGCGTGATCGTGTCCGGCGTGCTGCCGATCGCCCTCGCCCGCAAACCGCTGCCGGCCCGGACGCTCGAGCTGACGAAGGGCTGGCGGATCCCGTGCAGCGCCGCGCTCGTCACGGTCTGCGGCACCTTCGCGCTGGTCGGCTTCCCGCTGGACGACGTCTGGCACCGGCTGTTCGGTGAGGACGTCACGCTGTGGGGCCCGACCCACCTGCTGATGATCGGCGGCGTCGTACTGTCGATCTTCGCCCGGCTGCTCGCCATCGCCGAGGTCGAGCAGTTGATGGGACCGAACAAGCGCCGGTTCTTCCAGGAGATCGTCTCGGTCGGCGCGCTGCTGATCGCGTGGGACCTGTTCAGCACCGAGTTCAACTACGGCGTACCGCAGTTCCCGCTGGTCCTGCACCCGATCCTGATCGCGTTCGGCGCCGCGCTGGCCTTCACCGTGCTACGTGCCCGCCGCGGCCCCGGTACGACGTTTGCCGCGCTGGCCGTCTACCTGGTCATCCGGGGCGGAATCGCGTGGGCGGTGGACCAGCCGCTGGGTGGGATCCTCGCGCACTTCCCGCTGCTGATCGTCGAAGCACTCCTGGTCGAGGCGGTGGCGTTTGCCCTGGGCAACAAGAATCGCTTCCGCCTCGGTATCGTCGCCGGCGCGCTGATCGGCAGCGTCGGCGTGGTCGCCGAGTATGCCTGGAGCCAGTTCTGGATGCCGATCCCATGGCCCTCGTCGATGCTTCCGTCGGCCCTCGGGTACGGCGTGGTGACCGGAATCGGAGCCGGGATGGTCGGAGCCTGGCTCGCCACCCGGTTCGCCGAGGTGGCCGGCCAGGGTCAGGCGGCCGGGATCCGGCACGTCCGCCCGGTGGCGGTCCGGCGTACGCATCAACTCGGAGCCGTCGGGTTGGCCGTCGTACTCGGGGCAGTGTTCTTCTGCGTGCCGCGGTCGGCCGAGCCGGGCGTGTCCGCGACGGTGTCGTTGGAGCGGGTGGCCACGGGGGCCGAGCCGACGGCGTACGTGACGGTCAAGCTGGAGCCCGCCGACGCGGCCGAGGATGCCCGGTGGTTCGAGGCGATGGCCTGGCAGGGCGGCGGATTTCTGACGCACCGGATGGTGAAGGTTGCTGACGGCACCTACCGGTCGACGGACGCGTTGCCGATGTACGGCAAGTGGAAGTCGATGATCCGGCTGCACCAAGGCCAGCGGGACCTGGTGTCGATGTGGGTGTACGCGCCGGAGGACACGGCGATCGAGAAGCCGGCCGTGCAGGTGTCGGACGGGCAGACGGTCGAGTTCATCGACGAGCAGCAGGTGTTGCGGCGGGAGGAGCGTACGGACGTGCCACGATGGATGTGGAACGGCGGCTACGCGTTGCTCGGCGTGGTCGGTCTGATGGAGATCGCCGGAATCGCCTGGCTGGTCGGACGTGGCGCCCGCGGCGGACGCCTGCGCGCCGCCCACCTGGAGGCCGGCGAGCGGGAACGGGAGACTGCGTGACGATCCAGGCGGAACGGTCGGCAGTGATGACGTCCGACGGCCTCAGGCTGAACGTCGAGACGACTGGGCCGGAAGAGGCACCCGTAACGGTGCTGCTCGTCCACGGATGGACCTGCTCGACGCGGTCATGGCACCACCAGGTCGAGAGACTGCCGCGGATCCTCGGGCCGGACGCAGTACGCCTCGTCACGTTCGACCATCGTGGTCACGGCCGGTCGGACCCGGCGCCGGCCGGGTCGATGCGGATCGAGCAACTGGCGGACGACCTGGTCACGGTGCTCGACGAGGTGGTAGGTGACAGTCCGGTCGTGTACGCCGGACACTCGATGGGTGGCATGACGTTGATGGCGCTCGCCGACGAGCGACCTGAGCTGTTCGGCTCCCGGATCGCGGCCGCGGCCTTGGTCAGTACGACGTCCGGCCAGGCAAGCTCTGGAGCGTTCGGCCTGCCCAGCCGGCTCGACGCGGCCGCGGCGGTCTTCGCTCCGCGGGCGGTGAACCTCGTCGGCGCGCGGGTGGAACGCAGGGTCCAGCGGCGTGCGACGGTCGCGGCCCGGCGCCGGCGGGCGCTCGAGGTGGCAGCCCGGCTGCAGCGTCCCGCGCTACGCCAGATGGTGTTCGGGAAGAAGGTGGATCCCGCCGAGGTGGATCTCTTCCTGGCGGACCTCGCGTTCGTGCCGGGGCCGTCGTACGGCGGCTTCTTCGAGTCGATCCTGCAGCACGACCGAGGTCACGCGCTGAAGGTGCTCGACCAGCTCCCGGTCGAGATCATGCACGGCACCCGCGACCGCCTTCTCCCACCCCGGCACGCCAACCGCATGGCCGCCGAGCTGCCCACCGCGCGCCTCTGGATGTACCCGGGCGCCGGACACATGCTCATGCAGGAACGCCCGCGAGACGTGACCCATCGCCTCGCGTCGCTGGCGCGCAAGGTGTCCCGACGCTGAGGTCTACTTCAGCTGACCGCGGATGGCGCCGCCCGGGAAGGTCGCGGTGTGCACGTTGACGTAGTAGTTCTTCGGCTCGGCGCTGATCGCGGCGGCCAGTTCGGCGGAAATGGTCCTGCAGCCGGACGTGTCGGGTCCGGGCACCCCGTCGGCATTGAGGTCGATGACGATGTTTCCTGCGAAGGCGACGTGCCGGGCGCCGACGTGCACATGGGCCGCGGTCGGGGTCTCGATGTTCTCCCAGCTGAGGGTCCAGCAGAAGGTGGTGCCCTCGAGGGTGTAGGTGAAGAACCCGTGGCCGTCCGGATCCGCGGCTTGGGTCTCCTGACCGCCGCTCAGCGGGATGGCGGGCGCCGCGGAAGCGCTCGGTAGGCCGAAGGTGGCGGCCGCGAGAATGACGGCGGCTGCGGCGATGCTGGTGCGTGCTGACATGGTTCCCCTCCTGGCTGTGAGGTCCGTCCTCACTCGGTACACGTACGACGACCCGGATCGGTTCAGCTGTCCGGCATCTGGATGAGAATCGCGTCACGGCTCGGGCCTGGGTTCTCGCCTAGGGTGACGACGTGCAGAATCTCCTGTCGGATGTGGTGGTCGTCGACCTGACCCGGGCGCTGGCCGGGCCGCACGCCGCGATGATGCTGGGTGATCTCGGCGCCCGGGTGATCAAGGTGGAGACCCCCGCAGGCGGCGACGACAGCCGCGGCTGGGGCCCACCGTTCGTCGAGGGCGAGTCGACGTACTACCTGTCGGCCAACCGGAACAAGGAGTCGGTGACGGCCGACCTCAAGTCCGCGGAGGGCAAGGAGTTCCTGGCCAAGCTGGTCCGGCGCGCCGACGTGCTGATCGAGAACTTCCGGCCGGGTGTACTCGACCGGCTCGGGTTCTCCACCGCGCGGTTGCACGAGCTCAACCCGGGGCTGGTGATCCTGTCCATCACCGGGTTCGGGCACGACGGTCCGGACGGCGGACGGGCCGGGTACGACCAGATCGCGCAGGGCGAGGGCGGTCTGATGAGCATCACCGGCGCGGTCGAGCCGACGAAGATCGGCGTACCGATCGCGGACCTGCTCGCCGGGATGTACGGCGCCTACGGGGCGCTGGCGGCTCTGCACGAACGATCGATCACCGGGAAGGGGCGCGTCGTACGGACGAGCCTGCTCGCCTCGGTGGTCGGGGTGCACGCGTTCCACGGGACCAAGTGGACGGTCGCGGGCGAGCTGCCCGAGCGGGTCGGCAACCACCATGCCCAGATCGCGCCGTACGGGCTGTACCGGACCAAGGACGACATCGTGCAGGTCGCGGTCGGGAGTGAGGGGCAGTGGCGGACGTTCGCGCCGATCGTCGGGCTGGATCCGGCCGACGAACGGTTCGCGGTGAACTCGTCCCGGGTGGCGCATCGGTCCGAGCTGACCGCGGCCATCGAAGCGGCGTTCGCGAAAGAGCCGGCGGATGTGTGGCTGGAAAGGCTTGCGGAGCAGGGCATTCCGGCCGGGAAGGTACGTGACTTCCAGCAGGTCTACGAGTGGGAACAGACGTTGTCGCAAGGACTGCTGATCGACGTCGAGCACCCGACGCTCGGCAGGATCCAGCTGCCCGGGCCGCCGCTCCGCTTCGACGACCAACCGTACGCCGGTGCTCGCGAGACCAACCTGGCGCCGCCGCGACTCGGCGAGCACAACGAGTCGGTGCGAGCGTGGCTGGACGAATGAGTGGACGCCCAGGCCATCACAATGGGCTCGGGTCGTGCGTCCGCCCGCTCAGGGGGTGAGCCTGACGCGGATTGTGATGGCCTGGTGGTTCGCCCCGGGCGGGTCATGGATTATCCGTGCACTTTACGAACACAATCTTCGGGCTTTACCAGTGGCGTGAGAGGATCACCCGCGTGACTGCTTTGCCGAGTGTTTCGTACTCCATCACCGTTCGCCTCGAGGTGCCCGCGGGTGGCTCGACGGTGAGCAAGCTGACGACCGCGGTCGAGCAGGCCGGCGGCCTGGTCACCGCACTCGACGTGACCGCGTCCGGTCACGAGCGGTTGCGAATCGACGTCACCTGCGCCGCCGCCGACACCGAGCACGCCGGCCGGCTGGTCGAGGCGATGCGCGCCGTCCCCGGGGTCGAGATCGCCCGGGTGTCGGACCGGACGTTCCTGATGCACCTCGGCGGCAAGATCTCGATGGAGGCCAAGCACCCGATCCGCAACCGGGACGACCTGTCGATGATCTACACGCCGGGTGTCGCGCGGGTCTGCCTGGCGATCGCGAACAACCCCGACGACGCCCGCCGGCTGACCATCAAGCGCAACAGCGTCGCGGTCGTCACCGACGGTTCCGCCGTCCTCGGCCTGGGCAACATCGGCCCGAAGGCCGCGCTGCCGGTGATGGAGGGCAAGGCGGCGCTGTTCAAGCGGTTCGCCGGTATCGACGCCTGGCCGCTGTGCCTGGACACCCAGGACTCGGACGAGATCGTCCAGATCGTCAAGGCGATCGCGCCCGGGTTCGCCGGCATCAACCTGGAGGACATCTCCGCCCCGCGCTGTTTCGAGATCGAGGCGAGGTTGCGCGAGGAGCTGGACATCCCGGTCTTCCACGACGACCAGCACGGTACGGCGGTCGTCGTACTCGGTGCGCTCTACAACGCGCTGCGCGTGGTCGGCAAGGACATCAGCAACGTGCGGGTGGTGCTGTCCGGTGCGGGAGCCGCCGGTACGGCGATCCTGAAGCTGCTGATCGCGGCCGGGGTGAAGGACACCTGCGTCGCCGACATCGGTGGCGTGATCCACCCGGACCGCGACGGACTGTCGCCCGACCTGCGCTGGATCGCCGAGAACACCAACGCGGCGAGGTACAGCGGCGACCTGAAGGGTGCGCTGGCCGGGGCCGACGTGTTCATCGGGGTGTCGGCGCCGAACCTCCTGACCGGCGAGGACATCGCCACCATGAACGAGGACTCGATCGTGTTCGCGCTGGCCAACCCGGTGCCGGAGGTCGACCCCGCGGAGGCGGGCGAGCACGCGGCGGTGGTGGCCACCGGACGGAGCGACTTCCCGAACCAGATCAACAACGTGCTGGTCTTCCCGGGGGTCTTCCGCGGTCTGCTGGACGCGCAGTCGTCGAAGGTGTCGATCGAGATGGAGCTGGCCGCCGCGAAGGCGCTGGCCGCTGTCGTCACCGACGACGAGCTGAACGCCGCCTACATCGTGCCGAGCGTCTTCCACCCGGAAGTGCACAACAGTGTCGCGCATGCGGTCCGCGACGCGGCCGGCGGCAGGGCCCCGGCGCACGAGACCTACCCGGACGACGCACCGGCGTGACTGTTTCCGTGGCGGGGGCGACCAGCTCGGGTGTAAAGGTCTGGTTGTGGCGGATCGGATTCGTCGCGGCCTGCCTGCTGCAGCTGTACGGCGTCTACTCGCCGAGCCAGGCCGGTCCGGACGTCGGGCTGCCGCTGGCCGACAAGATCGCCCACCTGTTCCTGTTCGGCTCGGTGGCCTTCCTCGGACTCAAGGCCGCCGTACCCGCGCGGTGGTTGCTGCTGGCATTGGTCGGCAACGCGCTGATCAGTGAGCTGGTCCAGCACTTCGCCCTTTCGCAGCGCAGCGGCGATCCGTTCGACTCGCTCGCGGATCTGCTCGGCGTGGCTGTGGGCGCCTGGCTGGCCACGAGATCCAAGGCGCCGTCGCGCGGTCCGTAGTACAAACCTCGCCGGGCACGACATGATGGGAGGCATGACGGCCTCGACCCTGACCGGTTCGCTGCTGGTGGCGACACCTCTGCTCGACGAGCCGCCCTTCCGCCGGTCCGTGATCCTGCTGCTGGACCACGACGACGACGGCGCTCTCGGGGTGGTGGTGAACCGCGCGGCCGACCTGGCCGTCGACCGCGTGCTCCCGGACTGGTCCACCACCGTGAACGAACCCGGCGTGCTCTTCATGGGCGGCCCGGTCGGCACCGACAGCGCCCTAGCGGTCGCCGAGGTGATCGAGTCGGCCGACCCGCCGGGCTGGCGCGAGTGCTTCGGCCGGATCGGCCTGATCGACCTCGACGTACCGCCGGCTCTGCTGACGGGCGCGATCCAGCGAATGCGCATCTTCGCCGGGTACGCCGGCTGGTCCAGCGGCCAGCTCGAAGGCGAGATCACCGAGGGTGCCTGGTACGTCGTCGAGTCGGAGCCCGACGACGTGTTCAGCCTGCACCCAGACACGCTGTGGCGCCGGGTTCTGCGTCGCCAGACCGACCAGATGGCCTACCTGGCGACGTACCCGGACGACCCGACCCAGAACTGACCGGGCCAGGCCCTACTCGTCGCCGCCCTCGTCGTCACCGGGGTTGAGCGACTCCCAGATCTCCTTGCACTCCGGGCAGACCGGGAACCGCTGCGGGTCCCGGCTCGGCACCCACACCTTGCCGCACAGCGCGACCACCGGCGTGCCCATCACCATCGCCTCGGTCAGCTTGTCCTTCGGCACGTAGTGCGAGAACCGCTCGTGGTCGCCGTCGTCCAGCGAAGGCTTTGTCCGCTCGTCGACAACCGTCTCTGCCCCAGGGGTCAGCTGAGTACTCATGCCCCCGAGTGTAGGACGCCACACCAGTAGTCCGGGGAACTTTCTCCACAGACCGCTCGTACCCGACATGCCGTACAACGGTTGTCCTCGATGTCAGGTAACGTTCCTGCACGGCCGACAGTCGTCTATCGGGGGAGTATGCCGTCCGTGGATTCGCACGCGCCAGCTACACCAGCCGTGCTACCTCCGGCCTACCCGGACCGCGCTGCGTGGGGTACCGCGAGCAAGCTGCGGGCCTGGCAGGCGGAGGCACTCAAGCTCTATCTCGACAAGCAGCCGAAAGACTTTCTCGCGGTGGCGACACCGGGAGCCGGTAAGACCACCTTCGCGCTCACCGTGGCCGCCGAGCTGCTGCACCGGCGGCTGATCGAGCGGGTCACCGTGGTGACGCCGACCGAGCACCTCAAGGTCCAGTGGGCCGACGCGGCCGACCGGGCCGGGATCGCGATCGACCCGGCGTTCGCCGGCCGGCGCGGGAAGACCAACAAGGACTTCCAGGGCGTCGCGGTGACCTACGCCGGTGTCGCGGTGAACCCGCTCGCCTTCCGGGTCCGGACCGAGCGGTTCAAGACGCTGGTGATCCTGGACGAGGTGCACCACGGCGGCGACGCGCTGAGCTGGGGTGAAGGTGTCCGGGAGGCGTTCGAGCCCGCGACCCGGCGGCTCTGCCTGACCGGTACGCCGTTCCGCAGCGACGACAACCCGATCCCGTTCGTCACCTACGAGGAGGGCTCGGACGGCGTCGCCCGGAGCAAGGCGGACTACACCTACGGCTACGGTCACGCTCTGCGCGATCACGTCGTACGCCCGGTGATCTTCATGTCGTACTCCGGCGAGATGCGCTGGCGGACGAAGGCCGGTGACGAGGTGGCGGCCCGGCTGGGAGAGCCGCTGACCAAGGACCTCACCGCTCAGGCCCTGCGTACGGCGCTCGACCCGGCCGGAGAGTGGATGCCGGCGGTGCTGGCGGCCGCGGACAAGCGGCTGACCGAGGTTCGGCGGCACATGCCCGACGCGGGCGCGCTGGTCATCTCCGGCGACCAGAACACGGCCCGGGCGTACGCGAAGACGCTGCGCGAGCTCACCGGCGAGGCGCCGACCGTCGTCCTGTCCGACGAGAAGTCGGCCAGCAAGAAGATCGCGAAGTTCTCCGAGGGCGACTCGCGCTGGATGGTCGCGGTCCGGATGGTCAGCGAGGGCGTGGACGTGCCGCGGCTCGCGGTCGGGGTATACGCCACGCCGACGTCGACGCCGCTGTTCTTCGCGCAGGCGGTCGGGCGGTTCGTCCGGGCCCGGAAGCGGGGTGAGACGGCGTCGGTGTTCGTGCCGTCGGTGACCCGGCTGCTGAGCTTCGCCGCCGAGATGGAGGTCGAGCGCGACCACGTGCTCGGCCGGAAGAACTCGAATGACGACGGCGACATCTTCGCGCTCGAGGACGACCTGCTCGCGAAGGCGAACCAGACCGAGGGTGCCAGCGATGAGCTGGAGGCGAAGTTCGAGGCCCTCGGGTCGGACGCGAGTTTCGACCGGGTGGTGTTCGACGGCGGTGACTACGGCACCGGCGGCGACATGGCGTCGGACGAGGAGCTGGACTTCCTCGGGCTGCCCGGCCTGCTGGAGCCGGACCAGGTGCGCGAGTTGCTCCGCAAACGCCAGGCGAAGTCGATCGCGGCGCAGAAGCGGTCCCAGCGGGGGTCGGAGTCCTCAGGCAGGGAGGACCCGACACCGACGGAGCTGGCGACGCACGAGCAGGTGGCGCTGCTGAGGCGAGAGCTGAACGGTCTGGTCGCCGCCTGGCACCACCGCACCGGCCAGCCGCACGGGGTCATTCACAACGACCTGCGCCGCAAGCTCGGCGGTCCGGCGGCGGCCCACGCGTCGTCCACCCAGCTCAAGGAGCGCATCGAGCTCCTCCGCGACTGGGCCACCCAGCGCCGCGCCTGACCTCCGATGAGCCGCCGGGGGTCACTGTGCGCGGTAGACGCGGATGTGGTCGACCTGCATGGATTCGGTGGTGACCTCGGGTGGGATCTTCGAGTAGACGAACATGTCGAGGATGAGGGCGTCGCCGGTGCCGGCGTACGGGCCTTGCCGGCAGATCTCCTTGCCGTCCAGGTACCAGATCGTTTCGTCGGGGCCGAGTTGCTGCGCGATGGTGTGCCAGTCCGTGGTCAGGTCGGTGGGGGAGCGGTAGGTGCAGCTGCCGCCGCCGTCCTGATGGTTGGTCAGATACAGGTTGTTGTGGTTGTCGCTGTAGAACTCGTAGGTGTCCTGCTCGTTGGAGCCGTTGCCGTTCCACGTCCAGGTGGACGGCCAGAATCCCTTCGCCGACGGGAGCTTCAGCCGGGTCTCGATGTAGTCACCGGGCCGGACCGCGAAGGAGTTCGGCGGCTCGTGGCCGCACGCCTGGCCAGTGGTGATCAGCCCGCTGGACCACTCGTACCCGGGCTCCGGGTTGTTCTTCCGTGCTGTGATGGTGAGGAGACCGTCGCGGACCGACAGCGCGTCCCACGTGTGCCACTCGAGCTGCTGGTTGCCTTTGTTGCCGAGACAGCGGTCCGCTTCGGCGTTGGAGTGGATGGCCCACTTGTTCCGGTCGATCGCCGTACCGTTGAACTCGTCCGCAAACACCAACCGCCCCGGCACGGCCTGCTCGCCGGCGGTCCCGCGCTGATCGGCCACCGCGGCCGCAGCCGGTACGACGAGCAGCCCGAGTGCGAGCGGGATCGTAAGTAGCTTTCGCATCAAGCAGACTCCTCCGTCAGAATCCAACGGATCAAACAGTCGCTTGATCGGTGCGGGGTTGTCAACCCTGCGACATCGACTGGGTGCCGATGACGCCGAGCAGGCGGAGGGCCTGGTCGGAGGGGGAGCCGGGCTCGGCGGTGTAGAGGACGACGCGCTGGTCGCGCTCGGGGACGACCAGGACTTCGCAGATCACGTCGATCCGGCCGACCTCGGGGTGGAAGATCGTCTGGCACATGCTGTGCTGCCGCGACACGTCGTGGAACGACCAGATCTCGGCGAACTCCTCGCTGCCGGCCAGCAGGTCCGCGACCAGCGCTGCGATACCCGGGTCGTTCGGATACCTGCCGGTCGCCCCGCGCAGGTCGGCCGCGGCCGCCAAGGCGAAGTCGTGGGTCGCGGTCTGGCCGAATCGGTCGGCCTGCCGGTCGCCGTGCAGGAACCGCAGCCGGAGCAGATTGCGCTCCTTCACCGGTAAGGCCGAGAAGTCGGTGATCAGCGCGGCTGACATCGGGTTCCACGCGAGAACGTCGTACTTCGCGTCGAGGACCAGGCCCGGCACGTCGAGCCGGTCCAGCATCCGCAGGATGCCGACGCGCACATCGGTCGGTGGACCCGGTGGCGGGCCAGGTTGCTCGCCGGCCAGGCGGAAGAGGTGGTCACGCTCGTCGTCGTCCAGGCGCAGCGCCCGGGCGAGCCCGGTGAGCACCGGCCGGGACGGGCGTGGGCCTCGGCCCTGCTCGAGCCGGGTGTAGTAGTCGGTCGACATGGTGGCCAGGCTCGCGACCTCCTCCCGGCGCAACCCGGGCGTCCGCCGCCGCAGCCCTGCGGGCAGGCCGACATCGGCGGGCTGCAACGCCTCCCGCCGCAACCGTAGGAACTCCGCGAGCTGTCCCCGATCCATGCCCCAAGGATTCCAGCCGTCGCAAACCGCAAACAGGGACTGCTGATCCCAGGTTCGGCTCACTCTGCCTGAGTACGCCGTCCGGCCGCAGCCTGGACCGCATGAACACGAAGATCGCGCTCGTCACGGGCGCCAACAAAGGCATTGGCAAGGAGATCGCACGGCAGCTCGGCGCGGCCGGGTTCACCGTGCTGGCCGGGTCGCGGGACCTGGCCCGCGGTGAGGCGGCGGCGAAGGAGTTGGTTGCCGAGGGCTACGAAGTGCAGGCGCTTCAGCTGGAGGTGACGGACGAGAGGTCGGTCCGCGCGGCGGCCGGCCGGATCGACGCCGAGTACGGGCGGCTCGGCGTACTGGTGAACAACGCGGCGATCATCCCGGCCGGCGACGACGCGGTGTCCCGGGTGGCAGGCGACGTACTGCGGGACGCGTTCGAGACGAATGTGATCGGGCTGGTCGGGGTGACGCAGGCGATGCTTCCCCTGCTGCGGAAGGCGGAGCGGGCGCGGGTGGTGAACTTGTCGACCTCCCTGGCGTCGTTCGAGTTGGTCGGGGATCCGGAGTCGCGGATGTCGACGATCCTGACCTTGGGGTACAACGCGTCGAAGGCGGCGGTGAACATGGTGACCGTGATGCTGGCCAACGAGCTGCGCGGGACCGGCATCCTGGTGAACGCGGCCGACCCCGGCAACTGCGCCACCGACATGGGCGGCTGGGACGCGCCACGCAGCCCACAGCAAGGTGCCGCCGTCGCGGTCCAGTTGGCGACCCTGGGGATCGACGGCCCCACTGGCGAAGTCCACGCCGAGGAGGGCCGGTTGCCGTGGTGAGCCGGCCGGCGGCGGTCAGATCAGGGCGCCGGACCAGGCGAGGGCTTGTTTGAGGAGTTGGCCGCGGCCGCCTTCCAGGTCGTCCAGGAGGCTGGGCTCGAGGGCTTCCTTCGGGGTCAGCCAGGTCAGCTCCAGGGCGTCCTGGCGGGGGTCGCACTCGCCGGTCACCGGTACGACGTAGACGAGGGCCACGGCGTGCTGGCGTGGGTCGTGCAGCGGGGCGACGCCGGGGAGCGGGAAGTACTCGGCGACCGTGAACGGCACCGGGCTGAGGGGCAGCCGGGGAAACGCGGCCGGGCCGAGATCCTTCTCGATGTTGCGCTGGAGGGCGTTGCGGATGGACTCGCCGTGCAGGACGCGGCCCGACACCAGGGTCCGGGTGATCTGACCGGTCGCGGCCGACCCGCGCAGCAGCACTCCGACCTGCTCGATCTGCCCGGCGACGTCGACCCGGGCCGGGACGGCCTCGACGTACAGGATCGGGACGCGCGAGCGGGTCTCCTCGAGAGCGAACTCGGACAGCCAACCAGGGTTCGGGTCAGGCGTGCGCAGGGAACTCATGGTGACCATCTTTGCCCACCGCCGGGGTACGGCGTCGGGCTGGGGGTGCCGTCGGATGTCACGGGCGGAAGGTGGTGCGGTAGCGGGTCGGGCTGAGGCCGAAGCAGGCGTGGAAGCGGCGGCTGGCATGGCTGGGGTCGTGCCAGCCCACCATCGCGCCGATGGTCGCGATCGGTAGGTCGGTCTCGATCAACAGGCCGGCCGCGCGCTCGGCCCGGACCCGGTTCAGGTAGGCCATCGGCGAGATCCCGGCGGTCCGCCCGAACAGGCGGACCAGGTAGCCGGGTGCCAGGTTGACCGCCGTGGCCAGCCGGTCCAGCGTCCACGGCTCGTCGACACTTGCCTCCAGCAACCTCATCGCGTGCTGGACTGCCGGATGCGCCGGGTACGCCGCCTTGTCGCCGGGGACCAGAGCTCCGGACAGGAAGGCGAAGATGTCCGCGCCGAGGTAGGCGTTGCGGAGCACGAGGCCGTCGCACTCGGCGTAGCCGTGCCACTCGCCCGGCCGCAGGACCACGACCGCATCCCGCTCGAGCGGCAGTTCGCCGGCGGCGGAGAGATGGAGGCCTCGCCCTTCCAGCACGACCGCGATCTCGAAGAACGCGTGACTGTGCGGCGCGACGTCCGCCACCAGTTCGAGCCGTTCGCCGGCGACCGGGAGGCGCTGATCCGGAAAGACCTCGCGGCTGAGGATCTTGTGCACCGCTCACCTCCGAAGGTCAAGATCACTCAACCAGTGGTCAACGGTTGCCTGTCCCCACGGCGCTCACCAGGGCGAGGGTTGAAGGACCAACCTGGCAACGGATTCCGAGGAGCCGACCCATGACCACGACCGACCCTACGACAACCGTCACGCTGGATGAAGAGACCATTTCGGCCTACCGCCGCGACGGCGTCGTCCGGATCCGGAACATCATCAGCGCGGCCGAGGCGGCCCGGTTCCGGGACGCGGCCGCCGCGGCGACCGGGATCGCCGCGGACAACGCCGGCGACTCGCCGATCTTCAACCAGTACGTCAACATCTGGCGGCAGGACGACGTACTGCGCGAGCTCACGCTGGACCCGCGGCTCGCCGCGGCGGCGACCGCGCTGGCCGGGATCCCGCTGCGACTCTGGCACGACCAGTTGCTGATCAAGCCTCCGCACAATGGCGCGGCCACCGAGTTCCACCAGGACGCGCCGTACTGGCCGCATGCCGGTTCACGGCACTCGCTGTCGGCGTGGGTGGCGCTGGTCGACGTACCGGTGGAGCGCGGGTGCATGACCTTCATCCCGGGGTCACACGACCACCAGGACCTGCGCCGGCAGGACCTGTCCGATCGCGACGACCTGTTCCGGGCGTCACCCGACCTGCGGTGGGAGGAGCGCAAGACGATCCCACTGCGGGCCGGCGACTGCACCTTCCACAACGCCTACCTGGCCCACTCCGCCACGCCGAACCTGACCGACGACCCGCGGATCGCGCACGTGGCGATCTACATCGACGCCGAAGCGACGTACACGGGCGCGCCGCATGTGGTCACCGACGGGCTCGGTCTGACCGTTGGTGAGCCGCTCGAGCACGAGCTGTTCCCTCGGGTCTGAGGACCTTCCCGACGTGACCTAAGTTGTCAGGGTGCGTCTGCTCACTGACCTCCGGCCGCTGCGCGAGTCCGCCGACTTCCGGCGGTTGTGGATCGGATCGACGGTGTCGCAGCTCGGCCAGCAGATGACCGCGGTGACCGTGTCGATCCAGGTGTACGCACTGTCGCAGTCGACGTTCGCGGTCGGGCTGGTCGGGCTGTGCTCACTGGTCCCGCTGATCGTGTTCGGCCTGTACGGCGGGGCGATGGCCGATGCGATCGACCGTCGTACCCTCGCGCTCGCCTCGTCGACCGGGCTCTGGCTGCTGTCGATGGTCCTGGTGCTGCAGTCACAACTGCACTGGAACCAGGTGTGGGTCCTGTACGCCGTGGTCGCCGGCCAGTCGGCGTGCTTCGCGGTCAACAACCCGGCGCGGTCGGCGATCATCCCGCGGCTGATCCGGCCCGAGCTGTTGCCGGCCGCGAACACGCTCAGCCAGGCCGCGTTCAACCTGGGCTTCACCGCGGGGCCGCTGCTGGGTGCGGTGGTGATCGCCTGGCGGGGGTTCGCGGCGGCGTACCTGATCGATGTGCTGACCTTCACCGCGGCGCTCTACGCCTTGTTCCGGTTGCCGTCGGTGCCACCGACGGGTGAGGTGCGGCGGGCCGGGCTGCGGTCGGTGCTCGAGGGGTTCACCTTCCTGCGGGCGGCGCCGGCACTGCTGGCGACGTTTCTGGCGGACATCCTCGCGATGGTGTTCGCCCAGCCCCGGGCGCTGTTCCCGGCGGTCGCGGGCGCGTTCTTCGGCGGGGGAGTCCGGACGGTCGGTCTGCTGCAGGCGGCGCCGGCGATCGGGGCGCTCGTCGGGGTGGTCTTCTCCGGGTGGGTCAGCCGGGTACGACGCCAGGGCGTGGCGATCGTGGTCGCGATCACGGTGTACGCCGCGGCGGTCGGACTGTTCGGGTTGTCGCGGACGATCTGGCTCGGAGTCGCGCTGCTCGCGTTGTCGGGTGCGGCGGACATGGTCAGCTCGGCGTACCGGAACACGGTCCTGCAGTCGGCCGCGCCGGACGCGATGCGCGGGCGGCTCCAAGGTGTCTTCATCGTCGTGGTGGCCGGCGGTCCGCGATTGGGTGACTTCGTCGCGGGGACGACGGCGTCGCTCACCACCCCGACGATCGCGCTCCTCGGCGGCGCGGCCGTCTGCATCGTCGGCCTGCTCCTGCTGCTCACCCGGAACCGGCCGTTCCGGGTGTACGACTCCCAAACCCGCGCGCTCGACTAGCTTCCTCAGCCGCCGGTGACCAGCTTCTTCAGTACGGTCGGCCAGGAATCGACGTCCGGGTTGATCTGCTGCATCGGCTTGTCGTCGACGGTGACCACCTTCCGGTCACCGAGCGGCTTCTTCAGCTTGAACGCGGTCAGCGAGACGCTGTCCTCCTGTGGGCACGGCTGGTCGGCGTCGATCAGGACCACGACCTTGTCCTCCTCCTCGGTGATCCGGAGGTCGGAGTTGCAGCTCAGCCCGGTCCCGATCAGCAGGTCGGCTTCGTCGTACTTGGGTGAGTTCTGGATCCAGCGCAGGTACGTCGGCTTCTTCTTGTGGACCACCTGGTAGGACTCGACCGGCTGCGCGTCGTCCTCGAGCGCCGCGCCCTTGCCGTCGCCGAAGAAACTGCCGTAGATCATGTGGATGCACGGATCCTCGGCCGGCTTGCCGTCGCTCGCGCCGAACGCCTTGGCCGCCTGGTAGCAGGCGTTCGCCTCCCGGTTCAGCTGGATGTTGAATCCGAGCAGGGCGACCGCGGCAGCCACCAGGGCGGCGGCGAGCAGCCGGCGCGACTTGAGCTGCTGCGCGCCGAGCGCGCCGGCCGGCCGCTGGGCGTGCTGGGCCTGATTCTGCGCCGGGTTCTGGGCCTGATTCTGCGCCTGGTTCTGCGCCTGATTTTGGCCCGGTTGCGGGTCCTCGGGGAACTGCCGGAACAGGCCGAGGATCGAGCCGGTCCAGTTCGGATTGATCAGCGTGGGGATCGCGTAGAGCAGGATCAGCCCGATGATGACGGCGATGGCGGGGAGGAGCGCCCAGTAATTTCGCACGGCAGCAAGATACGGGGCCATCGGGCCGTGCCCGAAAAACGGATACGCTTCGGAGGTGCCCGCAGAGACGTCCCAGACCCTCGACCGGGGACTCACCGTCCTCGAGTTGCTGGCGGACGCCCCGGACGGCCTCTCGATCACGGAGCTGGCCGCGGCGCTAGGGGTCAGCCGGACCGTGGTGTACCGCCTGGTGAACACGCTGGAGTTGCATCGGCTGGTCCGGCGCGACAGTGAGGGCCGGGCCCGCCTCGGTCTGGCCGTCCTGCACTACAGCCGTCGCGTTCAGCCCACGCTGCGTGACGCGGCGTTGCCGGTGCTGCGCTCGCTCGCGGAGGACACCGGGGCGACGGCGCACCTGACTGTCGCGGACGGTGAGGAAGCTCTCGCCATCGCGGTGATCGAGCCGAGCTGGACCGACTTCCACGTCTCGTACCGGATGGGCTCCCGGCACGCGCTCGACCAGGGCGCCGCCGGAAAGGCGATCCTGGCCGGCCGCCGCAAACCCGACCCGGCCGGCCGCCCGTTCGTCGTCACCTCCGGCGAGCTCCAGGCCGGCGCCCAGGGCGTCTCCTCGCCGGTCCTCGGCGTCCCCGGCGTGGAAGCCTCCATCGGCGTAGTGGTCCTGGGCAAACTCGATCGCGACTTCGTCGGCCCCCGAGTAGCCCGAGCCGCCATAGAAGTAGCCAAACGCCTCGCCTGACCCACGCAGCACCACTGCCCACCCCGCGCGGCGCCAATCCTCCAATTGCCTGGCTGACCAGCGCCGTTGGGGGTTCGGCACCCTGATTCAGGGTGGCAAACCCCCCATTTGGTGGGTCAACCAGGCAAATGGGTCAGGTCTTGGTGGCTGCGTGCACGAGAGGAAGTACGCGGTGCTGGATCTGCTCAGCGAGGGCGATCACGGTGGAGGCGCGTTGGATGCCTTGGACGATGACCACCTGGTCGATGACGCGTTGGAGGTCGGCGTTGGAGCGGGCGACGATGCGGCACCAGAGGTCTTCGGCGCCGGTGATGGTGTGGACCTCCAGGACCTCGGGGATGCGGGCCAGGGCTTCGGCGACCGTGGTGTGGCCGGAGCCCTGCTCGATCTGCAAGGTGGCGAACGCGGTCACCGGATAGCCGATCGCGGTGGTGTCGATGTCCGGGCCCCAGCCGCGGACGACCCCGTCACGCTGGAGCCGGTCGAGCCGTGCCTGCACCGTGCCGCGGGCGACCCCGAGCCGCCGCGACGCCTCCAGTACGCCGACCCGCGGCTCGGCCGCGAACAACCCCAGGATCCGGGCGTCCAGCGCATCCACCGTCATACCGACCTCCGAAGTGGTCACCCTGACCAAATAGTCCAACAACAGTCGCACAATACTGCACAACCTGCGCAACGAAATAACGAACTGTTGCGCAACCTGCCTCGCTCCGACCAGGCTCGGCGGCAAGAACCGGAACCGGGAGGACCACGATGACCAGCACCGACCTCACCCCCGCAGAGCTCGACGCCGATCTCGACCTCGACCAGTTGAAGCAGCTCGTCGGCCTGGTGCCGTACGACGAGAGCACGGATCCGTTCCCGGTCACCGCGATGGACGCGGTGGTCTTCGTGGTCGGCAACGCCACCCAGACCGCGAAGTACTACCAGCTCGCCTTCGGGATGGACCTGGTCGCGTACTCCGGCCCCGAGACGGGCAACAAGGACAACAAGGCGTTCGTGCTCAAGGCCGGTTCGGCCCGCTTCGTCATCACCGGCGGCGTCGCCCCGTTGAGCCCGCTGCTCGACCACCACCGCCGGCACGGCGACGGAGTGGCCGACCTCGCGCTCGAGGTCCCGGACGTGGACAAGTGCATCGAACACGCCCGCAAGCAGGGCGCCGTCGTACTCGAGGAGCCGAACGACGTCTCCGACGAGCACGGCACCGTCCGGCGGGCCGCGATCGCGGCGTACGGCGACACGCGGCACACGCTGATCGACCGGAGCAAGTACGACGGCCCGTACCTGCCCGGGTTCGTCGCGGCGACCACCCAGGTGACCCGGCCGGAGGGGCACCCGAAGCGGCTGTTCCAGGCCGTCGACCACGTCGTCGGGAACGTCGAGCTCGGCAAGATGGACGAGTGGGTCGGGTTCTACAACAAGGTGATGGGCTTCGTGAACATGGCGGAGTTCATCGGTGACGACATCGCCACCGACTACTCCGCGCTGATGAGCAAGGTGGTGGCCAACGGCAATCACCGGGTCAAGTTCCCGCTGAACGAGCCGGCCATCGCGAAGAAGAAGTCGCAGATCGACGAGTTCCTGGAGTTCTACGACGGCGCCGGCGCCCAGCACATCGCGCTGGCGACGAACGACATCCTGCGCACGGTCGACATCATGCGGGCCAACGGGGTGGAATTCCTCAACACACCGGACTCGTACTACGACGACCCGGAGCTGCGGGCGCGGATCGGTCAGGTGCGGGTGCCGATCGAGGAGCTGAAGGCGCGCGGCATCCTGGTCGACCGGGACGAGGACGGCTACCTGCTGCAGATCTTCACCAAGCCGATCGGCGACCGGCCGACGGTGTTCTACGAACTGATCGAGCGGCACGGCTCGCTGGGCTTCGGCAAGGGCAACTTCAAGGCGTTGTTCGAGGCAATCGAACGCGAGCAGGAGCGGCGGGGGAATCTCTAGCTGCCGCGATGCTCTGCCCTGGTGCGGGGTAGCTCTTAGTCGGTGCTTTGCAGGGTGCTGGACGGCTGACCGCCGGCGCCACGCAAAGCACCGCCTGCGAGCAGTTGTGGCCGACCGGGCGTCTGACCCACTGCCCTGTGCCCGATCGGGCACAGGGCCCTTCTCCTGGGGGCGATCGGGTTAGTTGCCTACGGCTTGTGGTTAAGCGGTTACCCGTTGCCGGGCGCAACTGGATACGGCGTGTCGTCGTCCGATTACCGGAATGACTGTTGAGCAGGGGCTGTTCCGCGTAGTGTGCCCGGTGAGTGTATGTCGGGGCGTACATTCAGGAAGGGTTTCGTCATGAAGACACTGGGCATTCTGCTCAGCACTGCGGGCCTGGCTGGGGTGGGCGCGTTCGCCCTTCCCGCGACGCCGGCCCAGGCGGCCGAAGCCGCCGCCTGCTCGCGTGCCACGTCCATCGCGTCAGCGCCGATGTTCCGCGACCACAGACCACCGAGCTGGGGCACCATCCGCCTGGTCCGGGACAACTGTTTCCAGTACTGGGCCGAGATCACCATGGAATCGCCGATGCCGGCCAACGCGAAGTCCAACGCCTACCTGGTCCAGTACGGCGGAGCCAACAACGGCCGGGTGCTCAGCTGTGACAGCAGCGGCGGCAACGGCTCAGTGGTGAAGGGCCAGCGGACCTGCCGGACTCCAAAGGTCAAGGCGCTTCCCGGCAGCATCACCTTCGCCGCGATCGGCCGCGAGTTCCACAACTACGGCGGAGGCTACGAGGAGATCGCGGAGAACTCCACCTCCCGCACCCGCTGACCCACAGCACAGTCACCGCCTGACAACCGGGGACCTGCGCAGAACTGAGCGGTAATCACTAGGCTCGACAATATGAGTGACGTTGTCGAGCAGTTGCGGCGCGCGTTGCCTGCCGAGGCGCTGGTGACCGACCCGGACCGGATGGAGAGTTTCCGGTACGACCGGGCCATGTTCTGCCCAGCCGGGATGCCGCTCGCCGTCGTACTGGTGCGAGAGACCGCCCACGTGCAGGCCGCGGTGCGGATCGCGTCGGATGCGGGTGTGCCCGTCGTACCGCAGGGTGCGCGGTCCGGGCTGTCCGGCGCCGCCAACGCGCTCGACGGGTGCATCGTGATCTCGCTGGAGAAGATGGACCGGATCCTGGAGATCGAGCCGATCGACCGGTACGTCGTCACCCAGCCGGGCGTCTACAACGCCGTCCTGTCCCGCGCGGTCGAGGAGCAGGGGCTGTTCTACCCGCCGGACCCGTCCAGCTGGGAGTTCTGCTCGATCGGCGGCAACCTGTCCACGAACTCCGGCGGCCTGTGCTGCGTGAAGTACGGCGTGACGACGGACTACGTGCTCGGGCTGGAAGTGGTCCTCGCGGACGGCCGGGTGCTGCGGACCGGTCGTCGTACCGTCAAGGGCGTGGCCGGCTACGACCTGGCCAAGCTGATCGTCGGCAGCGAAGGCACGCTCGGCATCATCACCGAGGCGACACTGGCGCTGCGCCCGCTCGCGGCCCGGCCGCGGACGATGGCTGCGCTGTTCGACTCCGGCGTCGCGGCCGGCCAGGCGATCACCGAGATCATCCGCAGCGGCGTCTCGCTGAGCCTGCTGGAGATCATGGATCGGACCACGATCGCCGCGGTGAACGCGTACAAGCGGATGGACCTGCCGACCGAGGCGGCCGCGATGCTGCTGGCCCAGTCGGATGCGGGCGGCGAGGCGGGCGTGGCCGATATCGCCACGGTGGCCAAGCTGTGCCGCGAACACGGCGCGATCGAGTGCCTCGAAGCGGAGGACCCGGCCGAGGGCGAGCTGTTGCTGGAGGCCCGGCGGGCGGCGCTGCTCGCGCTGGACCAGCTCGGTACGACGATGATCGACGACGTCTGCGTGCCACGGTCCCGGCTGGCGGAGTTCATCGGCCGGACCGAGGCGCTCGCGAAGGAGCTCGACATCACTGTCGGTGTGCTCGGGCATGCTGGGGACGGCAACATGCACCCGACGGTGGTCTTCGATCCGGCCGATCCCGGCCAGGCCGACCGGGCGCAGCAGGCGTTCGACCGGATCATGGAGGTGGGGCTGGAGCTCGGCGGCACGATCACCGGTGAGCACGGTGTCGGCGTCCTGAAGCGGACCTGGCTGGCCGAGGAGATCGGCCCGGTCGCGCTCGACGTGCACCGGGCGATCAAGGCCGCCCTGGATCCGAAGAACATCCTGAATCCCGGCAAGGTGGTGGCCGAGTAGGGCGGTCGTGACCGTACTGATGCCACGCCTCCGGCGCGGGGGTCATGGGGCTTTGGCTCCCGTGACCAAACCGCAACGGAACTGCCGAGGCCATTCGACGTCCATGGCCGTCGAATGTGACGTCCGGCCAGCACTATGGAAGGTAGTTGTCTGAATCTCCCGGGGGAATCGATGAGGCAGGGTAGGAGGCGCCCTATGCGCATGTGGCGAGCCGGGCGCGCCTCGCCCGTCGCGCGCCCGCGTACCCTCCTGCCCGCCGTCGTCACCACGATCGCGCTGGCCGGCCTGTCCGCCTGCGCGAACGGCGGCGGCCTGCGGGTCGAGGGAGCCGACGCGCCGTCGAGCACCGCGAGCCCGTCGGCCCCGCCCTCGGTGATGGGCGGAAGCGTCCGGCCGACGCAGGGACGGACGCCCGCGGTGACCGTGGATCTGGCCGAAGTACGGATCAAACTGCTCGCCGACAAGCACCTGCCGGACTTCTCCCGGCGGGTGCTGGTGAATTGCTCGGTGATCTCGCGTTGCCTGAGCAGGGGTAAGACCGTTGATGTTATGCACAACGGAACACCTCAGCAGATCGTCCTGATTCACTCCCTGGAAGGATTCGTCTTCGGCTTCTTCCTGATCGCGGTCGAGCCGGCCGGTCCGCGGCCGATGTGGAGCTTGAAGGTCGATCAGCCGACGATCAACGCCAGCCCGCAGGGCGATCTGGTGGTCGAGTCGAAGGTCTACGCGCTCGACGACAAGGTCTGCTGCCCGTCGGGACGGCGGGTCGAGGTCTACCGTTGGAACGGCCGGCAGATGATCAAGGTGAGCTCGACGGATCAAGAGGGAGACTGAAGTTCGGTGGTACCGGAAGAACCGGCAGCGCGCATCCTGATGGTCGAGGACGACGCGGTGATCCGTGAGGCGACCCAGTTGACCCTCGAGCGGCACGGCTACGACGTCACCACGGCCGAGGACGGCCTGGAGGCGATCGAGCGTTTCGAGAAGATCCACCCGGATGTCGTGATGCTGGACATCATGCTGCCCGGGCTGGACGGGATCTCGGTGTGCCGCCGGGTCCGCGAGACCAGCACGGTCCCGATCGTGATGGTGTCAGCCCGTGGCGACGCGCTGGACGTCGTACTCGGGCTGGAAGCGGGCGCGGACGACTATGTGACCAAGCCCTTCGACACGCAGGTCCTGGTGGCCCGGCTGCGCGCGGTGATGCGGCGTGCGGTGGCCGATCCGGAGCGACCGGCTCCGGCAGCCGGGTCCGGCGTGGAGTCCTTCGGCGACCTGGAGCTGGACCGGGAGGCTTTGGAGGTACGACGGGGTGGTGCGACCGTCCAGCTCACGCCGACCGAGCTCAAGCTGCTGATCGAGTTCGCCAACAACCCTGGAGTCGTGCTCAGCCGGTCCACCCTGCTGCAGCGGGTCTGGGACTACGAGTGGGGCGGCGACGGCCGGCTCGTCGACGTCCACCTGCAACGGTTGCGGACCAAGATCGGCGCGGACCGGATCGAAACGGTCCGCGGGTTCGGATACAAGCTGCGGGCGTAGACGGTGTCTGATGGTCCCCCGCCTACTGCGCGGCACTCGGCACGGCACCTCGCCGCACTGGAGCAAAGGTCATGATGGATCCGCATCGAGACCTTCGCTCCAGCACGCCGAGCTACCGCACCGAGCACCCGCTCGCTACGGCGCTGGACCATCAGACACCGCCTAGGTAGTGTCCTCCGGAGCCAACACACCGACCTCGGACGGAAGGCACTGACGTGGGGCTGCGCGGGAAGCTCGGTCTCATCTTCCTGCTGGTCTCCTCGCTCGCGATCCTGGTGCTGTGCGTCGCGGTCTACACGCAGGCGCAGTCGGCCCGGCTGGACCGGACCCGGAGTTTCGCCGATGAGCGGATCCAGCTGGCCGCGGCCGCCTACGACCGCGACGGCGTACCGGTGTTCGGGTCCAAGCTGGACGACCCGGACCTGCCGCCGCAGTTGCGGTACGCGGTGCTGGAGGGCAAGCGGGCGACATTCAAGACCGGGTCGCCGAACGCGAAGATGTGGGCCGCGGTCGCGGTCAAGGACGGCAGGATCCTGTCGATCGTGCAGGACTACGAGACCAGCGACGACTCGATGAGTGCGCTCCGGCGGGCGCTGATCCTGGGTGGGATCGGCACCGTCGGCCTGGTCGCCCTGGTCAGCGTGATCCTGGCCGGCAGCCTGTCCAAACGCATCGTCGCGGTCGCCGGTACGGCGCGCCGGATCGCGGCCGGCGACCTGGACGCGTCGGCGGCCGAGGCCGCTGGCAAGGGCAAGGACGAGGTGCAGTCGCTCGCGAACGCCCTGGACACGATGGCCAGTTCGCTGCGTGGTCAGCTGGAGGCCGAGCGCCGGTTCACCGCGGACGTCGCGCACGACCTGCGGACGCCGGTCACCGGGCTGACCACTGCCGCCGAACTGCTGCCGCCCGGGCGTCCGAGCGAACTGGTCCGGGACCGGGCCAAGGTGCTCCGGCGGCTGGTCGAGGATCTGCTCGAGATCGCCCGGTTCGACTCAGGGGTTGAACAGGCCGACCTCGAGCTGGTCGGGCTGGGTGCCTTCGTCGGCTCCGCGGTCGGCCGGTTGCGGATGCAGCAGTCGCTCGCCCCGGACAGCGTCGTGGTCCACCAGCTCGGGCCGGACGTGACGGTGTCCACCGACTCACGCCGGATCGAGCGGATCCTGGCCAACCTGATCGTCAACGGGTTGCGGCACGGCAGGCCGCCGATCGAGGTCACGGTCTGCGGCCGGACCGTCGAGGTGGTTGACCACGGCAACGGTTATCCGGAGGAGTTGATTGCCGAGGGCCCGCGTCGGTTCCGGTCCGGGATGGCCGAGCGTGGTGTCGGCCACGGCCTCGGCCTGACCATCGCGGCCGGTCACGCCAAGGTCCTCGGCGCCGAACTGACCTTCGGGGAAGCTCCCGGAGGCGGCGCCCTCACCCGTCTCGTCCTCCCCTCCGGGCCTGAGACGGAGTCGTAACACAAGGGCGGTGTCTGACGGTCAGCGCCGTGAGGAGTGGGTGTGGTTTCGCGGGCTCCGCTGCGTGATGGTGCTGGTCGGTGTGGTGTGTGTCAAGGGCGCCTTCGGCGTCCGCTGCGCGGATCTTCGACCCTTGACACACACCACACCGACCAGGGAAGGACGCAGCTACGCGGATCCCGCGGGAGGTGTAGCCCGGGGTGGGGTGGATGACTTCTTGCGAGCGTGGTTGCCGGGTGACCCGTGGGCCCGGCCGGGTCTGTTGGTCGCGGCGGGCCTTGGTGCATCGAGTCGCGGATTCTGGTTCGGGCCGCGGCGATTCTTCGACCACGATTGACGACTCGACGATCGAACCGAGGCTGGCCGCTCGGAAATCCCGCCATCCGGACGAACCGGCCACATGCCGGAACCACCCCCTCCGGTCCACGGCCAGTGGCGGGTTATGTCACCGCTGGCAGGCTGCAACCCGCCAGCGGTGACACAACCCGCCAGCCACCCCTAGCCACATCCACCAGCTCGCTTGCCCCCCACCCATAACCCAAACCACCTCCCAGATCCACCAAGCCCCAACACCGAGCCGGCCACCGCATGCACATCTAGGCGGGGAGGATCTTGCCGGTGACCTCGCCGAGGCCTAGGTGGGTGCCGGAGGGTGTGGTGGCCCGGGCGGTGATGGTGACCTCGTCGCCGTCTTGCAGGAAGGTATGTTCTTTGCCGTCGAGGATGAGGGGTTCGCGGCCGGCCCAGGTGAGTTCGATGAAGGAGCCGCGTTGGTCCTTCGCCGGGCCGCTGATGGTTCCGGATGCGTAGAGGTCGCCGGTGCGGACCGAGGCGCCGTTGACGGTCATGTGGGCGAGCATCTGGGCGGGTGACCAGTAGGTGTCCTTGTACTGCGGGCAGCTGACCCGATGGCCGTTGAGCAGGACCTCGAAGGTGATGTCGTAGTTCTGCAGGTCGTCACTCGCCAGGTAGGGCAGGACCGGCGGATCCTGCGGCGGCAGTGGTACGGCGGCCGCCGACAACGCCTCCAGCGACACCACCCACGGCGAGATCGACGTGGCGAAGGACTTGCCGAGGAAGGGGCCGAGCGGGACGTACTCCCACGCCTGCAGGTCTCGCGCCGACCAGTCGTTCACCAGCACCACGCCGTACACGTGCTCCCGGAAGTCCTCGACGGAGACGGGCTTGCCGAGCGCGGACGGCGTACCGATGACGTAGCCGAGCTCGACCTCGATGTCGAGCCGTTGCGACGGTCCGTACGTCGGAGCAGTCGCGTCAGGTGCCTTGCGCTGCCCCGACGGGCGGACGATGTCGGTGCCGCTGACAACGATCGTGCCGGCCCGGCCGTGGTAGCCGACCGGGAGGTGTTTCCAGTTCGGTAGCAGGGGTTCGGAGTCGGGACGGAACAGCCGGCCGAGGTTGGTGGCGTGCTGTTCGGAGGCGTAGAAGTCGACATAGTCACCGACCTCGAACGGCAACTGCATCGTCACCGCGGACTGGGGGATCAGGTGCGGCTCGACCACGTCGCGGTCGTTCTCGTTGCGGACCAGGTCGAGCAGCCACTCCCGCGTCGCCTGCCAGGCCGGGCGGCCGAGGGCGAGGAAGTCGTTCAAGGACGGTCGCGCGAACAACTGGGAGCCGTCCATCATCTGCGCCGACGCGACCGGGGCGAGATCGATGATCTGGTGGCCGATCGCGGCGCCCACCCGCGGCTCCTCGTCGTTGTGCCGGAACACGCCGAGTGGCAGGTTGTCCGGTCCGAACGGCGAGCCCGCGGCGATATCGATCCAGGTCATGGGGCCTCCCGGTCTGGACTGAGGAGTGGAGGGAGCGAAGCGACTGGAGCGACGAGGGAAGACCGGGAGCCAAGGCCCCATGACCTCGCCGGCGCCGGAGGCCCGGCCATAGGGACAGTCACATGGCCTCCATCAGATTGAGAGTGGTCAGGTCAGCAAGGGGTTCGTCGATGCTGCAGGAGCCGAATGAGGTGAACCACCGGCGCGTACTGGCGGCCTGATCCTCCGACAACGCGCGGGCACGTTCCGCAAGCTGCGAGCCGTCGCCGGACGCCAGTACGGCGGCCAACTCGTCCTGCGAGGCTCCGTCGAGGGACGCCCGGGTGGCGAGCAGCACGTTCAGGAACCCGTGGTGCTCGAAGCCAGTGTCTGGGGCGGTGTGCCGGACGGCGTTGTGCAGACCGGCTGTGCACTTGAAGGCGACCTCACGGTCCAGGCACGCGGTGATGAAGGCCGCCACCTGGTCCTCCGACGGGAACAACGAGGCATCGAGCCCGCCGGTGCGCAGCTTGGCGGCGTAGCCGGCGTCGGCGACGACGTCCAGAGCGCGCTCCCACGCGCCGTCCAGGCCGACCTCGACGAACGCGTTCTCCTCGTCCAGGCAGTCGTCACAGGCGCGCACCACCCGGAGTGCGTTGCGGGACAGGTCGTCCTCGTTCCGCAGCCGGACCTCGATCGCCTTCACCTCGATGGCGGCGGAGCGGTCGCCGTACCGGACGGCGGGCTCGATTCCGCCGGCGCCGCCGGTGATCACCACCGCGACCTCGAGTGGGCCGGGTCCGGTCCGGGCCGCTTCCGCGGCGACCTTGATCAAGTCCTCGTCGGTACACACGAACGGTCCGACCAGGTCGGCGTACCCGGACTGACGATGCGCCCGGTGCGCGGCGACGGCCTCGGCCAGGGGCAGCTCGCCCGGCGGGAACCTCGCGGCATCGTCGACCAGGTGCCGGAACAGGGCAGGGACGGTTGACATGGGTCCGAGCCTAACGGATGCTTTCGGTAAGCGGACGCATGCGTCCGAATATAGTACACCTGGAGCAGGAGAAATGGCGTTCTACCGGCAGGTCGGGCAGGTCCCGCCGAAGCGGCACACACAGTTCCGGAAACCGGACGGCGGGCTGTACTACGAGGAGCTGATGGGGGAGGAGGGGTTCTCGTCGGACTCGTCGCTGCTGTACCACGCCGGCGTACCGTCGGCGATCGTCGATTCGCAGGTCTGGGAGCTCCCCGACCTCGCGACCGTCCCGAACCACCCGCTCACCCCGCGGCACCTGAAGCTGCACGACCTCTTCGCCGACACGTCGAAGAGCAATGCCGTGGAGGACCGCCGGTTGGTGCTGGGCAACGGGGACGTCCGGATCTCGTACGTCGTCGCCGAGCAGCCGTCGCCGTACTACCGCAACGCCACCGGGGACGAGTGTGTCTACGTCGAGAAGGGGTCGGCGACTGTCGAGACAGTGTTCGGCGTACTGAACGCGGTCGAAGGCGACTACGTGATCATCCCGCGGGCGACGACACACCGCTGGCTTCCGGGAGCGGACGGCGTCCACGCGTATTGCATCGAGGCGAACTCGCACATCGCGCCGCCGAAGCGGTACCTGTCCCGGTACGGCCAGTTCCTGGAGCACTCGCCGTACTGCGAACGCGACCTGCACGCGGCGGCCGAGCCGTTGGTTGTGGAGGGCAATGACGTCGAGGTGCTGGTGAAGCACCGCGGGAACGGGCCGGGCGGAATCGTCGGGTCGCGGATGGTCTACGCGACGCATCCGTTCGACGTGGTCGGGTGGGACGGGTGCCTGTACCCGTACACGTTCAACGTGAGCGACTACGAGCCGATCACCGGGCGGATCCACCAGCCGCCGCCGGTGCACCAGGTGTTCGAGGGCCACAACTTCGTCGTCTGCAACTTCGTGCCGCGCAAGGTGGACTACCACCCGCTGTCGGTTCCGGTGCCGTACTACCACTCGAACGTCGACTCCGACGAGGTGATGTTCTACTGCGGCGGCGACTACGAGGCGCGCAAGGGCTCCGGCATCGGCCTCGGCTCGATCTCGCTGCACCCCGGTGGCTACGCCCACGGCCCGCAACCGTCCGCCATCGAAGCCTCCCTCGGCGCCGAACGCTTCGAGGAGCTCGCGGTGATGGTCGACACCTTCCGCCCGCTGGAGCTCGGCGAGGGCGGAACGGCCGTCGACGACGGCGTCTACGCCTGGACCTGGGCCGGCCGGAGAAACTCCTGAACCACGATCCTGTGCGATTCTTGGGCGGTGAGTGAGGACGGGGCATTTGTCGTGGGCATCGATCGGGCGGTCGTGCTGCAGCGGCGCGAGGTTGTCCGGAAGCTGCAGCGGCGCGGTGCGTGGGTGACACTCGCGATCGGTGCGGTCGGCATCGTCGCCGCGCTCTACGCACTGATCGCGTTCCGGGGCGCGGGGCTCTGGCCGTTCGCGTTGCTGCTGATCGCGGCGATGACTCCGCTTGTGGTCAGCACACTGCTCGCGCTCCGCCTGCAAGCGGAGCGGCAGCGCTGGTACGACGCCAACGGGGTGCAGCCGGTCGCCATGCGGATGTCCCCGAAGGCACTCGAGTTGGCCTGCGAAGGTGCGGCGTACCCAGTCGTGCTGCCGTGGCCGACGGTGAAGGGTTTCCGGCAGGCGAAACTCTTCGGTCAGTACGCGCTGGAGCTCGAGCTGGCCCCAGGTGTGGGTGCGACGACGGCCGGCGTACGCGGACTGGACCAGCCGGCCGTCCGGACCGTGGTCAAGCCGAATCCGCTGCTCCGCCCGACCGGCCTGTTCCTGGTGAACGCCCTGGACCAGCCGGTGCCGGTGATCGACCAGGCCCTGAAGCACTTCTCCGGAGGCCGGGCCGGAGTGACCACCTGACGCTCGTTAACAAGGAAGGGCGCGGTACGTGTAGCCCTGCCGAGTGAGCTTGGCCAGCGCGCTGTCCAAGGCAGCAACGGTTTCGGAGCGGTTGCCGCCGCCGTCGTGCAACAGGATGATCGCGCCGGGACGTGCCCCGTTCAGGATCGCCCGTTCGATCTTCGCCGTACCGGGTTTGGACCAGTCCACGGTGTCGACGTCCCACAGCACCTGGCGCTGGTGGTACGACGCCGCGATCGCCTCGACGTGGGCGTTCGTGTCCCGGAACGGCGGCCGGAAGCACTTCGACTTCACCCCGGTGCCGATCTCCTGCCGCAGCTTGCCTTCGGGCAGGCTGGTCAGCTTCGGGTGATCCCAGGTGTGGTTGCCGATCCGGTGACCGGCGGCCCGGGTGAGCGCGACCACGTCCGGATGTGCCGCCGCCTCCCGGCCGAGCACGAAGAACGTCGCCTTGGCCTGGTGCTTCGCCAGTACCTGCAGAACCTTCGGCGTCCACTCCTTCTGCGGGCCGTCGTCGAAGGTCAGGTAGAGGACCTTGCCGTGCTTGGTCAGATTCCAGTCGTCCGGCGCGGTCGTGGTTGAGGTCTTGGTCGAGGTCGACGTGCGGCCCGATCGGCGCGGCGGCTGCTGCGAGGCGCTGGGTCCGGCCGGGCTCGGTTTCCGTACCACCGGGATGCTCAACGGCGCACGCGTCGACGTCTGAACGGCAGGCGCCGCGCTGGTGACGGAGTGGTCGGCTGGTTGGGCGGCCTGGGCGAGGACGGCACCGCAAAGGAGGGCGGCGACCAACGGCAGAAGCTTGCCGGGCGGCCCGGTCACGGGGCCTCCCGGCCTGGACTGAGGAGCGGAGGGAGCGAAGCGACTGGAGCGACGAGGGAAGGGCGGGAGTCAAAGCCCCGTGACCCGTCGCGCCGGAGGCGCGCCATGAGCACGGTCATGACGGGCATCTTCTCGTGTGGGCAGGGCCAACCCCACCTCAGGTCAGGGCGTGTCGCCGTATCGTGTGCGGTCGAGGCCGGCGACCCGGGCAGTCGACACGTGAGGCGGATGGATGAGCGGTGAGCGGACGGTTCGGCTGACCGTGATGGGTACCACCGACCTGCACGGCAACGTCTTCAACTGGGACTACTTCAAGAACACCGAGTACGACGACGCCGCGCACAACGACATCGGCCTGGCGAAGGTCTCCACCCTGGTCACCGCGGTCCGCGACCGGATCGCCGCCGACGGGAGCGCGCCGCGGCCGCTGCTGCTGGACGCCGGCGACACCATCCAGGGCACCCCGCTGGCGTACTACTTCGCCAAGATCGAGCCCATCACCAGTGAGCACAGCACGGGCGGCCACCTGCACCCGATGGCGGCCGCGATGAACGAGATCGGGTACGACGCCGCTGCCCTGGGCAACCATGAGTTCAACTACGGCCTCGACATCCTGCGGAAGTTCCAGCAGCAGCTGGACTTCCCGCTGCTCGGCGCGAACGCCCAGGACTGGACGACGGGTCTGCCGGTGTTCCCGCCGTACGTGCTGAAGCGGGTGCAGGTGCCTGGCGAGAAGCCGATCACCGTCGGCATCCTCGGCCTGACCAACCCCGGGATCGCGATCTGGGACAAGGCGGTCGTCGAGAACAAGATCAAGTTCGGCGGCGTGGTCGAGCTGGCGAAGCTCTGGGTGCCGCGGGTCCGCCGGGCCGGTGCGGACGTGGTGATCGTCGCGGTGCACTCCGGGATGGAGCTGTCCTCGTCGTACGGCGACGCCCTGCCGGTGCCCGAGAACGCCTCGGCCCTGATGGTCGAAACCGTGCCGGGGATCGACGCCGTTCTGGTCGGTCACGCGCACCAGGAGGTCCCGGAGCGACTGGTGACGAACAGGCAGACCGGCGAGCAGGCCGTGCTGACCGAGCCACTCAAGTGGGGGATGCGGCTCTCACTGATCGACCTCGACCTGCGCAAGGAGCGCGGCAAGTGGAAGGTTGTCGGCCGGCATGCGCAGGTGCTGAACGCCAACACCGTCGACGCCGACCCCAAGGTGGTCGCCGTACTGCAACAGGCTCACGACACGGTGGTCGAGTACGTGAACTCCAGGATCGGCACCTGCATTGAGGCAATGTCGGCCGCGACCGCGCCGTGGGAGAACACTGCCGCGCTGGACTTCGTCAACTTCATCCAGGCCGACGCGGTCGCGAAGGCGCTGGCCGGTACGCCGCAGGCCTCGCTGCCCGTGCTGGCGATCGCGGCCCCGTTCAACCGGGCGGCCGCGATCCCGGCCGGTGAGGTCTCGATTCGCGACGTCGCCGGGCTGTACGTCTTCGACAACACGCTGCTCGCGGTGACGATGACGGGTGCGCAGCTCCACGAGTACCTGGAGTTCTCCGCGCAGTACTTCAAGCAGGTCAGCGGGACCGGACCGTTCAGCTCGGATCAGGTGACCAACGCGCCGACGGCGACCGCGCCGAACGGGACGCCGGACTACAACTACGACATCCTCGGCGGGCTGACGAAGCCGCTCAGGTACACGATCGACATCGCCAAACCGGTTGGATCCCGGATCACCGACCTCACGTACGACGGGGTCGCGGTGGCGGCGGATCAGCAGTTCGTCGTGGCCGTGAACAACTATCGCCAGTCCGGCGGCGGCAACTTCCCGCACATCAAGACCGCGCCGGTCGTCTACAACCGCCAGGTCGAGATCCGGCAACTGATGATCGACTACGTCATCGCCACCGGCACAGTCGACCCAAGCACCTTCCACACCGGCGACTGGTCCCTGGTCTCCGGCGGCGCCCCCATCATCGTGAACCCTTGATGTACCCGGCCGGCCGCGACAACCCGCCGAGCCCCGGTCAGGTGAGGGTGACTCCGGCGGCGCGGAGCTCGGACAGCGCCTGCTCGGTCGTCGCCGGGGCGACACCCGCGGTCAGCCGGGTCAGGACCGTCGTACGGAAGCCTGCCTTCTTGGCGTCGAGGGCGGTCGCGCGGACGCAGTAGTCGGTGGCGATACCGCACACGTCGACGTCGCTGACGCCCTTGTCCCGCAGCCAGTCGGCGAGCGCGCGGCCGTCCTCGTGGGACTTGCCCTCGAAGCCCGAGTAGGCGGCCGCGTACTCGCCCTTGTCGAAGATCGCGTCGAACGGCTGGGGGTCCATGTTCGGGTGGAAGCTGACGCCGTCGGTACCGGCGACGCAGTGCCGCGGCCAGGAGTTCACGAAGTCGGGGTTGGCGGAGAAGTGGTCGCCGGGGTCGATGTGGTGGTCCCGGGTGGCCACGACGTACTCGTACCGCTTGTCCTGCGGATCGGCCTCGTACCACTTGTGCAGCAGCTCACCGATCCGGAACGCCACGTCCGCCCCGCCGCTGACGGCCAGGCTGCCGCCCTCGCAGAAGTCGTTCTGCACGTCCACCACAATCAGTGCCCGGGCCATTGCGACGCTCCTTCTCCAAGTGTCCCTGTGCCAACGGTACAAGCGTCACCGCCGACAGACCCCCAATTGCGCGCCGCCGGTGGGTCACCGGGCCATGCCTTGAACCAGTCGTTTCGGCAGGGCGATTCGCGTCCGGCTGAGCGGACAGTTATCGTGTGGTGGCATAACGTCACGGATTGACACGGGGGATTCCTGATGAAGAAGGTAGTTCTGGCGGTCGTCACCGCCGCGGCCGTCGTCGCCGCGGCGCTGGTCCCATCCGGGCGGCCGGTGGAGGCGGCGACGCCGGGATTCGGGTCGGCCGTGTCCGCCGTCAGCCAGCCGGCCTGGCAGACCAACGCCAGCGTGAACGCGCTCGCCGTCGCCGGCAACACCGTGTACGCCGGTGGCCTGTTCACGCGGATCCGGCAGCCCGGCAAGCCGCTCGGGCAAGGCGACGCGGCCCGGACGTACGTCGCCGCGTTCAACCGCAGCACCGGTGCGCCGACCAGGTTTGCGCCGAAACTCAACGGTGCCGTCTGGAGTATCGCCACCAGTCCGGACGGCAAGTGGGTCGTGATCGGCGGCGACTTCACCACCGTCAACGGCCTGTCCCGCAAGCGCATCGCCATGTTCAGCGTGGCCACTGGCAAGCTCGTGGCCGGCTGGGATCCGGCGGTCAGCTACCGGGTTGCGGCGCTGGCGATCGCCGGCAACACGGTCTACCTCGGCGGCGCGTTCGGCCGGGTCGACAACGTCACCCGCGAACGCCTGGCGGCGGTCACGCTGAACACCGGCGTCCTGCTGCCTTGGGATCCGGCCGCGGACGATGACGTGCACGCGATCGACCTGTCGGACGACGGCAGCCGCGTCTTCGTCGGTGGCGGCTTCGAGACCCTGCAGGGTGAGGAGCACCACGCGCTGGCGATGCTGAACACCACGACGGGAGCGGCCTACCCGATGCCGGCCGCCGCTGCCATCCCGGAGACGACGCCCGGCTGTGACAGTCGGGTCAAGGACATCGACACGCTCGGCACCAAGGTCTTCGTTGCCAACGCCGGCCATGGGGACGATTGCTACGACGGTGTGCTCGCCGCTGACGCGTCGTCCGGCAAGCTGCTGTGGCAGAGCCACTGCCTGGGCGCGACCGAGGCGATCAAGGCGATCGGCAACTGGCTCTACAAGGGCTCGCACGCGCATGACTGCAGCAAGGACGGCGGCTTCCCAGAAGGGGCCGGCCCGCATCACCTGCTGGTGTACAGCGCCATCACCGGCAAGCTGGGGCCCTGGTTCCCGAACACCAATTGGGGCGGCACAACGCAGGTCGGGCCGCTGGCCTTCGCGTCCGGCGGCAACGACGTCTGGGCGGGCGGCGATTTCACCAGGGTGAATGGTGTACCCCAGCAGGGCTTGACGCGATTCACCAACGCGCCCGGCGGTGCTCCGCCGGCCGTCCCGGCTGCGCCGAAGGTGTCCAGCACGCGGGTCCACCGGGCGACGGTGAGTTTCACGACGGTGGTTGACGCGGACAACATCTCCTTGACCTACACGCTGTACCGCGGCACGACGAAGGTCGGATCCTGGAAGCGCTCGTCGTACCCGTGGACGAAGCCGGTCGTGACGACGTTCGGCGACACCGGCCTGACCAGCGGGCAGTCGGTCGCGTACCACGTCGAGGTGAGCGACGGCCGCAACGTCCGGAAGAGTGCGGCCGCCGCCGTCAGGATCCGCTAGTCGGGGAGCATCCTGCCGCCGGTGACCCGCAGGATCTCACCCTGGATCGCGGTCGTCCGCGGTGAGGTCAGGAACAGGATCGCGTCCGCGACATCGGTGGTGTCCGGGAGTTTGCGGGCGCTGAACCGGGTCGCGAGCTGATCGACCGCGGGTTTCGGGATCACCCGATGCTCGCCGTTCTCCAGCGTGATCCCCGGCATCACGACGTTGACCAGTACGCCGTCCGCGCCGAGATCGTGCTGGAGACTCGCGACCAGGCCGTGCAGGCCGGCCTTCGCGGCGCCGTACGGCCAAGCGCCGGCCATCCCGCGCTCGGCCAGGTCGGTCGAGATCAGCACCAGCCGGCCGTGCTCCGACCGCCGCAAGGCCGGTGCCACCTGCTGGGCGAGCCGGAAGTTGCCCTCGAGGTTGGCGCGCATCACCGGCACCCACCACTCGGGTTTCGCGTCCTCGATCCTGGCCGGTCGCTCGTGGAACCCGGCGCTGCCCCAGTTGACCGCGTTCCCCACCACCACGTCCAGTCCGCCCCACCGCTGCACGGTCGCCTCCACCGCGGCCGCGATCGTTTCCGGCTCGTTCAGCTCCATCGGTACGACGTACGCCGTACCGCCGGCCGCCTCGATCTCCTCGGCCACCGCCTCGGCAGCGTCCTTGCGGGAGGCGTACGTGATCGCGACCCGGGCGCCTTCACGCCCGTACCCGATCGCCACTTCGCGGCCGATCCCCGATGATCCGCCGGTGACCAGCACGGCCGCTTCCTTCAACCCCAGATCCATGTCTACACTCCATGTAGTTAGTCGGCTAATCACAAAACTTAGCCGACTAACCAATCCGGCGCAAGGCATCCACCCGCTGACCCGATCCGGCCGACCGCGCGACTCAGTGGCGGCGTGGGTGGACCAGGCCTGACTCGTAGGCGGCGATGACCAGCTGGGCGCGGTCGCGGGCCTGGAGTTTGGCGAGCAGATGGCCGATGTGCGTCTTCACGGTCCCGTGTCCGACGTGCAGGTGCTCGCAGATCTCCTTGTTGGACAGGCCGCGTGCGATCAATGACAGCACCTCGCGTTCCCGCTCGGTCACGCCGTCCAAGCCGTGCAATGGCGACTGTCCCGGCTCGGCCAAGCGGGCGAACTCCGCGATCAGCCGGCGCGTGATGGACGGCGCGAGCAGGCCCTCGCCGGCCGCGACGACTGTGATTGCCTGCAGCAACTCGGTCGGCGGAACATCCTTCAGCAGGAATCCACTCGCTCCTGCCCGCAGGGCGGCGTACACGGAATCGTCCAGGTCGAACATGGTCAGGATCAGCACCCGCACCGCGGACGTCTCGGCGGAGGCGCAAAGCTGCCGGGTCGCCTCGATCCCGTCGAGCCGCGGCATCCGGACATCCATCAGTACGACGTCCGGCCGCTCGCGGCGGGCCAGCTCGACCGCCTCCACACCGTCCGCGGCCTCACCGACCGTGACGAGACCGGGAGTCGTGTCGATGAGCACCCGGAAACTGCCGCGCAACAAGGCCTGGTCGTCGGCCACCAGGACCCGGATGTCGCTCACGCGTTGACTCCAGCCCGCTGGAACGGCAGCCGTACGGCGACTTCGAACCCGCCCGCCGATCGCGGCCCGGCCCGGAACGTCCCGTCGTACATGCTCACCCTTTCCCGGATCCCGATCAGCCCATGTCCCTCCGGGGCAACCCCTCCCACCCCGTCGTCGGTCACCTCGAGTCGTACGGCGTACGCGTCAGCGGAAAGGTGCACCCGGCAACGACTTGCCCGAGCGTGCCTGGTGACGTTGGTCAAGCACTCCTGAACGATCCGGTGGACCGCCAACTCCACCGCCTCCGGCAACGGCTCGGTCACCTCCACCAGGAGCTCGACCTGAACGCCGGTGGACTCGACTCGGGCGGCCAGGTCGGGGAGTGCGGACAGCCCGGCGGGTGGGGGTTGGTCCGTCGTCCGCAGGAGGCTGAGCATGTGGCGGAGCTCGACGAGTGCGTTGCGGCTGATCGTCTCGATCACCGAGAGCGCGTCGGACACCTCGTCCGGTTTCACGTGTAGGACGTGGTTGGCGACGCCGGCCTTGACCGCGATCAGACCCATGCTGTGGGCAACGATGTCGTGCAGCTCCCGCGCGATCCGCAGCCGTTCGTCCGACACGGCCTGCTCAGCGAGTGTTCGGGCCGCTTGAACGGCCGCCACCCGCCGGTCGCTGACCACGCGGCCGAGCAGCCAGGCGCCGTACATTCCCGCCAGCCCGGAGAGCACGAGGGTCACATCGGTGGAACCGCGGGGCGAGCCTCCGATGACAGCGAAGACGAGGAGAACGAGCCCCACCAGGCCGGCCGCGCGGATCAGGCCATTTGTTGCCGGTGCGCGCGTCGGCGCGCGGGTGAGCCCCACGACGTACAACACGTAGGAAGCGGCCAGGAGCGGGTCACGGAGTGCGTCAACCGCGGTGGCCGCGACCGACAGGGCGAGGACAGTTGCCAGCGCGGGCAACGGCCAGATCCGTCGTACGGCGATTGGTACCGCGAGGCCCGCCGTCAGCAGGACCGACCAGGCCGGCTCACCGGTGGGCCTGGTGAACGCGAGCAGAACGGCGTACACGACGGCAATGAAGCAGTCGGCGGCAATCAGTTGCCGCCGGGTCAGCGCGGACTCCGTCACGCGTCGAACCTAACCGACCGGACGGCTCTCCACCTCGGACCCAGGTCTGTCGGCCTGCGGTCCGATGTGCTCCGCGGCGTTCCGCGAAAGCGTGGCAGGCATGCTGAAAATACTCTCGCTCGTCGCGAGCGGCGCACTCGCGCTGAACGCGGCCACGGTGCCCGCGTCAGCCGCCCCGAGCCTGGACTGGGGTGAATGTCCCGGTGGTCCCGGCACGGTCGGCATCGAATGTGCGTCCCTCCAGGTCCCGGTCGACTGGGACGATCCCGGCGGCCGGCAGCTCACCTTGATGATCGGCCGGTTGCCCTCCACGGCCGCCAAGTCGCAGGGCTCGGTGACCGTCAACTTCGGCGGCCCGATGGGCATCAGCATCGACATGATGCGCTCGTACGGCGGCGCCGAAGCGTTCGCGGGCCTGCGGCAGAAGATGGACATCGTCACCTGGGACATGCGCGGCGGACCCAACCTGCCCGGCCTGAGTACCAACCTGCAGTGCGAGTGGAGTGGGGCCCGGCTGCCGCGGTTGCCGCGCAACCAGGCCGAGTTCGACCAGCTCGCGGCCGCCAACCGGGCTACGGCGGAGAAGTGCCGCGCGAAGGACCCCCAGTTGTTCGAGTCGATGGACTCGGCCAGTCAGGCGCGCGATCTGGAGGCGATCCGGAAGGCGCTCGGTGAAGCGAAGGTCAACTTCTACGGCGCGTCGTACGGCGGGTTCCTGGCGCAGGCGTATGCCCGGCTCTACCCGCAACACGTCCGCACGATCGTGCTCGACGGCACCTGGAGCCACAGCGCGGCCAACTGGGACCGTGAGCTGACCAAGGTCGCTCGGGACGTGCAGAGCTTCCTGATCCGCTTCTTCGACTGGTGCCGGGCGACGCCGTCCTGCTCGATCGACAACCCACAAGTGGAGTGGCAGCGACTGGTGTCGAAGGCGAGTCGTACGCCGATTCCCGCGCCGGCGGCCGGGACGACGTACGACGGGAACGACCTACGGTCACTCGGTCTCCAGCTGGCGCGGCGCGGGCCGGCGTCGTACCCGAAGCTGGCCGGCGCGATCAAGCAGGCGTTGGCGGGCGACGCGTCCGGGTTCGTACCGGCGCGGCCCAACCCGCCGTATCCCTACACACCGACGCCCGGTGTGGTCGAGTGCGCTGACTGGCCGCATCCGGCCAACCAGCGTGAGCTCCAGCGGCAGGTACGACGGATGGAGGCGGCGGCGCCGTACACGGGCGCGGCCGGCACGATCGCCTACGCCACGCTGTCGTGTGTCGGCTGGCCGGTGCCGCTGCAGAACGAACCTGCCGCACTCCCGAAAGGGCTGCCGCCGTTGCTGATGGCGGGCAACTGGAGTGAGTTCGACTCGGCCTCGCGCGTGATCGACCAAGTCCCGGGCAGCGGCTCGGTGTACCACGACGGTCCGGGGCACACCCTCTACACCGTCAACGCCTGCGCCCGCGCGAAGATCGACGCGTATCTGGCCGATGGCGTCGTCCCACCCCGCGGCACTCGCTGCTGACGCGGTTGACGCGGCCCCGGCGGCAAAACAGCTTGGCCGGGGCCGCGCCGGGTGGTTAGGGTGCGGGGGAGCTGAGACTTCGAGGAGTTGGTGATGGTCGGTCAATCGGGCACGCGCTGACCTGACTGTCATCGCGTGCTGCTGTCGGCGTAGGCGGCACGGTTTCCCCTGCCCGTTTCGGGCTTTCTCGAAGGACTCCTCGTGTCGCTGCCGTCGCGCGCGCCCAGCCTGTGGGCGGATCGTGATTTCCGCAAGCTCTGGATCGGCCAGAGCGCGTCGTTGTTCGCCGTTCACGCCAGCCAGGTGACGCTGCCACTGGTCGCCGTCGTCTCACTTGGCGCCGGCGCCGCCCAGCTCGGTGGGCTGCGGGCCGCACAGCAGGTGCCGATCCTGTTGTTCTCCTTGTTCGTCGGCGTCCTGGTCGATCGGTGGCGGGCCCGCAGCATGATGGTGTACGCCGACCTCGGCCGAGCCGTCCTGCTCGGACTGGTCCCGATCGCGTGGACGCTCGGCCTGCCGTTCCTGTACGTCGTCGCCTTCGTCAGCGGGGTGTTCAGCGTCTGCTTCGACGTCGCGTACCAGGCGTCGTTCCCGCGGCTGGTCCGGCGTGATCAGCTCGCGCAGGGCAACAGCATCCTGGAGAGCAGCAAGTCGGCGGCGCAGATCTCCGGACCTGCGGTCGGCGGCGGTCTGGTGTCGTTGCTCACGGCCCCTTTCGCGGTCCTGGCGAGTGCCGTCTGCTTCGTGATCTCGTGCGTGTCGATCTGGCGCATCCGCGGCCTTGACACGACTCCCTCAGTCCCGTCCGGCGGGATCAAGGAAGGGCTGAGGGTGGTGGTCGGTGATGGTTCACTCCGGGCGGTGGCGCTGGCGACGTGTGTCTACCAGTTCTTCTTCACCGGCTTGATGACGGTGTATCTGCTGTTTCTCTCCCGCTCGCTGGACTTGCCTGGTGCGGTCGTGGGTGTGGTCCTCGCCGCCTTCGGCCCGGGGGCGTTGGTCGGCTCGCTGCTGTCGGGCTGGATGCCCCGTTGGTTCGGGTACGGCCGCGTCGTCGTGTTCGCCGCCCTCGTCTCCGATCTGGTCATGCTGTGCACGTCGGTCCTCCACGGCTCCGGCGTCGGCACGATCGCCGCCCTGATCACTATCAACTTCCTGTACGGCGTCTTCAGCCAAACCGTCGACGTCGCCATCATGGCGATCCGCCAAGCCATCACCCCCGCCCCACTCCACGGCCGAGTGGTCGCCACGATCAACTTCCTTGGCCTGGGACTGACCCCGGTCGGCGCCCTACTCGGTGGTGCGGCGGCCGGTCAGTTCGGCACTCGCGCAGCCCTGATCGCGACCACCATCGGCCTCTTCCTCTCACCGCTGTCCCTGCGCCTGTCCCCACTGGCGCACCTGGGACGTAGCCTGACGCGATGAGCCTCTACGAGCAGGTCGCCGACCAGAGCTCCACCTGGATCACGGGCGTCATGCTCCTTTGCGAGCAGTCGTGACGGGGCCCGAACATCTGGCTGTCATCGCTGCCGGGCTCGGCGCCGGCGTCCTGACGTCGACGGTCGGGGTGGCGTCGTTGCTCAGTTTCCCGGTGCTGATCGCGCTCGGGATCCCGCCCGTCGTCGCGAACGTGTCCAACACCGTCGGTCTGCTGCCGGCCGCGGCCAGCGGGTCGTTCGGGTACCGCCGTGAGCTTCGGGAAGTCCCTCGGGCGCACTCGATCACCGTCGTGCTGACCTGTGCCATCGGCGCGATCGGAGGGGCGGCCCTGCTGCTGGCGTTGCCGCCGGGGGTTTTCGCCGCCGTGGCCCCGTGGCTGATCCTGTTCACCTGCCTGACCGTCGGCGTCCAGCCGTGGATCACGAAGTGGCTGCGGTCGCGGCAGCAGGCTCCGCACGGCGTACGGACGACGATGTCGCCGGCGACCACCTTCTTCGCCGCGCTGACCGGTGTGTACGGCGGCTACTTCGGTGCCGGTGCGGGCGTGATGATGATCGCGGTGCTCGCCCTCGGGCTCGATCTCGACCTGCGCGTCGTCAACGCGCTCAAGACCCTCGCGCTGCTGGCCGCGAACCTCGTCGCCGGCCTGATCTTCGTCTTCGTCGCCGATCTCGACCTGACCGCGGCGGGCCTGCTCGCGGCCGGCTCCGTGGTCGGCGGCTACGTCGGCGCCCACATCGGCCGCCGGATCCCGCCCACGGTGCTGCGCGTGCTGATCGTGCTGGCCGGCGTCGTGGCCGCCGTACTGATGCTGCGTTAGAGCGAACTCAGGTGGAGTCGCGGTGGATGAGGGTGGTGGGGAGGGTGATGGCGGCGGGTTGTTCGCCGTTGATGACGTCTGTGAGGAGGCGGACCATCTCGGAGCTGATGCGCTCGAAGGGCTGGCGCATGGTGGTGAGGGCCGGGGTCAGCGTGGCGGCCAGGTAGGAGTCGTCGAAGCCGCCGACCGCGACATCGCCGGGGACTCGCCGGCCTTGGGCGGCGAGGGTGATGAGGGCGCCGGCGGCCATCAGGTCGGAGGCCACGAAGACCGCGTCGAGGTCCGGCCTGCGCTCGAGCAGCTCCGCCATCGCCCGTTGGCCGCCGAGGCGCGAATAGTCGCCATGGGCAACGAGTGACTCGTCGTAGGAGCCGCCGAGCTCGTCGCGGTACCCCTGCAGCCGCTGCACCCCGCCGGGTGTGTCCAGCGGTCCGGTGATGGTGGCGATCCGCTGCCGGCCGGTGTCGCGCAGGTGCCGGACCATCTCCCGCGCGCCGGTCACGTCGTCGGCCGCGACGTACCCGACCTTCCCCTCGTAGCCGAGCGGTGTCCCGCAGGCGACCGTCGGGACGCCGTCGCGCAGCAACGTGCCGACCACCGGGTTCCCCGCGTGCGACGAGATCAGCAGTACGCCGTCCACGTGCCCGGCGGTGACGTAGTCGGTGACCCGGCGCCGTTCCGCCGCCGTACCCGCGACCATCAGCAGCAGCGGCATGTCGCGCTTGGCGAGCGCGTCCGCGGCGCCGCGCAGCAGCACCGAGAAGTTCGGGTCCTCGAACAGGAGTTGCTGCGGCTCGGTCAGCAGGAAGGCGACCGAGTTGGCCCGGCCGGTGACCAGGCTCCGGGCGTGCCGGTTGGCGGCGTACCCGGTGGACTTGATCGCGGCCTGGACCGCGGTGAGCGCCTCGGGCGAGACCCAGTGGCCGCCGTTCAGCACCCGGGAGACGGTGCCGCGGGAGACGCCGGCGACGGCGGCCACGTCCTTGATCGTGGGTCGTCTGCGGCCGCCGTTCTGCTCCACAGCTCCCGAGTCTAGTGTCAACTCTTCACCGCACCCGCGGCGAGATCGACTTTCCAGTACCGCTGCAAGGTGAGGAACAGAGCCAGCAGCCTGGTCGCTGGTTGGGCTGTGCACGTTCACAGTGCTTCTCAGCTTCAGTTCTTGTCAACAGCTCGTTTCTTCCTGTTTCCTTGCTGTGGCACCGAGCCGACCGGCTGTGTGCGTGCACAGACTGTGAGGAGTTGTCGATGGCCGCTTGGCTTCCGGACGTGTCGGCGATCAGCTACGGCGGTGACTACAACCCCGAGCAGTGGGCGGAGGAGACCTGGCCCGGCGACATCGAGCTGATGCGGCAGGCGGGCGTCAACCTGGTCAGCATCGGCGTCTTCTCCTGGGCGCTGATCGAGCCGCGCCCGGGCGAGTACGACTTCGGCTGGATGGACCGGCTGTTCGCCCTGCTGCACGATGCCGGCATCCGGATCAGCCTCGGTACGCCGACCGCCTCGCCGCCGGCCTGGTTCTTCCACCAGCACCCTGAGGCCCGGGTGGTCACTCGCGACGGCACGGTCCTGGGCTTCGGCTCGCGCGGCATGGCCAGCCCGAGCTCAGCGGCGTACCGGGAAGCCAGTACGTCGATCGCGCGAGCACTCGCTCGTCGCTACGGCAAGCATCCGGCCCTGGCCGTCTGGCATGTCCACAACGAGTACGGCGCTCCTGTGTCGGAGTGTTACGCCGAGGAGAGCATCCGCGCGTTCCGCCGCTGGCTGCGGGACCGCTACGGCTCGCTCGACGCGCTCAACCAGGCCTGGGGTACGGCGTTCTGGGGTCAGCGTTACGGCGAGTGGGACCACGTGTCCGCGCCGGCGGTCTCGGCCAGTGTGGTGAACCCGGCCCAGCGGCTCGACTTCGCCCGGTTCACCTCCGACGCGCTGCTGCGGTGCTTCATCGCCGAGCGGGACGCGATCCGGGCGGAGTGTCCCGACGTACCGATCACCACGAACTTCATGGCCGGCACCTGCCCGTCGGTGGATCTGTGGAAGTGGGCCGATGAGGTCGACATCGTGGCCAACGACCACTATCTCGTCGCGGCCGACCCACGCAGCCATGTCGGCCTGGCGATGTCGGCCGACCTGACCCGGTCGATCGCTCGTGGCCGGCCGTGGATCCTGATGGAGCACTCGACCTCGGGCGTGAACTGGCAGCCGCGCAACCTGGCCAAACGGTCCGGCGAGCTCGCCCGCAACGCTCTGACTCATCTGGGTCGCGGCGCCGACGCGGTGATGTTCTTCCAGTGGAAGGCGTCCCGGTCCGGTGCGGAGAAGTTCCACTCGGCGATGCTGCCGCACGCGGGCACCAGCAGCCGGGTCTGGTCGGAGGTTTGCGCGCTGGGCGAAGGCCTCGGCCGGCTCGGCGAGGTTCTCGGCTCGGTGGTGCGCGCGGATGTCGCCGTTCTGTGGGACTGGGAGTCGTTCTGGGCGCAGGATCTGGAGTGGCGGCCAAGTGAGGACCTGTCCCACCGCGAACGGGTCGACACCTTCTACGACCGGCTGTGGCGCGACGGTCTCACCGTCGACTTCGCCCATCCCGAGGCCGACCTGTCGGCGTACCGGCTGGTCGTCGCACCGGCGTCGTACCTGCTCACGGAAGTTGCCGCTGACAACCTTCGACGGTACGTCGAGAGCGGCGGGACGCTCGTGGTGTCGTACTTCTCCGCGATCGTGGACGCGAACGACGCCGTCCACCCGGGTGGCTACGTGGCGCCGCTGCGGGACGTGCTCGGCCTGACCGTCGAGGAGTTCCTGCCGCTGCGGGCCGGTGAGACGGTCCGGCTGACGGCCGGGCTGACCGGTGACGTGTGGTCGGACGACGTCGCGCTGGAAGGCGCCGGGGTGATCTCCGCCTTCGAGGACGGGCCGGGTGCGGGGAAGCCGGCCATCACGCGCAACGTGCTCGGCGACGGCTCGGCGTACTACGTCGCGACGCGACTCGGTGTGGACGAGTTGGCCGTCGTACTGCGACAGGCCTATGACGACGCCGGGATCGTGCTGGCCGACGGGCCGCCCGAGGTCGAGCTCATCCGGCGGCACGGGGCCGACGCCGACTATCTGATCGCCGTCAATCACGGCACCCGGCCGGTGGATCTGCTGGCCGGCGGGACCGATCTGCTCACCGGAGAGGCGGGTGACTCGCTGAAGCTCGACGCCGGCGGTGTGCGCGTCGTCCGGCTCGTCGCGGAGGAGGCCTGATGCGAGACAGCGGCAAACTGCTCCCCGCCGCCCGAAACCTTTCGCCGCTGGCCAAGGGATAAGACCCTTCGGCTCCGGCCCCGGCTGATGTGCGAGAGTCGGGCCGGGAATGCCGTGCGGAAGAAGGGCGCAACGATGACGCAGCTCACCAACTGGGCCGGGAACATCAGCTTCGCGGGTCCACTCCAGCGACCGCGGTCGGTGCCCGAGCTGCAGGAGCTCGTGGCCGGCGCCGAGAAGGTCCGCGTCCTCGGCACCGGGCACTCGTTCAACAAGATCGCCGACAGCACCGGCACCCTGGTCAGCGTCGCGGACCTGCCGCAGGTGGTCGAGGTCGGCGACTCCTGCGTGACGGTCTCGGCCGGGCTCCGGTACGGCGAGATCACCGCCGCGCTGCAGTCGCGGGGGCTCGCGTTGCACAATCTCGGCTCGCTGCCGCACATCTCGGTGGCCGGCGCGTGCGCGACCGGTACGCATGGCTCCGGTGACACCAACGGCCCGCTCGCGGATGCCGTCAGGGCGATCACCTTCGTCAACGCGGCCGGCGAGCTGGTCACCCTCACCCGCGACGACGCCGAGTTCGCCGCCTCGGTGATCTCGCTCGGCGCGCTCGGCGTGATGGTGAGCCTGACGCTCGACGTGCAACCGTCGTACGACATCAGCCAGGTCGTGTACGACGGTCTGCCGGTCGACCGGCTCGGCAGCGACTTCGCCGAGGTGATGGGCAGTGCGTACAGCGTCAGCGCGTTCACCGACTGGGTCGACCCGGACGTGATGGTGTGGCGCAAGATGCGGGCCGGTGCGCCGATCGAGAGCGAGTGGCTCGGTGCTCACGTCGCGGATGGGCCTCGGCACCCGATCAAGTCGATGCCGGCCGACTACGCGACCCAGCAGGGCGGTGTACCAGGGCCGTGGAACGAGCGGCTGCCGCACTTCCGGCTGGAGTTCACCCCGAGCAACGGTGACGAGCTGCAGTCGGAGTACTTCGTCGCACGGTCTAAGGCGGCCGAGGCGTTCGAGGCCTTGCGATCTCTGGGCAATCGGTTGGCGCCGGTGATCCAGGTTTCCGAGGTACGGACGATCGCCGCCGACGAGCTGTGGCTGAGTCCGAGCCAGGGCCGCGACACGGTGGCCCTGCACTTCACCTGGATCCAGGACGAGGCCGCCGTACTCCCCGTCGTTTCAGCAGTCGAGGACGCGCTGAACCCGTTGGGTGCCCGGCCGCACTGGGGGAAGGTGTTCGCGGCCGACGCCGCGTACCTGCGGGCGTGCTACCCGAAGGTTGCCGACTTCATCGACCTGGCCGCGAAGCAGGACCCGACCGGCAAGTTCCGCAACCCGTACCTGGAGACGTACCTGCCCCTGACGCCGCCGCGGGTGTGACCAGCTACTCGTGTGAGATCGGCTCGATGGTGGTGGTGATGGTCCAGAGCAGGTTGCGCAGGATGCGGCGGTCCTCGGGCGTGAGCTTGGCCAGCGCGCGGCGGCCGGCCTGGGCGTAGACCTCCTGCACCGTGTGGGCGAGCTCCACGCCGCGGTCGGTGAGCTCGATGCTGACCTGCCGCGCGTCGGTGGAGTTCTTCACCCGGCGGACCAGGCCCGCGGCCTCCATCCGCTGGGTGGTCTTGGTCGCGGTCGGCACCTCCACGTCCAGCACCTTCGCAAGCCGTGCGACCGGGAGCGAGCCGAGGTGAAGAAGTTTGGCCAGCACCAGCTCCTGCCCGGTGTGCAGCCCGGTGCCGGCGAGCGCCTCGCTGACCGCCTTCCGGGCCGCCCGGTCCGCGAACCGCATCGCGATCAGCACATCCGCTTCGCTGGCCGGTGCGTCGGCCGGCCACTCGGCTGGGGCGGCCCGGCTCTCGGTGTGCTCGGTGCTCACGCGTGGCTCCGGGGCAGGAACGGGTTCCGGGCGTCGAAGTCGCCGATGTACTCGGTCGGAATGGCGGGCTCGCCGCGGCTCAGCTGGCTGGCATACCGGGGGAGCTCGTCGCGGACCTTGAGGTGGTGCGCCTGCGCTTCGTCCGGGGTGGTGCGGCCGACGATCTTGCCGCCCTCGACCAGCGGCTTCAGCAGCTCGCGGTCGTCACCGTCGTCGACCGGCGGCTCGCCGACGCCGATCAGCTCGAGCTCGGCGACACCGGTGGCCGAACGCCGGCGCAACGCCCACTTGCGGCCGCCGATCGAGATCTTGTCGGCGCTCTTCTTCGCCACCGGGACCAGCGTCCCGTCCGCGTCCTCACGGGCGACCAGCTTGTAGACGAACCCACAGGTCGGGTAGCCGCTCCCCGTCACCAGCGACGTGCCCACGCCGTACCCGTCGACCGGCGCCGGGGCGAGCGCGGCGATCTGGAACTCGTCCAGGTCGCTGGTCACGATGATCCGGGTCTTGGTCGCGCCGAGGGAGTCCAGCTGCTCGCGGACCTGCCCGGCCAGCGACGGCAGGTCGCCGGAATCGAGCCGGACCGCGCCCAGCTCCGGCCCGGTGATGTCGATCGCGGTCCGGACCGCCTCAGCCACGTCGTAGGTGTCCACCAGCAGTGTCGTTCCCTTGCCGAGGGCATCGACCTGGGAGGTGAACGCGTCCCGCTCCCGGTCGTGCAACAGGGTGAACGAGTGCGCCGCCGTACCGGTGCTGGGGATGCCGAAGCGGCGGGCGGCGGCCAGGTTCGAGGTGGCGGTGAAGCCGCCGATGTACGCCGCCAGCGCGGCGGCCACCGCGGCCTCCTCGTGGGTCCGGCGGGACCCCATCTCGATACACGGCCGGCCGCCGGCCCACCAGGTCATCCGGGAGGCGGCCGAGGCGACCGCGGAGTCGTGGTTCAGAATGGACAGGAAAACGGTTTCCAGCAGCACCGCCTCGGCGAAACTGGACTCCACCACGAGCACCGGCGAGCCGGGGAAGAAGATCTCCCCGTCGGCGTAGCCGGAGATGTCACCGCTGAACCGGTAGTCCGCCAGCCAGTCGCGGGTAGCCTGGTCCACGACACCCCGATCGGCCAGGAACGCGATCGCCTGCTCGTCGAAACGGAACCGGTCGAGCGCGTCGAGCAGCCTGTTCACGCCGGCCACCACGCCGTACCGGCGGCCGTCCGGCAGCCGGCGGGCGAACAGCTCGAAGACCGATCGGCGATGCGCCGTGCCGTCGGCCAGACTGGCCTGCAGCATGGTCAGCTCGTAGTGGTCCGTGAGAAGAGCGGTCGAATCCGTCCCTGCGTCAGTCACAAGGGCAGCCTATTGCGAACGACGAACCGATGATGGAGAGAATGGTCAGGTGAGCACCGCACCAAGCGAACTCGAGAGCCCCGAGGTCGACGAGGCGATCGAGCTGAGCCCACCGTGGGTGACGATCGTCTGGAACGATCCGGTCAACCTGATGGACTACGTGACCTTCGTCTTCCAGACCTATTTCGGCTACTCCAAGGAGAAGGCGGAGAAGCTGATGCTGCAGGTCCACCAGGAGGGGAAGTCGGCGGTGTCGAACGGCAACCGTGAGGCGATGGAACGCGACGTCGAGGCGATGCACTCCTACGGCCTGTGGGCCACCTGCGAGAAGTCGTGACGCGGTTCCGCAAGCGCCGCAAGACCGTGGTGGTGAGGTTCGCCGAGCACGAGGCCGACATCCTGGCGAACCTGCTCCGCAACCTGGTCGAGCTCCTGTACGACGGGATGCCGCCGCGCGCCACCGCCTCCGAGGACCCGCTCGCCGCCTTGCTGGACAGTGACGGGCCGACGTCGCCGCCGGAGGACGTCGTACTGCAGCGGCTGCTGCCGGACGCGTACAAGGGGGACGACATGGCCTCCGCGGAGTTCCGCCGCTTCACCGAGCGCGGCCTGCGCGAGGGCAAGGTCAGCGACGCCAAACGGGTGCTGTCGGCGCTCGAGGAGTCGGGTGCGGACGAGATCGCCCTCGAACCCGACGAGCAGCTGTCCTGGCTGCGCGCCATCAACGACCTCCGCCTGGCCATCGGCACCCGCCTGGACATCAAGGAAGAGGACGACTACGCCACCTGGGAGAAGCTCCCGGATGACGACCCCCGCCGCCTGACCTACGACCTCTACGACTGGCTGGGCTACCTCCAGTCCGCCCTCCTCCACAACATGCGCTGAAAAGTTCCGCGCTTCGCGCGGGCGGTGGGGGTGTGGTTGGGCTACCTCCAGTCCGCGCTTCTCCACAACATGCGCTGAGCGGGTTCGGCTGGTTTCCGGAAGATGGCTGCCAGCAGGTGGCAGTAACCATCCGGAAAGCGGTGGAGCGGGAGGACTGTTTAGGGTGGCGGGTATGGAGATGCGGAGGCTGGGGCGGACCGGGCGGGATGTGGGTGTGGTTGGGCTTGGTGCCTGGCAGCTGGGGGCCGACTGGGGATCGGTTGACGAGCGAGAGGCGCTGGCCGTACTGCGGACCGCGGTCGAGGGTGGGGTCACCTTCATCGACACCGCGGACGTGTACGGCGACGGCCGCAGCGAGCGGCTGGTCGGCCAGGTGCTCACGTCGACGGTGCGCAACGGGTCTGGCGGCCTGACCGTGGCGACCAAGATGGGCCGCCGGGTCGAGCAGGTCCCCGCGAACTACACGCTGGAGAACTTTCGCGCCTGGAACGACCGGTCCCGGCAGAACCTCGGCGTCGACACGATCGACCTCGTCCAGCTGCACTGTCCGCCGACGCCGGTGTACTCGACCGACGCGGTCTTCGACGCGCTCGACACGATGGTCTCGGAGGGCCGCATCGCGTCGTACGGCGTGAGTGTCGAGACCTGCGCCGAGGCGCTGACCGCGATCGCTCGGCCGAATGTCGCGTCGATCCAGATCATCCTGAACGCCTTCCGGCTGAAGCCGCTCGACGAGGTGCTGCCGGCGGCGCGCGCGGCGGGTGTGGGCATCATCGCCCGGGTCCCGCTGGCCAGTGGGCTGCTGTCCGGCAAGTACGACGAGAACACGGTCTTCGGAGCCGATGACCACCGGACCTACAACCGCCACGGTGAGGCCTTCGACGTCGGTGAGACCTTCTCCGGCGTCGACTTCGCCACCGGCCTGGAAGCCGTCCGCCGCCTGATGCCCTGGCTCCCGGCCGGCGCCACGATGGCCCAGTTCGCCCTGCGCTGGATCCTCGACCAGCCGGGTGTGACCGTCGTCATCCCCGGCGCCCGCAACCCCGCCCAGGTCGCCGGCAACCTCGCCGCGGCCACGCTCCCACCGCTCACCGAGGAGCAGCTGGCCGCCGTCCAGGCGACGTACGACGAGTTGATCCGGCCACAGATCCACGATCGCTGGTAGCGCCCTGTCCGCATAATGGACCGACTGCCGGGTTGGCAGGCCCGCACCGGCCGCCCCCGTACCGTGGTCTCGTGCTGATCATCGAGCGTGCGACCTACGACGCGATCGTCGCGCATGCCCGCCGGGACCACCCGGACGAGGCGTGCGGGGTGGTCGCGGGGCCGGCCGGGTCGGACCGGGCCGAGCGGTTCATCCCGATGCTCAACGCGGCGATGTCGCCGACGTTCTACGAGTTCGACTCCCAGGACCTGTTCCGGCTCTACAAGGAGATGGACGAGCGGGACGAGGAGCCGGTGGTGATCTACCACTCGCACACCGCGACCGAGGCGTACCCGTCGCGCACCGACATCAAGCTGGCCCAGGAGCCCGGCGCCCACTACGTGCTGGTGTCGACCCGGGACGGTGCGGATTCCCCGTCGTACGACGGCCCGGTCGAGTTCCGCTCGTACCGGATCATCGACGGCGAGGTCGTGGAAGAAGAAGTGCGCGTGGTTGGTTCTTATGAAGCAGTGTCGTTTGAAGAAGGCGAAGGAGACAGATAGAGATGGCGATCGAGTTGCGCGTCCCGACGATCCTGCGCACCTACACCGGCGGTGAGAAGGCCGTGAACGGCGACGGCGCGACCCTGGCCGAGTTCATCGACAACGTGAACGGCACCCACCCGGGCCTGAAGGAGCGCATCATCGAGGGTGAGCCGGAGGAGCTGCGCCGGTTCGTCAACGTGTACGTGAACGACGAGGACGTCCGCTTCACCGGCGGCCTGCAGACCGGTGTCAAGGACGGTGACGTGGTCGTCGTACTGCCCGCGGTGGCCGGCGGCTGACCATGCGTTTCGACAGCCTGCTCGACTCGGTCGGGGGCACGCCGCTGGTCGGCCTGCCCCGGCTGTCGCCGTCGGCCGACGTACGGCTGTGGGCGAAGCTCGAGGACCGCAACCCGACCGGCTCGATCAAGGACCGGGCCGCGTTGCGGATGCTGCTCGACGCCGAGAAGGACGGCCGGCTCCGGCCCGGCAACACGATCCTGGAGCCGACCTCGGGCAACACCGGTATCTCGCTGGCGATGGCGGCCAAGCTGCGCGGCTACCGGATGGTCTGCGTGATGCCGGAGAACACCTCCGAGGAGCGCCGGCAGATCCTGCGGATGTGGGGGGTCGAGATCATCTCCTCCCCGGCCGCCGGCGGCTCGAACGAGGCGGTCCGGGTGGCCAAGCAGGTCGCCGAGGAGCACCCGGACTGGGTGATGCTCTACCAGTACGGCAACCCGTCGAACGCGGCCGCGCACTACGACGGCACCGCGCGCGAGATCCTCGCCGACCTCCCGTCGGTGACCCACTTCGTGGCCGGCCTCGGAACCACCGGCACGCTGATGGGCGCCGGCCGGTTCTTCCGCGAGCACAAGCCCGAGGTGCGCATCGTCGCGGCCGAGCCCCGGTACGGCGAGCTCGTCTACGGGCTGCGCAACCTCGACGAGGGCTTCGTGCCCGAGCTGTACGACGAGACCCTGATCGACGCCCGGTTCTCGGTCGGACCGCGCGACGCCGTCCGGCGGGTCCGCGAGCTGCTCGACAACGAGGGCATCTTCGCCGGCATCTCCACCGGCGCGATCCTGCACGCGGCGCTCGGCCAGGCGGCCAAGTGCGTCCGTGACGGCGAGTCCGCGGACATCGCCTTCGTGGTCGCCGACGGCGGCTGGAAGTACCTGTCCACCGGCGCCTACGAAGGCACCATCGACGAGGCGGAGGACCGCCTCGAGGGCCAGCTCTGGGCCTGAGGTGTGATCCGGGTCCGGCGGGCGGAGGGCCGGAACCCGGCGACGGTTCCGAATTGTTGCCTTCGGCACCTAAGGGTGTTTACGTCATGTCCGCCTACGGTTGTTTGAAGAGGATCCTGCGTCCGATCCGGGGGTGGACGCCGCGACCCTTGCAGCTGGAGCAGGGGCGCTGGGCGTAGCTGAACAGCGCGCCGCGGTGCCGTCCGGCGCCTTTGCAACGGTGGCACTTGGCGTTCGGGTGCAGCGACAGCGAGACGACGTAGATGGCAAACGCCGCCATGGCCAGCACCAGCATCGTCCCGGTCGTCCCGAGGGACGCCACGATGTCTGCCATGGTGCTGTTGGTGTCCGCAGCCTGACCGGCGGCCTGCCCTGCGGCCGTGGCGTTCTCCGGTTGCGGATTCGGTGCGGCGGTGGTGCTCAGCATCACCGCGATGTGGTGCGCCAGGTTCATGGCGTCACGACGGGCGGTCGAACAAACATCGGTCCAGAGTGGCGCGCATCACGCGAAAAGGCAATTCCGCAGAGTAAAGATGTGGATAACTCCGGCGTGTCGGTTGCCAGGCTCAGGTGAGCCTCGCTTGAGCACTGCCCGATCCCGGGTCTGGCCACAGCCGCCGGGCGGGTGCCGACGGTTCCCGATAAGCTTTCCGGTGTGGCAGACGCACCGGTGGGGATCTTCGATTCAGGCTTCGGGGGACTCACCGTCGCCCGCGCGGTGCTCGACCAGCTCCCGCACGAGCCGATCCTCTACCTGGGCGACACCGCCCGCCAGCCGTACGGCCCGAAGCCGATCGCCGAGGTGCGGGAGTACGCGCTGGAGTGCCTCGACCACCTCGTCGAGGCCGGCGTGAAGATGCTCGTGATCGCCTGCAACTCGGCCAGCGCCGCGATGCTGCGGGACGCTCGCGAGCGGTACGACGTACCGGTCGTGGAGGTGATCCTGCCCGCCGCCCGCCGCGCGGTCGCCGCCACCCGGAACCAGCGTGTCGGCGTCATCTGCACCCGGGCGACCGCGGCCTCACTGGCGTACGAGGACGGTTTCGCCGCCGCGCCGCAGGTGGAGTTGTTCACCCGGGCCTGCCCGAAGTTCGTCGACTTCGTCGAGTCCGGTGTGACGTCCGGCCCGGAGCTGCTCGAGGCCGCGCACGAATACCTCGACCCGCTGGTCGAGGCCGGTGTCGACACCCTCATCCTCGGCTGCACCCACTACCCGCTGCTCACCGGTGTGATCTCCTACGTGATGGGGGACAACGTCACCCTCGTCAGCAGCGCCGAGGAATGCGCCAAGGACGTGTACGGCGTGCTCACCAAGACCGGACTGCTCCGCCCGGACAACCTGCCCGAGCCGCGGCACCGGTTCGTCACCACCGGCAGCCCGGCCGAGTTCGCCGCGATCGGCTCGCGCTTCCTCGGCCCGGTGCTGTCCGGCGTCGACCAGTTCGCCTGGATCCGCTAGGACTTCGCCAGCACCTTGGCGCGCGCGTTGCCCAGTACGGCGAGCAACGCCAGCGCGACCACGATGGCGCCTGCGGCAACGATGTAGCACCACGGCGCGTCCAGGTGGTTCGCCGCCGTCAGCGCGGTCGGTTCCTTGTCGGTCCACAGCCGGAAGATCAGCGTGATGACGCCTTCCCAGACGCCGAAGAACGCGACCACCACCATCGCGAACCGGTACCAGCCCTCGTCCATCCCCAGCTCCTCTCGATCCGTTCGAAACGATACGAACGTATCAGCGGAGACCGTTAACTTTAGTCGCAACTTAGCTCTTACATCACGGCAGTTGGCTGAATAGACTGCGAAGCGTGCGTGACGAAATGTGCCGGGTCTGCCGTCGGCCGCTGAGCCCGCCGGAGCGCGGACGGCGGCCGGTGTACTGCTCGCGCTCGTGTCAGGCGAAGGCGTATCGCGCTCGCCGTAATCCACCGGCCCCGCCCGAGGTAGCACCGTCCGATCGACGGACGGAGCGCCGTACCCAGATCGCTTCGGCGGTGTGGCGAATCGCCGCCGAGCAAGGGCTCGAGGCGGTCACCATGCGCGCCGTCGCGGCGGCGGCCGGGGTGTCGTTGCGCGTGGTGCAGTACCACTTCGGCACCAAACATCAGCTGCTGGTCGAATCGCTGAGGGTGTTGCACCAGACCAACGAACGGCTCGCGCGGGACCGGATCCAGGCCGACCTGACCGACCCGAAAGCCTTGCTGCGCGCGGTTCTGGACGAGTTCGTGCCGCTCGACGAGCAGCGCCGGCTGAGCCTGCGCGCGCTCGCGGCGTACTACGCGCGCAGCCTGACCGATCCCGCCCTGGCCGCGGTCTTCCTCACCGGCGACCGGTCGCTGGAGAATCTGGTCGCGTTGATCCTCCGGCAGGCCGCCGAGCTGAAGCTGTTGCGGCCGGCGGTCGACGTGGACTCGACCGCCGACCTGCTGGTCGCGGGTGTGACGGGTCTCGCACTGGATGTTGTCCACGGCACCAGATCCGCCGTGGACGTGCGCGACATCATCGCCAGGCAACTGGATCAGCTCTGGTCCGACGGCACCGGCTTGCCTGCGAACGCGGCAACCCGCCGGTAATGTTCACGCTATGAAGCTCACCGTGCTCGGCTGCTCCGGGTCCGTCCCCGGGCCGGACTCGGCCGCCTCGAGCTATCTGGTGACCGCCGAGGGATTCAACCTGATCCTCGACCTCGGCAGTGGCGCGCTCGGCGCGCTCCAGCGGCATCTCGCCGTACCGGAGATCGACGCGATCGGCCTGTCCCACTTGCATCCTGACCACTGTATGGACCTGTGCGGCCTGTACGTCGCGGCCAAGTACGCACCCGGTGCACCGATCCCGCGGATCCCCGTCTACGGCCCACCTGGTACGGCGTACCGGATGGCGCTGGCGTACGACCTGCCGCTCGATCCAGGCATGGAAGAGGAGCTGGAATTCCATGCCTGGAAGGACGTTCAGCAGATCGGGCCGTTCACGGTGCGGACCGCGTCGATGGTGCATCCGGTCCCGGCGTACGCGATTCGTGTTGAGCACGGCAACAAATCGCTGGTCTACACCGGCGACACCGGCCCGAACGACGCCCTGGTCGAGCTGGCCCGTGGCGCCGATTTGCTGCTGTCCGAAGCCGCCTTGCCGGATGACGATCCGCACAACCCGACCGACCTCCACCTCACTCCCGCCCACGCCGGTGAACAGGCCAAGAAGGCGGGCGTCAAACGCCTCGTCATCACCCATGTCCCACCCTGGTACAACCGCGACACCCAAGCCGAGAACGCCCGCAAGACGTATCCGGGCCCGGTAGAGGTTGCGACCCCGCATGCCGTTTTCGACATCTGACGGCGTTCAGTTGTGGACCGCAACCACTGGTACGGCGACTTCCGCCGCGCCGGTCGTGATCCTGCACGGCGGCCCCGGCCTCTGGGACGACTACGCCGTACTCGCGGAGATGGTGGATGACCTGACGATCGTCCACCGCTTCGACCAACGCGGGTGCGGGCGGTCGGGTCCGTCGGACGTCCAGACGATGCAGCGGTTGGCGCAGGACATCGAGGAGCTGCGCGCGTACTGGGGTCACGAGCGGATCGTGGTGATCGGGCACTCGTTCGGCGCGACGCTGGCGCTGGTGTACGCGGCGTCGTACCCGGACCACGTCGCGGGTGTCGTCTACCTCAATGGCGTCGGGATCGGTGACTGGCGTACGGCGTACCACGATGAACAGAGCCGGCGGATGACTCCGGCCCAGCGGGAGCGCCTGGACGCGTTGAGCGGCGCGGATCGGAGCGCCGAGGAGGAGATCGAGTTCCGGGTGCTCTCGTGGTTCACCGACCATGCTGACCAGTCGATGGCGATGACTTGGGCGCTGAAAAGTGCTTCCGTCGACCTGCCGATCAACTTCGCGGCCAACCGCGCTCTCGGCACCGAGATCAAGTCATGGCCGGAAAACTACCTCGCCGATCTCGCGGCGGACTTGCCCATGCACGTGACGTACATCCACGGCGAGGGCGACCCGCGGCCGGCATCCGCCGTCCGCGAGTTGGCGGCGTGCACGCCGCAGCACACCTTCCACCTGGTGCCGGACGCCGGCCACTCCCCTTGGCGCGAGCAGCCGCACCTGGTCCGGGAGGCGCTGCGGTCGGCGATGCGCTAGCTGGCCGCCGAACGCGCCAACCGGGGATCCGTGGCAGGCCAGTCAGTTGTCGAGGGCGTTCAGGTACGCCGTGCCGCGGGGGGTCAGCTCGTAGCCGACCTCGAGGCTGTGGGTGAGGCCGAGGTTCTTGAGTTTGCGGACGTCCAGTTTGAAGGGGGCGGTTTCGCGGCCTAGTTCGGCGGCGAGGTCGGCGGCCCGGGTGGCCGGCTTCGCCTGGATCAGCCGGAGCGTGTCGGTGGTCCAGGCGCCGTGTCGGCTGAGCTCGTCGAACGTGGCCAACCGTGTCTTCAGCTCCTCGACATCGTCGGGGGACAAGGTGGACTGGGCCGCGAGCTGCTCGCGAGGGTCAGGGCCTTCGACGAGGTGGAACCTGATCAGGAAGGTTGGCCAGGACTCGTTGCCGCGGAGGCGGCGGCGGACGTCTTTGGCGTTGCGGCGGTCCGCGGCGTCGAGGACGGGGTCGTTGTCGGCGATCAGGTCCGGGTTGACCTGGCGGACGCTCTCGATCTCGATCCGGCCGGCATTGGTGCGGTAGACCCGCCCCTCGGCCACCCGTGCTTCGGCCCACCGCCGGTACGCCGCGGTGATCTTGCCCGCGGCGACCCCGTCCCGATCAGATCCGGCGAACAACATCGTGTCCTAGCCTCCCAACGCCTTCGCGACGATCGGGGCGAGTGCGCGCAACGCCTTGCCCCGGTGGCTGATCGCGTCCTTCTCCTCGATCGACAGCTCGGCCGTGGTGCGGTCGTAGCCGTCGGCGGCGAACAGGACGTCGTACCCGAACCCGCCGGTGCCGCGCAGTTCCCGGATGACTCGGCCGCGCATCTCGCCGATCACGATCTCGTCCTCGGCCTCGGGCCGAACAAAGGCCACGGCCGCGATGAACGACGCGCCACGCCGCTCGTCCGGTACGTCTTCCAGCTGCCCGAGCAGCAGCAGGTTGTTCGCGTGGTTGTCTTTCGCGGGCCCGGCCCAGCGCGCGGACAGGACGCCGGGCATCCCGTTCAGCGCGTCGACGCAGATCCCGCTGTCGTCCGCGATCGACGGCAGCCCGGTCGCCGCCATCGCCGCGTGCGCCTTCAGCAGCGCGTTGCCCTCGAACGTCGGCTCGGTCTCGGCCGGTTCGTCGTACGGCGGTACGTCGCCCAGCCCGAGCACCTCGATCCCGGGCACGATCGGGGTCAGGATGCGGCGCAGTTCCTCGAGCTTCTTCTTGTTGTTCGAGGCAAGCAAGACCTGGGTCATGGGGCCTCCCGGCCTGGACTGAGGAGCGGAGGGAGCGAAGCGACTGGAGCGACGAGGGAAGGCCGGGAGTCAAAGCCCCATGGCCCGCCGCGCGGCAGCGCGGCAGTCAATACAGTCACGCGAGGGCCTCCTGCTGCAGCTTGGTCAGCTCGGCGCATCCCGCCGTACCGAGCTCGAGCAGGCTGTCCAGCTCGGCGCGGTCGAACGGCGCGCCCTCGGCGGTGCCCTGCACCTCGATGAACCTGCCGTCGCCGGTCACCACCAGGTTCATGTCGGTCTCGGCTCGGGCGTCCTCCTCGTAGCAGAGGTCGAGCATCGGGGTGCCGTCGATGATGCCGACGGAGACCGCGGACACCGAACCGGTCAGCGGCTCGCTCTTCAGCAGCTTGCGATCGCGCAGGAACGACACGGCGTCCGCGAGGGCGACGTACGCGCCGGTGATGGCGGCCGTCCGGGTGCCGCCGTCGGCCTGCAGTACGTCGCAGTCCAGCAGGATGGTGTTCTCGCCGAGCGCCTTGTAGTCGATCACGGCCCGCAGCGACCGCCCGATCAGCCGGGAGATCTCGTGCGTCCGGCCGCCGATCCGGCCCTTGACGGACTCGCGGTCCGAGCGGGTGTTCGTCGACCGCGGCAGCATCGCGTACTCCGCGCTGACCCAGCCCAGCCCGGAGCCCTTCCGCCACCGCGGCACGCCCTCGGTCACGCTCGCCGCGCACAGCACCCGGGTGCGGCCGAACTCCACCAGCACCGAACCTTCCGCGTGGTCGAGCCACTTCCGGGTCAGCGTCACGGGCCGGAGTTGATCCGCAGTACGTCCATCGATACGAGCCATGCCCCGACCCTATGCCCGGACGCGCTGTACCTCCGAACGCACATTCCGTCATCGTGACGTCACCGGGCGAGCCGGCTGTGTTGCCCGAATGACGACTGCGGCGATTCCACCGGGAGGAAGGGTGATTGAAGGACGCAAGTGTTCGGAGTTAGGGTGATGTAAACAACTATGTGCAGGAGTTGCCTGGTGATGACTGATCTTCGGTTCGGTGTGGTGGGTCTCGGCGCTCGCAGCCGCATCGCGCAGCACGCCCACCGGCCCGGCCGGGGTTCCGAGGTCGTCGCCCTCGCGGACCCGGCCAGCGGCCAGCGGGACGCGGCCCATGCGCAGTACCCGGACGCCACCACCCACGCCGACTACCGCGAACTGCTCGACCAGAAACTCGACGGGGTCTTCCTGACCACGCCGGACGACCTGCACGAGGACCCGGCGATCGACTTCCTCCAGGCCGGTGTCTCGGTGTTCGTGGAGAAGCCGCTCGCGATCACCACGACCGGGTGTGACCGGGTCCTGCAGGCGGCGTACGAGAGTGGTTCACGGCTGTACGTCGGCCACAACATGCGGCACATGCCCGTCGTCCTGACGATGCGCGACCTCATCCAGTCCGGCGCGATCGGCGAGGTGAAGGCGATCTGGTGCCGGCACTTCGTCGGGCACGGCGGTGACTTCTACTTCAAGGACTGGCACGCGGACCGGCGTCGTACCACCAGCCTGCTGTTGCAGAAAGGTGCCCACGACATCGATGTGATGCACTGGCTGGCCGGCGGGTACACCACGCGGGCGAACGCGATGGGCGCGCTGACTCTGTACGGCGGGATCGAGGATCGGCTCGACCGCTCCGGGCAACGTTTCGACGACTTCGTGTCCGAGGACAACTGGCCGCCGCTGTCACAGCGGGGGCTCGCGCCGGTGCTGGACGTCGAGGACCTCTCGATGGCGAATCTCCTGCTGGACAACGGGGTTTTCGTCACCTATCAGCAGTGCCACTACACGCCGGACTACTGGCGCAACTACACGGTGATCGGCACCGAAGGGCGGCTGGAGAACTTCGGCGACAGCCCCGGCGGCGTGGTGAAGGTGTGGAACAGCAAGCGGTCCGGGTACCGCGAGGACGCGGACCTGGTGGTCGAGATCCCGGCCGCCGACGGCGGGCACGCCGGCGCGGACCCGCGGCTGGTCGACGAGTACGTGCGGTTCGTGCGCGAGGGCGGCGCGACCCTCACCTCCCCGGTCGCGGCTCGCGCAGCGGTGGCCGCCGGGTACGCCGCGACCACGTCCCTACGCGACAACGGCACCCCGATCGACGTCCCACCCCTGGACCCGGCGCTGGTCACGTATTTCGACAACGGCCAGACGCGGTAGTGCTACCATCCCGTTCGTGATCGCGTACGCCGCCATGCGAATGCTGAGCCCTCGATGCGGAGGACTCTAGCGGCGCGCGCACTGATGCTTGCAGCCAGAGAGGCCCCCTGTGTCGGGGGCCTCTCTTTTTTCGTCCCAGCTGCGAACATCCTCAGGAGCACGCATGTACCCGATCACCTACCTCACCGACTGTTCCGACGGGAACGCCCGGGCCCGGCTCAGCACCCGCATCGGCGCACTCTTCGGCCAGCCACCGACCATCGTGGCCGCCGACGGCCCAGACCCGGAGGCCTTCGCCGCCCTCACCCTGCTGGACTGTCTGAGATCCACGCAAGCACTGGGTGAGGACGGTCATCCGACCATCACCCTGCTCAACATCGCCCCTCGCGACGGCGCGTGGCCGAACGGCGTACCGTTCTGCTACTTCTGGTTCGGCGGGCATCTGGTCGCCAGCACGTTCAACCCCCGCGCGTTGGCCCTGGTACGGCGAGAACTCGACGTACAGAAGGTGTTCGTCACCGACATCCGTGAAGTGCTGGCCTCGGCTTCGTGGACGAACCTCACGTCGGCCGAGGCGGACAGCATCGCGGACACCCAGTTCCGCAGCCTCTGGTACCTTCCGCTGCTGGCCAAGTGGATCGCCGACGACCGCCCGGTCCCGTCGACGCCGGCCGTCGTACCGCTGACCCCGGACGAACCACCGACCGTCAGCGTCATCGACAACTTCGGCAACTGCAAACTCAACTGCCACCCCACCGCCGTCGGCTTCACCCTCGGCGCCGCACTCCCCGTGACAGGCCGCACCCCCGAGGGCGCCATCACCCACACCGACGTCACCTGCTACCCCCACCTCACCGCCGTCCCCCGGAACACCCCAGGCCTCATCCCCGGCAGCTCCGGCACCGGCTACCTCGAACTGGTCATCCGAGGCGCCTCCGCCGCCGCTCACTTCAATCTCCACCCCGGCGACACCCCGCTGCGCCCAGACCTCTCGCCCTGCACAACCTGAGACATCGGCATGCGGGGGCATGTGTGCCAGAGGCGGGATTTGAACCCGCACGCCCGGGGGCACCGGCACCTAAAGCCGGCGTGTCTGCCGTTCCACCACTCTGGCCGGGAGAGTCGCCTCCCCTCGGGAAGACATCCTAGGGGAGGCGACTCAGGTCGTGCTGATTGTCCCGGTCAGCGGCTTTGGAGGGCGTCGATGAAGACCTGGCGGAGGTCGGTGGGGTTGCGGGCGACGTAGCTCTGGCCCCCGGTGGCGGCGGCGAGGCGGCGGAGTTCGTCGGCGTTCGCCTCCGGGCCCATGCCGAGGGCGATGATGCGGACCGGGCGGGCCGGGTCGCGCAGGCCCTCGAGGGTCTTCACGGTCTGCTCCAGGGTGGGGCTGCCCGGGTCGTCGTTCTTGCCGTCGGTGAACAGCAGGATCGAGTTGACCGCGCTGGAGTCGTACTGCTGCCGTACGGCGCGCACCGCCGCGATCGCGGTGTCGAACAGACCGGTGCTGCCGTTCGGGATCGGGCGCTGGATCTTCAGGTTGTCGAGGATCTTCTTGCGCTGCCGGTCCGACAGCGGCGCGATCGGCACGAGCTCCTTGTAGTCGGCGCCGTCCGGGCCGATCTTGGTGGAGAACGTCCACAGGCCGAGGGACGCGCTGTTCGGGAACAGGGACAGACCGCCGCTGGCCGCCTCGATGGTCAGCTGCATCCGGGTCTTGTTGCCGACCACCTCCGCCATCGAGCCGGAGATGTCGATCACGGCCAGCGAGTGGGTGGACAGCGACAGCCGGGTCCAGGTCAGCAGCGTCTTGTCGATCATCTCGCTGTTCGGCTTGGTCAGCTGGGTGATGTCGCCGACGCCGCGGCCACCGCTGAGCGGGCTGAACTGCGCGTCCCGGAAGCCGGCGGTGTCGCGGGCCTGGGTGGACGCGTCGGAGATGAGCTCACCGGCGAGCGCCTTGGCGGCGTCGGTGACCTGCTCGACGTCGGACTTCGCGGTGACCACGATCGGGTAGTCCAGCGACAGGGTGCCGGTGGACGGCACGATCGCCCTCAGCTGCGCGTCCGGGTGGTCTTCCTGGTACTTGACGAAGCTCTGCTCCGACGCCGGTACGACGACCCGGCTGCCGTCCTGGTCGGCACGGCCGAAGAGGGCGTTCGGGTCGGTGAACGGCTTGGCCATCGAGCCGAGTCGCTGCGCCAGCGGTACGACGACCGAGGCGACCTGGGTGTCGGACGCCGATGTGCGCTGCCGCTCGGACTGGATCGCGAGCAGCGCGAGCGCACCCGGCGAGGTGCTGAGCGGGTCCAGCAGGGCCGGCTCGGCACCGCCGAACGCGCGCAGCCAGGACGAGGTGTCGGCGAAGTTGTCGCTCCGGCCGACCAGCACCAGCGGTGACGAGGCGATGGAGGGTACGGCGACTGTCGGCACGCTCTGGCCGTCGTCGGCCTGGGCCACCCAGAGCGAGGAGTCCGGGATCCACAGGTCGGGACGGTTGTCGGAGTTACCGGCGATGTCCTGGGCGATCTTCGCCGAGGGAGCCGCGGTGATGGTGAACTGCAGACACGGAGTTCCGTCGTCGCCGCCTTTGCCGGCCAGCGCCTTGGACGCCGACTCCAGTGCGGACTGCAACTCGGGTGTGGTGCTCAGCGAGACCTGCGTGGGGTCTTCGCACGACTGGCTGCCGTTGCTGAGGAAGCCGTCGGCTCCCGACGCGGATCCGAAGGAACGGACCACGAACACGGCGCCCAGCGAGATCACCAGAAGCCCGACCGCGGTGATGTACACCGATCGACGGTTGTTGTTACTTCGCGTCACCGCAGAGGAATGTTTTCCCATCGCGGCAGGTCCCTCCCTCCCAGAGGCTGACTGCGCGCGCAGATTACCCGGTTTCGGCTGGTCAGGGCGAAGATCGCAGTGGTTCTTGACACACCTGACGAGGGACCGCAACCGGACGCTGGGAGCTCTGGGAGTATCGCTCTTTCGCAGGAAGGCTCAAAAACTCACCGACCGTAGCGATGTGGCTGCGGTCCGGTGAGATAAATGTGTGATCCAAATCACGCCAGGTCCTGTGCTCAAACGCCCGTTCCATGGACCATTTGCATGAAACGGTCGAAGGTTTCCCTCCGTCGGACCGACCTGGGAGGTAGGTCGGTAACGGTGGTCAGAGGCCCAGATCCCTGCGCAGCTTGGCGACGTGGCCGGTGGCCTTGACGTTGTACTGGGCGACGGCGATCTTGCCGTCCGGGTCGACGACGAAGGTGGAGCGGATCACCCCGGTGACCTTCTTGCCGTACATGGTCTTCTCGCCGAACGCGCCGTAGGCCGTCAGCACGTCCTTGTCCGGGTCGCTGAGCAGCGGGAACGTCACCGCGTCCCGGTCGCGGAACTTGGCCAGCTTCTCCGGCTTGTCCGGCGAGATGCCGAGTACGGCGTACCCGGCGGCTTGGAGGGAGTCGAGTGAGTCGCGGAAGTCGCACGCCTGCTTGGTGCAGCCCGGTGTCATCGCGGCCGGGTAGAAGTAGACGATCACGTTCTTCCCGCGCAGGTCCGCCAGCGAGACCTGGTTGCCGTCCGCATCCGGGAGGGTGAAGTCGGGTGCGGCGTCGCCGACGGACAGACGTTCGGACATCAGGCCCTCCACGGAACGGATCGAATGACTGTCCGCAATGTTACGTGCGGGATAACTGAGCCCGGTTCCGGGTGCGAGCGGGCCGAACCTGGGTGAAGATGCGCAGATGAGCGAGCGGAGCGAGGTCATCATTCAACACAGCGCCCTTGGTGCCTCAGCCGCGCCCGGAGCGAAGCGAGGACGCGGATGAGTCCCGCTTTGTCCCGCCCCGCGGGCCCCCAGTTGTTCGACGGGTACCTCGATCCGCGGCGGCCGCACGCCGGCGCGTACGACGAGATGTTCGACCCGGTCGACGGCGTCCGGACGGCGTACAAGCGACTGCACGACTCGCTCGAGCCGTTGCGGCCGGGCGACCTCACCACCCGGGCCGAGGCGCTCGACCGGGCTCTGGTCGACCAAGGCATCACCTTCAGCCTGTCGGGTCAGGAGCGGCCGTTCCCGCTGGACCTGGTGCCGCGGGTGATCACCGCCTCGGAGTGGTCGCGGCTGGAGCGTGGCATCGTGCAGCGGGTCCGGGCGCTGGAGGCGTTCCTGGCCGACATCTACGGTCCACAGCAGATCGTGGCGGACGGCGTACTGCCGCGGCGCCTCATCACCTCGTGCGAGCACTTCCACCGGCAGGCGGCCGGCATCGCCCCGCCGAACGGTGTCCGGATCCACGTGGCCGGTATCGACGTGGTCCGTGACGAGCAGGGTGACTTCCGGGTGCTGGAGGACAACCTGCGCAACCCGTCCGGGGTGTCGTACGTGATGGAGAACCGCCGGACGATGGCACGGGTGTTTCCGGACCTGTTCGCCAAGCACCGGGTCCGTGCGGTCGGTGACTACGCGGTCCATCTGCTCAGAGCCCTCAGAGCGGCGGCTCCACCGAGTGTGACCGACCCGAACGTCGTCGTACTCACGCCAGGCGTCTACAACTCGGCGTACTTCGAGCACTCGCTGCTGGCTCGGCAGATGGGTGTGGAGCTGGTCGAGGGTCGTGACCTGCTCGCCCGCAACAACGTGATCTACCTGCGGACCACTGAGGGCGAGCGGCGAGTGGACGTGATCTACCGGCGGATCGACGACGACTTCCTGGACCCGGTGCAGTTCGAACCGGACTCTGTGCTCGGTGTCGCGGGTCTGGTGAACGCGGCCCGGGCAGGCAACCTGGTCATCGCCAACGCCATCGGCAACGGTGTCGGCGACGACAAGCTGATCTACACCTACCTGCCGGAGATCCTGAAGTACTACCTGGGCGAGACTCCGCTGCTGCCCAACGTGGACACCTACCGCTGCTGGCTACCCAGTGAGCAGGCAGAGGTGCTGGACCGGCTGGATGAGCTGGTCACGAAGCCTGTCGAGGGCTCCGGTGGCTACGGCATCGTCTTCGGACCGGATGCCTCACCCAAGGAGCTTCAGGCACAGCGTCGCCGGATCAAGGCCAATCCGCGTGGCTGGATCGCCCAGCCCGTCGTACAGCTGTCCACTGTGCCTACCAAGGTCGGTGAGCGGTTGCAGCCGAGGCATGTGGACCTGAGGCCCTTTGCGGTGAACGACGGCGAGGACGTGTTTGTGCTGCCGGGTGGACTGACCCGGGTGGCGATCCCCGAAGGCAGTCTGGTCGTCAACTCGTCGCAGGGCGGCGGGTCCAAGGACACCTGGGTCCTCGCGCCCAGAGCCTCCGGTGAGGACGCCGAACTGCGTGGACGCGGTCTGGCAACGACAGGGCTCCTCGGCAAGACCGGGAAGGCTGATGAGACGGCCACCCTGGAGCAAGGTCCGGAGCTCAACGTCGCCCAACAGCAGCAGCAACAGTGATGGGGAGGTGCTGACGATGCTCGCACGCAACGCCGAGTCGCTGTACTGGATCGGCCGGTACGTCGAACGCGCGGACGACACCGCGCGGATCCTCGACGTGTCGGTCCACCAGTTGCTCGAGGACGCGACAGTCGATGCCGACAGCGAGAGTCGCACGCTGCTGGCAGTCCTGGGCATCACACCGCCGGAAGGCACCCAGCTGGACGTGTGGGGCCTGACCGAGCTGGTAGCGATGTCGCCTGAGACCGGCTCGATCGTGTCGTCGATCGCGAGTGCGCGGGAGAACACCCGGGTGGCCCGCGAGGTGGTGTCCAGCGAGCTGTGGCAGTGCATCAACGCCATGTGGAACGCCGTACCCGAGAGACAGCGGGCCGCGCGTCGAGTGGGGCCGCACGAGTTCTTCACCTTTGTGGAGAACCGGGCGGCGATGTTCGCGGGTCTGGCCGACTCCACGATGAGCCGGGACGACGGCTGGCGGTTCCTGGTGCTGGGCAGGTCGGTGGAGCGGGTGGACATGATCGTCCGGCTGCTGATGTCCCGGGTGGGGGACAAGCCGACGTCGCCAGGGTGGGTGACGGTGTTGCGCTCCGCTGGTGCTCATGACACGTACCTGCGGACCTACCGCGGTGCACTGGACGCCTCACGTGTCGTGCAGTTCCTGCTGCTGGACAAGTTGTTCCCACGGTCTGCCTTCCACGCACTCACGCAGGCCGAGTCCTGCCTGGAAGAGCTCGACCATGGGCCGTCAGCCAGGATCGGCGCGAGTGCGGAGGCGGCACGGCTGCTGGGCAAGGCCCGGAGCGAGCTGGAGTTCCTGCGACCGGCTGAGCTACTGGACGACCTCACCGGCCGGCTGCAGGCGCTGCAGACCACGGTGCGCGAGGTCGGTGAGGCGGTGTCACGGCAGTACTTCCACACCGTGCCCTGGATCGAGTGGAACAACGCGGAGGTGAACCTGTGAATTGGCGCCTCCGGGTAGTCCACACGACCGGCTACCGCTATGCGACACCGGTGACCCAGTCCTACAACGAAGCACGGCTCACACCGCGCAGCGACGACCGGCAGAACCTCATGGTCGCCCGACTCGAGACGGTGCCGGCAACCAGGGCCTACAAGTACACGGACTACTGGGGCACCGAGGTCAACTCCTTCGACCTGCACACCCCACACACCGAGCTGAAGGTCGTCGCGGCGTCCGTGGTCGAGACAACCGAGCAACCGCCCCCGTCCGTCGATGCGACCTGGGCCCAGGTGCGCTCACCCGAGTCAATCGACAGGTACGCCGAGTACCTCGAGTGGACCACCTACGTCCCGAGGCATCGTGAGCTCGCCGCGGTAGCCCGGTCGCTGCGCAAGGGACGTACGCCGCAGGAGACTGTGCTGGCGGTCTCCAAGTGGGTTCACGAGACCCTCAGGTACCAGCGCGGCACCACCGGAGTGCACTCGTCCGCCGTTGACGCCTGGCAAGCGGGCGAAGGCGTCTGCCAGGACTACGCGCATCTCACGCTCGCCATGCTGCGGGCGGTCGGCGTACCCAGTCGGTACGTGTCGGGCTACCTGCACACGAAACCCGACGCCGCGGTCGGTGAGACGGTCGTGGGGGAGAGCCATGCCTGGATCGAGGCATGGACGGGTAACTGGTGGGGCTTCGATCCGACGAACGACATCTCGATCGGACACCGGCACGTCTGGGTCGCCACCGGTCGCGACTACGCGGACGTCTCTCCGCTCAAAGGCATCTATTCCGGCGGCGCGGCGACTGCCATCGAGGTGACCGTCGACATGACCCGGTTAGCCTGAACGCATGCGGGCGATGACAGTGACGACGGGGAAAGCTGATTCAGCCGCTGTAGGGGAGGTCGACGAGCCGCCGGCCTCGGACGGTTCGATCCTGGTCGAGGGTCTGCTCACCGGGATCTGTGGCACGGATGTCGAGCTGGTCTCCGGTGCGTTCGGCAAGGGCAGACCGGGCTCGGATCACCTGGTGATCGGCCATGAGTCGCTCGGCCGGGTCCTGGAGGCACCGGACGGCTCTGGCTTCACGGCAGGCGATCTGGTGGCCGGTGTGGTCCGCCGACCCGATCCCGAGCCGTGTCCGGCCTGTGCACGCGGTGAGTGGGACTTCTGCCGCAACGGGCGCTACACGGAGCGCGGCATCAACGAGATGGACGGGTACGGCGCTGAGCGCTGGCGAGTAGATCCGTACTTCGCGACTCCGATCCCGCGAGACCTCGGCCACCTCGGCGTACTCGTGGAGCCCACCAGCATCCTCGCCAAGGCGTGGGAGCAGGTGGACCGGGTCGCCTCCCGGTCATGGTTCGGGCCGGAGCATGTGCTCGTCACCGGGGCCGGTCCGATCGGTCTGCTGGCCGCTCTGATCGCCACGCAGCGCGGGTACGCCGTACACGTGCTGGACCGGACCAAGGACGGCCCGAAGCCTGATCTGGTCCGTGCACTCGGTGGGACGTACCTCACTGAGCTGGGTGACCTGAGTGTCACGCCGGATGTGGTGATCGAGGCGACCGGAGCGGGGCAGTTGGTGTTCGACTGCGCCAAGCTGCTCGGGCCGGCCGGTGTGATGTGCCTGACCGGCATCTCGCCCGGGCCCGCGACCATCGACGTACCGATGGACACCCTCAACCGCCAGTTGGTCATCCGCAACGCGGCCCTGGTGGGATCGGTCAACGCGGCCAAACGGCACTACGCGGACGCGGTCGGCATCCTCCAGACCGCGGACCAGGCCTGGCTGGAGCGTTTGATCACGCGGACCGTACCGCTGTCCGACTGGCCGTCCGCATTGGTCCGGGAACCGGAAGACATCAAGGTGGTCGTCGACCTGCAGCGATGACCTGCGAGGATGGACTCAGCAGGGCAGCCCCGGGCATCCCGGGGCAGCCCCCAGGAACGAAGGGAGCGTCGACAGGTGTCGGACACGCAGGCTCGGACGGCCGAGCAGATCGAGGCGGATATCGCCGCCACCCGCGCGCGCCTGGCCTCGACCGTGGACGAACTGGTCGACCGGGCGCACCCGAAGAACGTGGCGAAGCGGCAGGTCGAGCAGGCGAAGGCGCAGGTCTTCGACGAGCGCGGCCAGTTGCGGACCCAGAAGCTCGTCGCGGTCGGCGGTGCCGCGGTCGGCGTCTTCGCCGTGCTGCTGCTGATCCGTCGGCTGGTAGGTCGCCGGTGACTCCTCGCAAGCGGCTCTCCGACGACAAACTGCCGATCCGGATGCTGCACGACCGGGTCCTGGTCGCCCTCGAGCAGGAGGGCGAGCGGAAGTCCTCGGCGGGCATCCTGATCCCGGCCACCGCACAGATGGGCCGTCGGCTCGCCTGGGCCAAGGTGGTCGCGATCGGCGCCAACGTCCGCACGGTCGAGGTGGACGACCGGGTGTTGTTCGACCCGGAGGACCGGGCCGAGGTCGAGGTCCGCGGCGACGACTACATCCTGCTCCGCGAGCGCGACCTGCACGCGGTGGCCGCCGGCCGCCTCGAAGACGGCCAGACCGGCCTCTACCTCTAACTCAGGTTGTAGAGCCGTACGGCGTTCTCGCGGCCCCACAGTGTTGCCACCCGCAGGGCGTCGTCGGCGGACCAGTCGCCCTGGTCCACAAACCCACTGAGCACAGTCGTGACCGCACGCCGCCACCGCGTGGCTCCCAGGAAGTGCAGCTCCGCGGGGCCCCACGCGTCGGACGAGTAGAGCAGCTTGGCGAACGGCGCCAGCTCGAGCCCCTCGGCCAGTACGGCGGCCGCCCGCGCGCCGACGTACATCGTGGTGAGGCCGAGGTCGAAGTGCACGTGCGGAAAGGCGTGTGCGAGGTATCCGGCCTCACGGTGGTACGGATAGCAGTGCAGTAACACCACCTGCGCACCGAGTGGCTCTACCTGCCGTAGCCACTCGGTCAGTAGCAGCGGGTTGGTCATGTGGAGGTTCAGGTCCGGATCACCCAAGCCCACGTGCAGTTGTAACGGCAGGTCGCGTCGCGCCCCCGTCCACAGCAGCCAGCGCAGCAGAACGGGATCAGTGACCCGCTCAGGCCCTGACGCGTACCAGCGATCCAGTGCGGCCAGTACTTCGGAACTACTCGGCTCAGCCGGGTCGAAGTCGAACCCGTGCCGGTACGCCACGATGCTCTTCAGCCCGACCGCTCCAGCAGTCCGCTCATCCAACCACCGTGCCAGGGCGTCAGGTACGGCAGTAACGCTGGACTCGTGTGCGGCGACGTACTCGAGCTCGGACTCCAGCCGGACCACCTCATGGGCGCGGGAACCACTCAGCTTCGCCAACTCGTCGACATCAGTCAGCTCGTCAGGCAGATGGCCTGTGTCCATCAGGTAGTCGCTCACGCCGGCGGCTTCGAGAAAGAGCCGGTTGACGGCGCCCGCACCCAGCTGGGCACGTGCAGCCATGTAGTCGTCGGCTGACGCGTGTGGAGCCAGTCCGAGGAGTGGAGCGCAGTACCGGCGAACTGCGAAGCCCAGCTGGGAGTCGAACGTCGACATCCACGGCGGGACCGGCCGGTCCGACTCGGTGATCAGCCGCTCGAAGCCGGCCCGGTCCAGTGGTTCTTTGACGGCGCCATGAACGTGATGATCCACGAGCTGCAGGTCCGCAAGGTCTTGGTCGAGCATAGCTACCCTCCTCCGTGGCTGCTGAGCCGGAAGCGTGATGGCACCGCGGCCCCGCCGATCACCAGGTCACGCACGTGCTCGCCGACCAGTGGCACGAACTTGAAACCCTGCCCACAGAACCCGACCGCGACCGTGATCGGCCCGACCCGGTCGATGACGAAGTTGTCCGTCGGCGTGGTGTCGTACAGGCAGCTGATCGCCGTCGACCGGCTGGTGTCCAGCCCGGGAAACCACGCCTCGACGTACCGGATCAGCTGAGCATCCCGCTCGGGGTCCACCGCGAAGTCACGCGTGTCGGGATCGACTTCCGGCCCGGTGCCGTGCAGCCCGACTTTCACGCCGGACCCGGGCTCGAACAGGCCGTAGCTTGCTTTGCGCCCGTGGACGAACGAAGGCCAGTCGACGTCCGACACCGGTTCGAAGAACCGCGGCTGCTCCTGCGTCACCGTGAACGGTGGCAGCGGCACTAACCCGGTCAGCAGCTTCGGAGCCCACGCCCCGGCCGTCACCACGACCTGCCGCGCCCGCACCGCCCCACCGGGTACGTCGAGCTCGACCAGGCCGTTGTGGAGCCGCAACGCCTTCACTGGCGACTGCTCCCGGAATTCTGCGTCCGCCACTCGCTGCAGCGCACTCACCGTGCGGTCGGCGTACAACCGCCCAGAACCGGGCTGGTAGAGCACCTGCGTCTCGAACCGCATGCCCGGCCAGCGCTCCGCGGCCTCCTCAGGTGCGAGCACCTGGCCGGCCGGGTGCAGCGCACGGAACGCCTCTACCGCCGCATCGTCGACCCCGTGGTCAATCCCGCCGGTCACCTCAAACAACGTCTCGCCGGACTGGTCTTCCAACTCCCGCCACAAGCCGCGTGCCTGCTCAGTCAGCCGCGCGACCTCCGGGTTGTCCGCAGCCGGCCGGAACAGCCGAGTGCCGCCGTGCGACCCACCCCGGACATGGCCCAACTCGTACTGCTCCAGTACGACGACCTCACGCCCCGCAGCCGCCAACGCCCGGGCAGCCGCCGAGCCCATCGCCCCCGCGCCGACCACGGCCACGTCGTACGTCATTTCGCGCTGCCTCCTCGTCGCACCGGTCCGCTTGCAGAGTAAGGCCAGGAGGCAGACCTTCGGGACGACCCAGGTCCACGCCACCCTCGTCGCGGGCAGGTGGACCTGGCGGCGCTGAGCCGTGCGGCCGAGAAGTGCTGTGCGGTCTAGAAGCTGTTCGGGCCGAAGCGGAAGACGGCGACGATCACGGCCAGGATCAGCAGGACGGCGTTGAAGGCGACCGTCCGCGAGTACGTGATCGACGCTCTCACCCCGGAGCAGCTCGCCCAGCTCAAGGTCATCGCCGACCAGATCCTCACCAAGGTCGACCCGGAGAAGTCCTGCTGAACTGCTTGCCATCTGACGAACGGTCGTGCTTTTATTCTGGGGTGGGTAAGGGTGAGCAGACTCGGGCCGCGGTCCTGGACGAGGCCGCGCGGGTGGTGAGTGCGAGCGGGCTGAGCGGGCTCACCATCGGGTTGCTGGCCGATCGGATGCAGCTGTCCAAGAGTGGCCTGTTCGCGCACTTCCGCTCCAAGGAGCAGCTCCAGGTCGCGGTGGTCGAGCGCGCCGCCGAGCTGTTCGCCGAGCGGGTCGTCCGGCCGGCGCTGCAGGCTCCGCGTGGCGAACCACGCCTGCGCGAGCTCTTCGACCGCAAACTCCGCTGGGACAACGGCGACCTCGCGCTCCCCGGCGGATGCTTCTTCGCCAGCGTCTCGGCGGAGCTCGACGACGCACCGCCGGGCCCGGTCCGCGACCGCGTGGTGAGCGCCGAGCGCGACTACGCCGACCTGCTCGCCAACGTCTTCCGGACCGGCATCAGCGAGGGCCACTTCCGCCCCGACGCCGATCCCGAGCAGTACGCCTTCGACATCAGAGGCGTCCTGCTGTCGTACCACCACGCCAGCCGCCTGCTGGCCGACCCCAAGGCCGAGGATCGAGCGCGCACCGCCTTCGAGGCGCTCCTCCGGGCGGCCCGCCGCTGACCCTTTCGAGAGACCTGGAGTAGTCGCCATGGCGGCCAAGAAAAGCACGAACGTTCGGTCGATGAATCTCGCTTTCACTATGCTGGAACGAATCGCACCGGCCGTCGGCGTGGGCTTCCTCAACCGTCTCTGGTTCCGCGTTCCCGCCGTACCGGAGCAGACCCGCCGCCCGCGTGGCGAGCTCCCGACGCCGACCCCGTTCGAGGTCGGGGGCATCCGTGGGCAGTCGTACGGCGCGGGCCCGGCGATCTACCTCGTCCACGGCTGGGGTGGGTGGGGGCTGCAGCTCGCCGCCCACATCCAGCCGCTCGTCGACTCGGGCTTCCGGGTCATCACGTACGACGCTCCAAGTCATGGCGACTCGGCTCCCGGCCGTGAGGGCAAGGGTGCGTCCACACTCCTCGAGTTGGCCGACGCGCTGAAGGTCGTGGTGGCCGCGCGAGGACCGGCGTACGGCGTCGTCGCGCACTCGCTCGGTGCACCCGCGACCGCGCTCGCGCTGCGCGACGGGCTCGATGTCGAGCGCGTCGTCTTCATCGCCACCGCGACGGACTTCACCGAAACACTCGACCAGATGCAGGCCTTTCTCGGCTTCGGTCCGCGGATCCGGGCCGGCTTCCTCCGCCGGTTCGAGGCCCGCTTCGGGCCGATGGACTCGTTCCGGATGGACTCGGTGATCCCGTCCATCGCCTCCCGTCGCCCGTTGCCCCCGCTGCTGCTCGTCCACGATCGCTCCGACCCGGAGACGTCGTACCAGGGCAGCGTCGACGTCCTCGCTCACTGGCCCGGCGCCCGGCTCGAGACCAGCGAGGGCCTCGGGCACCGCCGGGTCCTGCGCGATCCCGACCTGGTGAAGAAGGCCGTCGTCTTTCTCGCGGAGCGGGCGCCTGCCGACCGGCGATCCGGCTGACAGGAGAGAATGCGGAGGTGATCTTCGAGACTTCGCGGCGGCTGCCGGACTTTCCGTGGGACAAGCTCGCGCCGTACAAGCAGAAGGCGGCGGCGCATCCCGACGGGATCGTGGACCTGTCCATCGGCAGCCCGGTCGACCCGGTGCCGGACCTGATCAAGAACGCGCTCGCGGAGGCGGCCGACGCGCCGGCGTACCCGACCACCATCGGTACGTCGACCGTGCGGCAGGCGGCCGTGGACTGGATGGCGCGGCGTCTCGACGTACCCGGTGTCGACCCGCGGACCGGCGTACTGCCCGTGATCGGCACCAAGGAGCTGATCATGCTGCTGCCGACGCTGCTCGGCATCGGCGCCGGCGACACGGTGCTCATCCCGGACCTCGCCTACCCGACGTACGAGGCCGGCGCGGCGCTGGCTCGCGCCGAGAGCGTTCCGGTCGCCGATCCGACGACGTACGACGGGCCGGTCCGGGTCGCCTACCTCAATTCGCCGCGCAACCCGTCGGGTGAGATCACCTCGCCGGAGGATCTGCGTCGGGCGGTCGAGTGGGCGCGGGCGAACGACGTACTGCTGGTGAGCGACGAGTGCTACATCGAGTTCGGCTGGGATTCGCGGCCGGTGTCGGTGCTGCACCCGGATATCTCGGGCGGCAGCTTCGACAACCTGCTGGCCGTGCACTCGCTCTCGAAGCGGTCCAACCTCGCCGGGTATCGCGGTGGATTCGTGGCCGGCGACGAGACGGTGGTCGCGGAACTGCTTGCCGTCCGCAAGCATGCGGGCCTGATGGTGCCGTCGCCGATCCAGGCGGCGATGGCGGCCGGGTTTGCCGACGACGCGCACGTTGAGGTGCAGCGGGAGCGGTACTTGCGGCGCCGCGCCGTACTGCGTGATGCGCTGACGGACGCCGGCTGGGTCATCACCTTGTCCAACGGCGGTCTGTACCTGTGGGCCGAGCACCCCGAGTTCGACTCGTACGGCTCGGTGGGCGCGCTCGCGGATCGCGGCATCCTGGTCGCCCCGGGAGCCTTCTACGGTACGGCGGGGGAGCGGCACGTCCGCGTTGCTCTCACTGGCACCGACGAGCGCATCGACGCCGCGGTGAAACGGCTGCACGATTAGCACCGATGAGCGCATCGACGCCGCGGTGAAACGGCTGCACGATTAGCACCGATGAGCGCATCGACGCCGCGGTGAAACGGCTGCACGATTAGCCGCGGTGGAAAAAACCGCTCATTTGGCAGAACTTCCACGTAGTGTGTGACATCTGCCTCTTCGACCGCATCTTCAGTGGGTAAGAAGCGGTGGGGGGACCGGCCCGGTCCCGGTTCAGGGGAGAGGGGCGTTCGGATGATGTGGCGAGCCTTTGGGATGGGACTGACGGCACTGCTGCTGGCGGCCGGGCTGCACGCGCCCGGCGCCGCAGCCGACGATGACCCAACCCCACCAGCTCCTTCGACATCGAAACCTTCGACCTCAACATCTTCGACGTCGAATGATCCGACCGAGAGCCCGTCGGATATTTCGACGTCGAAGGAGTTGGCCGACACGCCGTCGGCCACCCCTACGGGACCACCACCCTCGGCCGTCGAGGAGCCGACGCCGACCCCCACGCCGACGCCGACGCCGACGTCCACGCCTACACCGACGGCCGCCGAGGAGTGGTCGATCACGCTGGCCAAACCCGCCGCGTCCTGGGAGGACCGGGCCACGGTGTTCACCGGCAAGATCAGCCAGCCGATCACCGGCTCGTACATCACCCTCTGGCAGCGCGTCCCCGGCGCCTGGGTGTTGCGCGCCTCGACCCGGACCACGACCGGCGGCGTGTACAAGTTCAGCTACATCTCCGCGACACCCGGCACGTGGGCGTTCCGCACCATGATCGGCGTCAAGGCCGAGACCGCGCTCGCGATCTCGCCGTACCAGTCCTCGAACATCCAGGACCGCAAGATCGTGCTGAACACCCCGGCGCCGTGGTACGCGACGCTGACCGGCGCCTCCGTCACCGGCCGGATGACCCCGGCCGAGCCGGGCAAGGAGCTCGCACTGCAGGACTACCTCGGCAGCGGCAAGTGGCGACTGCTCGCCATTGGCAAGATGGATGCCGCAGGCAACTTCCGGATGCGGGTGCCGGACAACGTCCCGGCGACCCGGACCGTGCGGGTGCTGACCCGCTGGGTCAGCCAGCCCCAGATGGAGTACTCCGGCCTCGCCACGATCGTGGTCAGGGCGGCCCTGAACCCCAAGGTGTACGCCGTCTCGGCCTCGATGGTGCCGTACACGTACCGCGCCGGCTGCCCGGTCAAGCCTTCGTCGCTGCGGCTGATTCAGTTGAACTACTGGGGTTTCGACGGCAAGGTCCACCGCGGTGAGCTGATCGTGCGGGATGCCGCCGTACGGAAGATGATCACGGTCTGGACATCGACGTTCGCGTCCAAGTTCCCGATCCGGCAGATGCGCCGGGTGGACCGCTTCGGCGGTAGCGACATCAAGTCGATGGCGGCGGACAACACCTCCGTGTTCAACTGCCGCCGGGTCACCGGCAACCCGTACGCGCTCTCGCCGCACTCCTATGGCTGGGCCATCGACATCAACACCGTGGAGAACCCGTACCTGGCCGCCAATGGCGTCTGGTATCCGTCCAACGGCCTTGCCTACCGCAACCGCTCCGTGTCCCGCCCTGGCATGTTGTTCGCGAGCAGCACCGCCACGAAGGCGCTGATCGGCCAGGGCTACTTGTGGGGCGCTTACTGGAGCAAACCCGACTACCAGCACTTCCAGCCCAGATGAGAGGTGTCGCGGCTGCCGCCGCCCTCTTGGTGCTGCTGGTGGGGTGCAGCGGTAACGAGAGCCCTCAAGCGGCGACGACTCCCAGTCCGACTCCCATTCCGGAGACGGTGGGTGGGACCGTGCCCGTGCCGACCAACACCCTGAGCACCGTGAAGCCGACGGACGCCGCAGTGCCGCCTGAGCTACCGGAGGAGGCCACTGCGCCACCTCCACCCACTGCCGGTCCGCTCACCGCACGCAATCTGCCGGCGCCCGACAAGCTAGGTCCCGGCTGGAAGACGTACGTCGACCCAGGCGGTGCAGAGGAGGGTTTTCTAGGCAACCAGACCTGGACGCGTCGACGTGACCCGCATCAGGCTGCGTACGAGGCCTTGCCGCTCGGTTGCGCTGGCCAACTCCCGACAGGTTCGCTGCCGGTTCCGCAGTACGCACTGCAAGGCGCCTACCGGACAACAGACGGCAAGCCCGGCACTGCACTACTTCTGCGCTTCGCAGCTGCTGACCAGGCGACGGCGTACCGCACCGGCTACCAGGCCCGCATCGCGGCTTGCGGCGAGGGCGGTGACCTCAGTGTGAAGCAACTGTGGTCGGAGGACACCACGGCAGCCGCAGTACGACGCTATGCGGGCGACGAGGCCGAGCAGTACGTCGATGTGTCGGTGGTAAAGGGCTCCACGGTCGCTTTACTCGCCGCAGCCTCCGCCCAGGCCGACACGCAGTCAGACTGGGCGCGCAGCGTCGTACGGGCACTGGAAGCCGTGATCGATTCCCCGTAGGAACCGCAACAGAAGTTGTATTACCTTTCAGTATTTGTTGACCTACACTCCCGTTATGGGTGACTTCGAGCGGTATACCCGCTTGACCGCGGACCTCGACGCGCCGTACGCGGTGGTCGACCTGGCCGCGTTCCGGCGGAACGCGGACGACCTGGTCCGCCGTGCCGCGGGGACGCCGATCCGGATCGCGTCGAAGTCGGTCCGCTGCCGCGCGCTCATCGCGGCCGCGCTGGAGCGGCCCGGTTTCCACGGCGCGATGAGCTACGCCCTGCCCGAGGCGCTCTGGCTGGCGCGCAACGGTGTCGACGACATCCTGCTCGGCTACCCGACCACGCACCGGACCGCCCTGCGCTCGCTGGCCGAGGATCCTGAAGCCGCCGCCCGGATCACCTTGATGATCGACTCGTCCGAGCACCTCGCGTTCATCAAGTCCGTCACCGCCGGCGGCACGCGAATCCAGGTCTGTCTCGACGTGGACGCGTCATTGCGGGTCTTCGGGCAACATCTCGGGGTACGTCGTTCGCCGCTCCGGACTCCGGCGGACGTCGCCGGCCTCGCCCGCGAGGTCGTCGCCGACGATGCCTTCGAGCTGGTCGGAGTGATGTTCTACGAGGCGCAGATCGCCGGTCTCCCGGACACTTCGCCGGCCGTCCGCTGGGTCAAACGCCGCTCGGCCGCCGAGCTCGCCGATCGTCGCGGCGCCGTCGTCGACGCACTCAAGCAGTTCGCCCCGCTGCGGCTCGTCAACAGCGGCGGCACCGGCAGCCTCGAGATCAGCAGCGCCGACCCGGCCGTCACCGAGGTCACCGCCGGTTCCGGTCTCTACGGCCCGACCCTCTTCGACAAGTACGACGTCTTCCAGCCGGAGCACGCCGTCGCCTACGCGCTGGACGTCGTACGGCGGCCCGGGCCACGGATCGCGACCCTCTTCGGCGGCGGGTACGTCGCCTCCGGTCCGGCGAAGAAGTCGCGGCTGCCGTTGCCGGCGTGGCCGGCCGGGTTGAAGCTGCTGGGCACAGAAGGTGCCGGAGAAGTGCAGACTCCGGTCCTTGGAAGTTCCGCCGATGGATTGCATCTTGGAGACCGGGTTTGGATGCGCTATGCGAAGGCGGGCGAGATGCTGGAGCGATTCGATGTCGTGTACGCGATCGACGGTGACGAGCTGACCGGGCTCCCGACGTACCGAGGTGAGGGGAAGAACTTCGGATGAGCACCTGGCGGAACTGGTCCGGCACCGAGTCGGCGACCGGCGTGGAGCTGCTCCGCCCGGCGTCGGCCGACGAGCTGGCGGCCGCGGTGAAGACCGCCGCCGAGCAGGGCAGGAAGCTCAGGGCGGTCGGCGCGGGCCACTCGTTCACCGGCTGCTCGGTGCCCGAGCAGGTGATGATCCGGCTCGACGGCCTGTCCTCGATCACGTACGCCGACAAGGAATCCGGCCGCGTCACCGTCGGCGCCGGCACCGGCCTGCGCAAGCTCAACGCGGGCCTGGCCGCCTTCGACCTGGCGATGGCCAACCTCGGCGACATCGACAAACAGACCATCTCCGGCGCGATCTCCACCGGTACGCACGGCACCGGCGCGCGCCTCGGCGGTCTCGCGACACAGGTCGTCGCGCTCGACCTGGTCACGGCCGACGGCTCGGTGCTGCACTGCTCCGCGGAGGAGAACCCGGACGTCTTCAACGCCGCGCGCATCTCGGTCGGCGCGCTCGGCGTGATCACCTCGCTCACGCTGCAGTGCGTGCCCGCGTTCCTGCTGCGGGCGCAGGAGAGACCGCTTCCGCTGCCGGAGGTGCTGGACGGGTTCGACGAGCTTGCCGACGGCAACGATCACTTCGAGTTCTACTGGTTTCCGCACACCGACCTCGCGCTCACCAAGCGGAACAACCGGGTCGCGAGCGGCGTCGGCGCCTCTCCGGTCAGCCGGCTCCGCGGCTGGGTCGACGACGAACTGCTGTCCAACAAGGTGTTCGAGCTGACCAACCGGCTCGCGACGCGGCAGCCCGGCCTGGTGCCAAGGATCAACCGGATCGCGTCGCGCGCGTTGTCGGCCCGCGAGTACGTCGACGCGTCGTACAAGGTCTTCTGCTCCGAACGCAACGTGGTCTTCCGCGAGTCCGAGTACGCCGTACCCCGGGAGCACGCAATCGACGTCATCCGCCGGCTGCGCTCGTGGATCGACAGCTCAGGCTCGCGCATCCCGTTCCCGATCGAGGTCCGCGTCGCCGCCGCCGACGACATCTGGCTGTCCACCGCCCACGGCCGCGACACCGCCTACATCGCCATTCATCAGTACCACCGCCTCCCGCACGACGAGTACTTCCGGGCCTTCGAGCGAATCGTCGCCGACTACGACGGCCGCCCGCACTGGGGGAAACTCCACACCCTGACCGCTTCCGACCTCCGTACTCGCTACCCCCGCTTCGACGACTTCCTCGCCGTACGAGACCGACTGGATCCCGACCGGACCTTCACCAACCCCTACACCCGCCAAGTCTTCGGCTGACCACCCAGTCTGTTTGGGCGAAGACGGTCGCGGAAGCCTGCTGGGCGGGCTAGCCTGCGGGGATGAGTGGTGTGGAGAAATTGGAACCGGTCGACGAGGACTGGCAGAAGGCGCTCGCTGTTGTCGCGCATCCGGATGACCTGGAGTTCGGGTCGGCGGCCGCGATCGCGCGGTGGACCAGGCAGGGCAAGGACGTCGTGTACTGCATGCTGACCTCGGGGGAGGCGGGCATCGACGGTGTCGCACCCGACGAGTGCGGCCCGCTGCGCGAGGCCGAGCAGATCGAGTCCGCCCGGATCGTCGGCGTCTCGGCGGTCGAGTTCCTCGGCCAGCCAGACGGCACAATCGAGTACGGCGTAGCGCTCCGCCGCGTGATCACCTCGGTGATCCGGCGGCACCGGCCGGAGATCGTGATCACCAACAACTTCCGCGACACCTGGGACGGCGACGTACTGCTCAACCAGGCCGACCACATCAACACCGGCCGCGCCACCCTCGACGCGGTCCGCGACGCGGCCAACCGCTGGATCTTCCCCGACGCCGGCGAACGCTGGAACGGCGTACGCCAAGTGTGGGCCGCCGGCTCCCCCAACTCCCGCCACGCCGCCGACACCACCGACACCTTCGACCTCGGCCTCGAGTCCCTCCGAGCCCACAAGGCGTACCTGGAAGGCCTCAACCGCCCCGACTTCGACCCCGCCGAATTCCTCGAAGCCGTCTCCCGCCCCACCGGCACCCGCCTAGGCACCCCCTACGCCACCCCCTTCGAAGTCTTCACCCCCTAACCCACCCCCGCCCCACACTCGCGCCCGCCGCCCGCGCACCCCAACCTCACGCCCGCCGACGGCGCGCGGACCCCACGCTCGCCGAGGCGCAGCTGAGCCGACGCGACGCCGCGCCGACCCCACGCACGCCACCCGGCCGCGCCGCTCCCCGCCGCAGCGTCCACCACCGACCTCCCGCCACCCAGCCCAGCCGACGCCCGCGCGACATCGAGTCGTCGATTTTGGCTGAGTCGAGCCGACTTCATGGACCGGAACTGACGACTGAGTGCTGACCCACCTCGAATCACTCGCGCCGCCGACTCCACGCGCGTCGACTTCACGCGCGCGGACCCCACGCGCGCCGGCCCCACGTACACCGACCACGTCCCCGCCGATCGGGACCGTTTCGACTCCAGGCGCGCCGACCCCACGTGCGCCGACTTCACGCGTCGGGCCGGGCGCGCCGCTCCCGCCGCAGCGTCCACCACCGACCTCTCGCCGTCCAGCCGAGCCGATGCCCGGCGCGACATCGAGTCGTCGATTTTGGTTGAGTTGAGCCGACTTTGTGGACCAACACTGACGACTGAGTGCTGACTCAGCCCGTATCACGCCGCGCCGCCCCCCGCGCAGCCCGCGTACGCCGGCCACGCCGCCGACCGGGACCGCGCCGGCTCCACGCGCCGCCGCGCCGTGCTTCGAGCGGGACCGCGCAGGCTCCACGCGCCGCCGGGCCGTGCTCCGAGCGGGACCGGGTCGGCTCCGCGTGCCGCCGGGCCGTGCTCCGAGCGAGACCGGGCCGGCTCCGCGTGCCGCGGCGCCGTGCTCCGACGGGCTCGCGACGACGCGGGTCGTGCCACCCGCAGCGCATGCCGCTGGGCCCTCGCCGCACAGCCCAGCCGATGCTGGCGCGGGATCGAGTTGTCGATCTTGGTCGAGTCGGGCCGGCTTCTTCGACCGGGATTGACGAGTGAGTGGGGGATCAGGTTGGTCAGGCCGCGAGGTGGGAGAGGTGGCGGGCGTGGAGGTCGGTGGAGATGCGGGCGAGGATGGTGGCGGGGGCGGTGAGGAGGTCGGCGGCGGTGATGACGCGGACTCGCCAGCCTGCGCGTTCGAGGTTCTCTCGACGGCGGATGTCGCGTTGCCACTGACGGGCATCCTTCAGGTGATGGTGGCCGTCGTACTCGATCGCGATCTTGAGTTCCGGGTACGACAAGTCCGGCTTGGCCAGCCAACCACCGTCAGAGTCGAGGACCACGTGGCCGACCGCGGGCTCGGGTAGTCCGGAGAGCACGATCAGCAGCCGGAGTCGTGTCTCCATCGGAGAGTCGACACCGTGGCGCACGAGCGTCGCCGCCCGCCGGGCCAGCCGGATTCCTCGCATGCCCGCCGTTGACGTTGCCAGCGCGGTAAGTGACTCGGGTGTGGCCGGCGAGCGCCGTACCAGCGAATCCCCGGCGATGACGAGCCCGGTCAGATCGGAGCCGCCGGCGAGGTCCAAGAATGTGCGCTCGGGCCGGCTCACTGGTAAGCCATCCAGAATCTGATCATCGAGATTGAGGACTTCGTGGACCGTGAGGCCATGAACTCGTGGCTTCGCTCGCTTCGGATCACGACGAACACTCACATGCAGGCGGTCGTCGACAGGACCCGAGGCGCCCCACAACGCCAGCGCGGTGTGATGACTCAGTACGCCGTTCGGCACGAGCGACAATGCGGCCTCCGCGCGCACTCGAAGCGTCAGCGGGATCTCGGAGGCGACGTACACAGACCCCAGGACGCGTTGGTAGCGACGGCTTCGCAGCATCCCGCGGGAGATCCCCGCCACTCTGGCCTGCGCGGCCGTGATCAGCCGAACCGGTCGCTCATCCACCCCACCACCATGCCCGACCTGCGCCGCCTGCGTTGCCGTCTGTCCACAGCCCTGCACGCACTCATCGAGTCGTCAATCGAGGTTGGCTGAAGCCCGTTTCGCGGACCTCAATTGACGACTCGGCGTAGAACTCTGTCGACGGCTCGACGGCTCGACGGCTCGACGGCTCGTCAGTTGTTGGGCAGGTCGAGGGTTGCCTTGAGGTGGGGTGGGTTGGGGGACGGGCGGCGGGGTTCGCGGTCGCCGGCCTCGTCGCCGGGAGGATCCTGCGGGGTGTACCAGGAGCGGACGAGCGTCCTGCCCTTGCGGGAGAGGCGGAGGAGGTCGATCTGCTGGACCTGGGCGGCGGGGAATCCCAGCTGGGCGAGGCTACGGTTCGCCATGCTGCGGGCGGCGTCGTGTTTGCGTGGGGAGAGCTTGTGCTGCAGTACGACGGCGACCGTGCCGTCGGGAAGGTGCTCGACCCGCTGGAAGCGCATGCCCTTGTCGAGCGAGTACGACTTGAGTGCGAGGTCGATGTAGTCGGTGTCGGACAGTCGTCGGTCAGTCTTCGCGCGAGCAACCACTTCATACCGGGCCATGCACCGATCATCCGTCGCCGGTGAGTAGTTTTCCAGCAGACTTCGTTCGATGAGGAGCTTGGAGTACGGCGAGACCGCGGCCGCAGGGCAGATCCGGCGCGGGCTTGAGGTTCCCGGACGGGTGCTCCGCGACAACGGTGCCGGGCCGGGAGGCTGGAGCTGGGTGGTGGAGGAGGCCGCTAGAGCTGGAGGATTCGGGTGGCCTCGGCCAGGACGGCGGGGGAGGCGAGGGATTGCCAGCGGGGGATTTGGTCCTGGAGGAAGGGGCGGAGTTTGGGGGCGAGGGCGGGGGCGTGGTCCAGGACGTCGAGCTCGTTGACGATGGTGAGGTCGATGAAGTCGCGGAGGTCGGCCACGGACAGCTCCTCGGAGGTACCGGTGAAGCGGTCGGTGACGGTGTGGTGTTCGGCGAGGTCGCGCCAGGTGGTTTCGCGTTCGCAGGAGCCGTAGCGGTAGACGATCTGCTCGGCCTCGGGTCCGATGACGGCTTCCAGGACCGGACGTTCCTGCTGCCAGTCGAACAGGTGGGTGGGGAACCCATCGGTTCCGTACGCCGCGTGCGCGAGGCCGGCCAGGACCACGGTGTCGGACGCGCCGAGCGTGGTCAGGCGTTTGGCGACGCGGTGGAGATGGACGTACAGGCTTCCGCCCGCGTGCTCGAGCTCGTCGGCGCCGCGCACCAGCAGCAGCGATCCCAGGTCCTGAAATGCGCTCATCTGACCCCTTCATCCGGAGTGGCCAGGGCCCAGCAGGGACGGCCCAGGCAATCACGGTAAGGCTTCACTCACCACCACGCCCAGACATCCGGCGCGGCGTCTTCGTCACATTTCCCTCCGCTCCCGGCGGTGCCGTTCCCGCTCGCGGTCGTGCCGCTGCAGAGCAGTCGCTGCCGGACCGGTCGCTGCCGCTGCCGGATCCTGAGCAGAACCGGTTCGTCCCGCGGTCTGTGGGTTCGGCTGGAAGACCCCGGCCGTTCCGTCGCAGCCGTCGCTGTCGGAGCTGGCGGCCAACGGTGTGGTGTGGCCCGGGGGCGGCGGGAGTCGGCAGCTGACGATTGTTGCCATCAGCTACCTCGGCCGGGGTGTCACTGCTGCTGAGGTGGCTGACGTTTGGTGCTTCCCACCCTCGTGCGGGAGGTGCGCACGGAATCCGTCGCAGCGGACGGGTGGAAAGCACCAAACGTCAGCAGTCGTGGTGGGGCACGCCCGTCTCGACCGCCGGATACGCGGCCGGGCAAGCCCTCCAAGCGCCAGGCAGATGGCTGTCGCGCCAGGGTGTGTACCTCTGCGGGCACCAATCGTGGCGCAGCCCGACAACCCCAGTCGCTCGATCGTCGTGCAGGCCCACAGCCGCCTCGTTGTCGTACGCCAACAGCCGTTGTGCGGGCCAACTGTCAGCCAGTGACGAGCCGTCGTGGTGGCCGACCGGGGTGGGTTGGTGGCTGGTGGGGGGTGCTGGTGGGGCTAAGCCTCAGGGTGTGGGGCGCTAGTCCGCCAGGTCGGCTAGGGCTTTGCGGGCGGCTTCGAGCTCGGCTTCCAGGGCGGCTACCTTGGCGGCTTGCTGTTCGCGGGCGGCTTCGATGACCTCGTCGATGGGGGTGGAGAGGTCTTCGTGGAGCTCCTTGGCGGCGCGGGAGACGGCGGCGGCTGCGACGGCGAGGTTGCGGGCCAGGTAGGTGCTGCCCTGCTTGAGCTCGGCGTGCCACTCGCCGTCCGCAGTGCCGGTGACGGTCAGCGTCAGCTCCAGGGTCTTGGTCTTCTTGCCGGCCGCCTTCTTTGCCGTGGCCTTCTTTGGCTTCTCGGCGACCGGGGCTGCGTCGGTCGTCGGAGCTGCGTCCATGGCCGGGGCGTCCGTCGGAGCGTCTGTCGCGGTGGACGTCAGGGCGACGGTATCGGGTGTGTCGGCGACGTCAGACGGCGCTTCTACTGCCAGAGTGTCTACAGTCATCGTTGCGGCGATCTCCTTCTGAACATCGCCCGCAGTGAGCGGGCTGGCGCTGAGCGTCTATTAGAACATATGTTCGACACCCAGGCCAATTCAGCCCCATCTGCAACAACCATCACTCCTGTGCTTCACGCTCACTACCGGGGCATGGCTCGCCGGAGGCGGCTGCGGTGGGTGAGGGGCGGCGCGTGCCTGAGGGCCCGGCGCGGAGATGGCGGGGCCCGGGTGCGGGTCTGTGTCGGGGGCGCGCAGGCGGTTTGGCGCGGATGAGGGGCGGCCGCAAAGGAACAGCCGGACCCGGTGGAACCGGGTCCGGCTGAAAACCAAGCTAAAAGCCGGCTTGGGCCAGGGTCAGGCCTCGGATTCGGAGCGGTCGCCGGACCATTCGAGGTGGTAGGTGCCTTCGCGGTCGGTGCGGCGGTAGGTGTGGGCGCCGAAGAGGTCGCGGAGGCCTTGGATCAGGGCCGCGGGGAGGCGTTCGGCGCGGAGGCCGTCGTAGTACGACAAGGAGGCCGAGAAGCCGGGCGCCGGTACGCCGACTGCCGCCGCGGTGGCCACCACGCGGCGCCAGGCCTCCTGGCCGTTCGCGATGGCTTCCTTGAAGTAGTCGTCGACGAGCAGTGAGGGGAGGTCCGGGTTCCGGTCGTACGCCTCCTTGATGCGGTCCAGGAAGCGGGCCCGGATGATGCATCCGCCACGCCAGATCGTCGCCATCGCGCCCAGGTCGATGTCCCACTCGTACTGCTCGCTCGCCGCCCGGATCGCGTCGAAGCCCTGTGCGTACGCGACCAGCTTCGACGCGTACAGCGCGTGCCGCACGTCCTCGACGAACGCGTCCCGGTCCACATCCGCCTTCGCGTCGGCCGGCCCTGGCAGCACTCCGGCCGCGGCAGTACGCCGTACGACGTCACCCGACAGGGATCGGGCGAAGACGGCCTCGGCCATGCCGCTGACCGGGATGCCGAGGTCGAGTGCGGACTGCACGGTCCAGCGACCGGTGCCCTTCTGCTCCGCCTGGTCCAGTACGACGTCCACGAACGGACCGCCCGTGGTCGGGTCGACCTGGCTGAGCACCTCCGCGGTGATCTCGATCAGGAACGACTCGAGGTCGCCGCTGTTCCACTCCCGGAACACGTCGGCCAGCTCGGCCGGGGAGAGTCCGAGGACGTGCCGGAGCAGGTCGTACGCCTCCGCGATCAGCTGCATGTCGGCGTACTCGATGCCGTTGTGCAGCATCTTGACGAAGTGGCCGGCGCCGTCCGGGCCGACGTGCACGCAGCAGGGCTCGCCGTTCACGTGTGCGGAGATCTTGGTCAGCATCGGCTCGAGGGCCGCGTACGACTCGGGGGAGCCGCCGGGCATGATGCTCGGGCCGTTCAGTGCGCCCTCCTCGCCGCCGGACACGCCGCTGCCGACGAAGTGCAGACCCTTCTCGCGCAGTGCGGTCTCCCGCCGCCGGGTGTCGGCGAAGTGCGCGTTGCCGGCGTCGACGACGATGTCGCCTTCGTCCAGCAGTGGCACCAGTTCGTCGATGACCGCGTCGGTCGGCTCGCCCGCCTTGACCATGATGATGATCTTCCGCGGCTGTTCCAGCGACTCGACCAGGGCGGGCAGGTCGGCGGCGGGGACGAACTCACCCTCGTGGCCGAACTCCTTGATCAGGGCGTCGGTGCGGCCCTGCGACCGGTTGTGGACGGCGACGCGGAACCCGTTGCGCGCCAGGTTCCGGGCCAGGTTGCGGCCCATCACCGCGAGGCCGGTGACGGCGATCTGGGCTGGAGCAGAACTCATCGAATCTCCCGCTGGTCAGTGTGGTGTCGAGACCCAGTCTGTCGCGCGCGGCAAGCATCACGACGAGTGGGGCCAACCCCTGGACCGCCGCTGCGCACGCACGCACGAATCAACAGCCGCCGCGCAGGAGGTAAACGGTTCCGAACTCCTTTCGAGTGCAGGCTGGACGACAACTATGCCGGTAAAGAATCCGCCGCCAGCGGGTACCGGCCTCGGCTTCGTGGAACTGGTCCTCAACTAGGGTCGGGGTATGACCGAGCTCAGACTGGATCCCCGGCATACCGCGCTGGTTCTGATCGACCTGATGCCCCGGATCGTGGCGCTGGAGACGGCGCCACTGACCGGGCCGGAAGTGCTGGAGCGGTGTGTCGCGCTGGCGAAGGCGACACGGTCGGTGGGCGGGTTGGTCGTGAACGTGCGGGTCGAACGGCCGGGGGTCGAGCTGCAGCCGGAGGGCAGCGGGTTCGCGCCCGGTGCACAGCCGGAGCCGGGAGATCTGGAGATCGTCAAGCGGACGATCGGCGCCTTCGGCCGGACCGAGCTGGACCGCGAGTTGCAGACGCGCGGGATCGAGACCGTCGCGCTGGCCGGGATCGCGACCAACTTCGGCGTCGAGTCCACCGGCCGCGCCGCCGACGACCTCGGCTACGACGCCGTCTACATCACGGATGCGATGACCGGGCTGGACGGTCGCGCCCACGAGTTCGCCGTGTCCTCGATCTTCCCGCGGCTCGGGACCACCTGCTCGGGCACGGAGTACGTCGCGGCACTGAGCCCTTCGAGCTGACCACGCCGCTGGTTTGTGGGCAGCCGCCCCGGGCACCGGGCAGGCATGCTCCCCACCGCGACGTTTCCTGACGCCGCCCTGGCGATCCGCGACGTACTGCTCCCGATCGTCGCGCAGGGCGCGATCCTCCGGCGGCCGGCAGCAGCCAGAGCAGCCGAGCTGCTGCACGCGGACGACCACGCGCTCCACCGAGTGCGGGTCCTGCGGGAAAAGTACGGCGAGGGCCCGCTGCTGATCCGCCTCCCGGGCCGGACCATCGCGCTCGTCATGGATCCGGAACACGTCCATCGCATCCTCCGGGAGACACCAGATCCGTTCTCCGCGGCAACCGGTGACAAGGTCGGCGCGCTGAATCACTTCCAGCCGCACGCCGTCCTGGCCACCGAGCCGCCGTTGCGCGGACCCCGGCGCGAGCTGAACGAGGAAGCCCTCGACTCCCACCACCCCGTCCATCGCTCCGCCGAGTCGATGATCGCGGCCGTCACCCAAGAGCTCCACCTCGAAGGCACGCTGGGCTGGACCGACTTCCGCGAGATCTGGTCGCGGATCGTCCGCCGCATCGTGCTCGGTGACAAGGCTCGCGACGACACCGAGCTCACCGCGCTGCTCGACGTACTGCGCTCGAACGCCAACTGGGCCGCCATGCGTCCACGCAACCGCAAGGCGCAAGACCTGCTCGACCGAAGACTCACGGAGTACGTCGAGCACGCCGCGCCCGGAAGCCTCGTCGAAGCCCTGATGCTGAGCACCATCAAGCGAGACAGTCGCGCGATCGAGCCCGGGGCGGGGCTCGATCCGGCCGGTCAGGTCCCGCACTGGTTGTTCGCCTTCGACTCGGCCGGCATCGCGCTCTGGCGGCTCCTCGCCGTACTCGCCACCAGGCGCGAAGTCGCCGAGCGAGTCGCCCAGGATGAGTCGCCGCTGCGGGCGTACGCCGGTGGTGCCGTCCAGGAATCGGTGCGGTTGTGGCCGACGACGCTCGTCGTACTGCGGGAGGCTCGCACCGAGACGCGATGGGACGCCGGTACGGCGCCGGCCGGGACCGAGTTCGCGATCGTGAGCTCGGTGTTCCACCGCGACGACGAGGTGCTGGACTTCGCGAACGACTTCGTCCCGGAGATCTGGCTGGACGGGCGGTCGGACGGGCCTTGGCCGCTGATCCCGTTCAGCGAAGGTCCGGCGGTGTGTCCTGGCCGGAATGTCGTACTGCTGACCGTCAGCGCGGCGGCTCATCACCTTGTGTCGCAGTACGACCTCGACCTGGATCCGCACACTCGCGACAAGCTCACCAAAGGCCCGCTCCCTGCCACGTTCGACCACACCGCGCCCAGGATGGGTTTCTGGAGGAAGTGATGATCGGTGACCTGCGACTGGCGACGATCGTCGTCAACGCGCTCGACATGAACCGCGCCGCGGAGTTCTGGTCGCGCGTGCTTGGGTACGAGCGCAAGGACCGGGTCGGTCCGGGCGACCAGTTCACCAAGCTGACGGATCCGGACGGCAGCGGTCCGTCGGTGCTGATCCAGCGCACCCAGCACATCCCGTCGGAGCCGGCGCCGGTGCACATCGATCTCTACACCAGCAAGCGTGACGAGCACATCGACCGGATCGTCGCCCTCGGCGCGACCCGCGTCGACGACTGGACGTACCCCGACGAGCACGACTTCATCGTCCTGCGCGACACCGAGGGCAACGAGTTCTGCGTCATCCAGGTCGACGACCCGGCCTGACCCGACCGGGCAAACCCTTCGCAACCTGACGAGCTCAGCAGCGAACTAGGCGAAGAGCGCGGCGTTCTCGGATGTCCACTCCGGCAAGGTGCGAGCCGGGTGGCCGGTGACCTTCTCGACGGTGTCGTTGACCGAGGTCTCGTCGATGATGCCGTCCCCGAAGAAGCTCTCGATCGCCTCGGCGTACTGCGGTGGCATCGTCGCGTGCAACTCCGCGTGTGCCTCGGCCCGCGTCATCGGGTACACCGTCAACGGCCGGCCGATCGCCTGGCCGAGGATCTCGACCTGCTGTGGTGGAGTCAGCGCGACCGGGCCGGTGAGCCGGTGGATCACGCCGGCGTGATCCTCGGTGAACGCGCGCACCGCGACCTCGGCGATGTCGAGCGGGTGGATCGTCGAGATAGGTACGTCGGGAAACTGCACGCGGACCACATCACCCGCACGCAGCTGATCGAGCCAGCGCAGCGTGTTCGACATGAAGGAGTTCGGCCGCAGGAACGTCCAGTCGAGACCGGACGCTTTCACGGCCTCCTCGGCCGCGTGGTGATACGCGGCGATCGCGTTCCCGGTGTCCGCGCTGTCCAGCGAGCTGCTCGACAACAGCACGACCTTGCGAACCCCCGCGCGGACGGCGTTGTCCAGCAACTCCTCGACCCGGTCGTACCCGCTCAGCAGGAAGATGCCGGACACCCCCGGCAACGCGTCGGCGAACGACTCCGGCCGATTGAGATCGCCGTACACCGCGGAGATCCCGCCGGGCAGCTCGATGTCCTTGCGCACCAGCGCCCGGCCCGCGATTCCCGCGGCGGCCAACGCCTGCACGACCGCGCCGCCCGCGTTCCCACTGGCACCCGTCACCAGAACTGTCATCAGTTTCCTCCGCGTAGAGCCAGGACCGCCGCTCGGAGTTCCGAGGCCGGGTCATCCTCGTGATAGATGCGTTCGGCGGGCTCGATGTTATCGAGGAACCGCTGATACATGGCCGCGTAGATCAGGCGAGCCAGTACGGCCATCGGGGCCAGAGCACGCAGGGGGTCAGCAGCCGGGCGGTATGCCTTCCATGCGCTGGTCCAGACCTCGAGGGCATGGTCGCGCTCAGCTGCTGGCAGCCAGCCGACCAGACGCTGGATGTCCGTCGCCGGGTGCCCGATGAAGGTGTCGGCCCAGTCCACGATCGCGCGTGTGGTCCCGTCCGAGCGCCAGTTGCCCGGATGAAAGTCGCCATGCACGAGGGAGATCGGCAACCCGGCCGTCTCCAGGTCGGCGACGATCGACGGGAGTTCGGTCAGCAACTGCTCGACCTCAGAGCGATCGCTGCCGGGCAGCGGTACGACGCGAAGCAGCCGTTCGATCTCCGCCGGCAACGAGTCCGGCACGAGCCGTGGTGCGAGCAGTTCGTCGACCGAATCCGCGAGGCGAGCCTGCACCGCGACCCACCGGCTCACGACGTCCTCGACCGTGGCCCGGTCCGGTTCCCAGCAGTCGACGCCCGGTGCGTGGGCGAGCAACGACCAGCGATGCTCCGCCGATTGGCCGAGTACGGCCGGCGCGAGCGTCTCGTCGTACCGCCGCACCTGCTCGATGATGTCCGCGTCCATACTGCAGAAGCGGCTCGTCGCCTTCGCCCACGCGCCCGGGAATCGCATCAGGCAGGAGAGATTCCACGTTTTCACCTGAACGGGATCGACCGGCCCGAGGATCGATCGCGCCCACTCCACCATTCGCTCCGGACCGCCCACCTCGGCCCAGGGCGCCCGGAGCGGATGTGGCGCGACGATCTCGTCCCATCCGTCGTACGGCGTCACGTCCAGGACGCCGGCTCGCGGTTCGCCCATCGCTTGCACGTGGTAGACCGTCCGCCCGCCACGACCGAGCTCAGCCTCGTCCGCATGCACCAGGCGCAGCACGAAGGTTCGCACGCCGAGCAACTCCTCCAGCCGGCGCGTAACCCCCTCGACCTCCGACCACCAAGGCGGCCCCACATCGAACGTAGGGGCGCGGCCCACATACCGCGTCCCCACACTCACCAACGCCTCGACAGTCTTCAGCTCCACCCACACAGTCTGACCAGCCACCCAGCACCGCGTCTCCCAGTTTTCACGCTCGCCGGATGCGGTGCCAGGTACGGCGGCCCGACTTGAGCAGTACGTCGGGATCCACCGACACGGCCTGGTCCGGGTCGTCCGCGCGGGTGCCGTCGACAGTCACCGCGCCCGCGCGGATCAGCCGGCGGAGCTCGGACTTGCTGTCGGTCGGCCGGGCAACCTGCAGCAACTCGAGGATCGTCGCAGCCGGCGAACCCACCACGACGTCCGGGATGTCGGTCGGCTGCCGGCCTTCGGAGAACGTGTGGTTGAACGCCTCGAGCTCGCTGCGGGCGGTGCCGGCGCCGTGGTAGCGGGTGACGACGGCCGCGGCCAACCGGAGCTTGGCGTCGCGGGCCTGCGGGCCGCCCACGGCCGCGGACGCGCCGAGGGCGGCGACGGTGTCGAGGGGCAGTTCGGTGTAGACGCGGGCGTAGATCTCCACCAGCGAGTCGGGGATGCTCATCAATTTGCCGAACTTGTCCCGCGGGGTGTCCGTGAGCGCGATGTAGTTGTTCAGCGATTTCGACTGCTTCGCCCGCCCGTCGATGCCCGGCGTGATCGTGGTCGTGATGACCGCCTGCGGTGGCGCGCCGAGCCGTTGCTGGAGGTGCCGGCCGAGCTGTTCGTTGAAGAGCTGATCCGAGCCCACGATGGTGAGGTCGCTGCGCATCGCGAAGCTGTCGTATCCCTGCAGCACCGGGTACACCAGTTCGTGCACCGCGATCTCCCGCCCGGCCGCGACCCGCTCACGGAACATGTCCCGCGCCATCAACTGCGCGTGCGTGACCTGGCCGAACAGACTCAGCAGCTCCGCCACCCGCATCCCGTCGTACCACTCGGAGTTCCGCCGGACCTCGAACACCGCGGGATCGGTGCGGAGCACGAGCGAGACCTGCTCGAGGAAGGACTGCGCGTTCGCCTCGATCTCCGCCGCGGACAGCAGCGGCCTGGTCTCGGACCGGCCGGTCGGGTCGCCGACGCGCGTGGTGAGGTCGCCGAGCAGGAACACGACCTGATGGCCGAGATCCTGCAGTTGCCGCATCATCCACAGGTTGACCGCGTGCCCGAGGTGCAGGTCGGGCGCGGTGCAGTCGACGCCGTACTTGATCCGCAGCGGCCGGCCGGACGCCAGCCGTTCGAGTAGCTCGCTCTCGCCGACGATGGTGTCGGTGGTGCGGCGTAGCCGGTCGACCACCGCACTTGGTTCGGTCATGGGGTTCCTCTCAGGACAGGAGGCACCCAAGCAGAGGCCTCCGGCAACGGAAAGAGGCAGGAACCGGACGGTTCCTGCCTCGGAGGCTCTGGGTGGAGCGAGTTGTGGGTACTACCGAACGCCGGCCCCTCCCAGAGCCGGTCGATACGCCACGCCTCGCTTGATCACGCCAACAGGTTAGCAGGCCAGGCCCAGCCAGGTATCGGGTTAGGCTCCAGGGTGTGACGGAGGAGCGGGTAGTACTGCTGGACGAGGCCGGCCGGGCAATCGGGACCGAGGCCAAAGCGACGGTCCACCACGCCTCGACCCCGTTGCACCTGGCGTTCTCCAGCTATGTGGTCGACGAGGCCGGTCGGGTGCTGGTCACGCAACGCGCCTTCGGCAAGCCGACCTGGCCCGGCGCCTGGACAAATAGTTGCTGTGGGCATCCACTTCCCGGTGAGCCGGCGGCGGACGCGGTACGACGCCGCCTCGCCGACGAGCTCGGGATCGTCGCGGACGGGGTCGACCTGGTGCTGCCCGCGTTCCGCTACCGCGCGGAGATGCCGACCGGCGTGGTCGAGAACGAGCTCTGTCCCGTCTACCGAGTCACCTGGACCGGCGACCCCACACCGAATCCGGCGGAAGTAGCGTCGTACCGCTGGGTCGACTGGCCGATCAGCATGCCGGAGCTGTCCCCGTGGTGCGTCCTGCAACTGGACGAACTCGCCCGCCTCGGCCCGGATCCCCGCAGTTGGCCGATCGCCGACCCGGCGGCCCTCCCGCCGGCCGCGCGTTTATGACAGCTCGCGGAGCAGGTCTTGGCCCGACCACGGGCGGCGGTTGACCTCGGCTGCGCGGATCAACGCGACGAGCTTGGCGTTGACCGGGGCGGAGCGGCTGAGGGATTCGGCCAGGCGGACGACCTCGCCGTTGAGGTAGTCGATCTCGGTGGGGCGGCCGGCCTCGAGGTCTTCCCACATGGAGGTCCGCGCCAGCGGGTCGATGGCGAGCATCTTCGCGGCCAGGCGGCGGAACAGGAAGTCGGGCAGGCGAAGGATCGCCGGGAAACGGTGCATCGGGACCGGCAGGAGCTTGGCCGGTTCGATGCCGGCGGCGTCGAGGAGCGCGAGCGTCTCGGCCTGGGCCGCGGCCAGGCAGCGGCGATACGAACGCTGGGACAGCTCGTCCCGCAACGGTACGTCGGACAGCGCGTTGATCGGATTGTTCAGGTTCAGCAGGAGTTTCGCCCACTGCACCGGCAGGATGTCGTCGTGCTGGGTCAGCGGCAACCCGGCCCGGCTGAAGGCATCGACGTACGCCGCCAGCCCCGGGTGACGCTGGACGTCGAGGCCGCCCTCGGTGCCCTGATGGAAGACACCGCCGCCACGGTTCAGCACGTTGAACGGGACCATCCCGGTCACCACGACCTGGTCCGTCAGCCGCTCCCGCAGGAGCTCTCCGTTGCGTACGCCGTTCTGGAAGCTGACGACGATCGCACCAGGTTTCAGGACCTCGGCCAGCTCACCGGCCGCGCTCTCCGTCGCCGCCGACTTCACCGTCACCAGCACCAGATCGGCTTCCGCCGCCGCGCCCGGTGACGTCTCGTACCGTAGGTCCGCCGCGGTCACCCTGAGATCCGCACCGAGATAGTCCGTCAGCCGCAATCCGTGCGCGGCCAACTCGTCGGCCATCCGCTGCCGTCCGACAAAGGTGACCGGAGTCCCCGTCGCGAGCAACCGTCCGCCGACATAGCACCCGATCCCACCCGCGCCGTACACCACGATCCGCACCGCCACACCGTACCGAAGAACTCAGGTTGTTTTGGCCGGAAGCTCGATGATGAAGCGGGCTCCGCCGCTCGGGCGGTCGGTGACACGGATGGTGCCGTGGTGCCACTGGACATGGCGGGCGACGATGGCCAGTCCCAAGCCGACACCGCGGCTGGTGTTACTGGTCTCGCCGCGGCCGAAGCGTTCGAAGATCCGGTCCCGGTCGGCTTCGGCGATACCGGGACCGGCGTCGTCGACCGTGATGACGACGCCGAGGCCGCCGGCCTCGACAGTGACGCCTTTGCAGCCGCCGGCGTGGTCCTCGGCGTTCTCGACCAGGTTGGCGATGACTCGCTCCAGCCTGCGCTTGTCCGCCTGCAAGGTCAGCCCCTCGGCCTCCCGCGCGACCGTGGTCACGTCCCGCCCGGCGGTCGCGTTCGCGGCGGCGCGAACGAGATCGGCGATTCGGACGATCTCCCGGCTGCCCTGGTCACCGCCGTCGTCGCGGGAGATCTCCAGCAGGTCGATCACCAGCCGGCGGAAGCGCTCGAGGTCGTCACCGAGGAGCTCGACCGGCTCGCGGACGGACCCCGGCAGCTCGGCGCGATGGTTCTGGATCAGCTGCATCGAGTTCAGCATCGTCATCAGCGGCGTCCGCAGCTCGTGGCTGACGTCTCCGGCGAACCGCGCGTCCGCCGCCACCCGCCGCTCCAGGTCGGCCGCGGTCTGGTTGAACGACCGCGCCAGGCCGCCCAGGTCGCGGTCGTCCTCGGCCTGCAACCGTGCATCCAGCTGGCCGCGGGCCACTGCGTCCGCAACCCGCGTCAGCGCGGCCAGCGGGCGCAGCGCCAGCGTGCTCGCGAGCCGTCCGACCGCCAGACCGATCAGCGCGGTCGCGATCGCCGCCGCGAACAGCGTGATCTTCAACGTCCGCAGCGTGTCGTCCAGGCTCTCCAGCGGATGCCACTCGAAGAACATCTCGCCCGGCCCCCTCATCGGTACGCCGACCGCGAGGACCGGCTGACCACCGACCGTGATGCGGCGCTGCGCCGTACTGCCGCTGCGGACCGTTTCGATCAGATCGGCGGGGAGGTCGGACGGCTTTCCGGTCAAGGAGTACCACTGGCCGTCGTAGTACGCCATCGAGGACGCCGAATCGGTGGACGGCAGGCTGCTCAGCAGATCGATCACCTTGACATCAGGCTTGAGGGTCGGTCTGCCACACTCGACCTGCTCCCGGGCGGGCCGGCAGGGCTGCGGCGGGCCGAACAGTCCGTACTGGAAGGCCGCCGCGTTGTCGGCCGTCTCCACTCGCGCGGATGACTGGCGCTGCTCGGTGAGGTACTCCGAGACCACACTCCAGGTGACCAGCGCGAGCAGCGTGGACAGTCCGAGCGCGAGCAAACCATAGGCCAGCATCACCCGCCCGCGCAGGCTGAGCCCGATCCGTTGCCGCCCCCACCGCGCCAGCCGTCCCCGCACCGGTCAGCTCACCAGTCGATAGCCCAGGCCGCGAGCGGTGACCAGATGCGTCGGGCTGGCCGGGTCGTGCTCGATCTTCAGCCGTAGCCGGCGGATGTGGACGTCGACGATCCGGCTGTCCCCGAAGTACCCGTAGCCCCACACCTTCGACAGCAACTGCTCCCGGCTCAGCACCTTGCCCTCGGCTCCGGCCAGCTCGGCGAGCAGCTTGAACTCGGTGCGGGTCAACGGCAGCACGGTGCCGTCGCGGGTCACCTCGGCGCCCGGCACGTCGATCCGCAGGTCCCCGACCGCGAGCAGCTCCGCCTGCCGTGCGTTGGCCGGCTCGACCCGCCGCAGCAGCGCCCGGATCCGGGCCGAGAGCTCCTTGGCCACCAGCGGCTTGGTGACGTAGTCGTCCGCGCCCGCCTCCAGCCCGGCGACCACGTCGTGGCTGTCGGTCCGCGCGGTCACCATGATGACCGGTACGTCGCTGGTCCGCCGGATCTCGCGGCAGACGGTGAACCCGTCGCGGTCCGGCAGCATCAAGTCCAGCAGGACCACGTCCGGCGGCTCCCGGCGCAGCGTGGCCAGTGCGTCGTACCCGTTGGCCGCCTCGGCGACCTGGTAGCCCTCGTCCTCCAGGGCGAGCCGCAGCACCCGCCGGATCCGCGGCTCGTCATCGACCAACAGCAAGCTGTGTGCCACCGGTCCAGTGTGGCCTACCGGAGGCGCAACCGCCGGTGACGTCTGTCATGACTTCGTCATCTTCGCGCGGGCGCACGGTGACAAGGGTTTGACGCTTCTGTGACCAGCCTTCCGACCGGCCGCACCGGTCCTAATTTCGGCCTTATCGAGTCCTGAGGAGGACCAATGGCCAGAAGACGGCTGGCGGCAGTATCCCTTGCCGCCGTGGCGACGCTCGCGCTCGCCGCATGCAGCAGTGGTGGCGGATCACCTTCCGGATCCGGAAGTACCGAGGCCGCCCCGGTCACCGGCGGCACCCTGAACATGCTCGGGGCGGGTGATGTCGACTACATGGATCCCAATATCAGCTACTACTCAGTCGGCTACCTGAACCTGCGGATGTGGAGCCGCCAGCTGTTCACCTACCCGGCCGAGCCGGGCGGCGAGAACACCAAGCCGGTGGCCGATCTCGCCACCGAGATCCCGACCCGGGACAACGGCGGGATCAGCGCCGACGGGAAGACGTACACGATCAAGATCCGGCCCGGCGCGCAGTGGAACACCTCCCCGGCCCGCCAGGTGACCGCGGCCGACATGGTCCGCGGGGTGAAGCGGACCGCGAACCCGGTCCAGCCGTTCGGCGGCATCCCCGACTTCGCCAACCTGATCGTCGGCTACAAGGCGTTCGCCGACGGCTTCGCCAAGGTGGACAAGACACCGGCCGCGATCCAGGCGTACGTCGACAAGACGCCGCTGCCCGGTGTGGTCGCCAAGGACCAGACCACGGTCGTGTTCCACCTCACCCAGCCGGCCACGTACTTCGTCGACATGCTCACCCTGCCGGCCTTCTCACCGGCCCCGGCCGAGGTGCTCAAGTACCTGCCGGCCAGCACCGAGCTGGGCAACAACTTCCCGTCCGACGGCCCGTACAAGGTCGACTCGTGGGTGCCGACCAAGTCGATCTCGTACTCGCGCAACCCGGCCTGGAACGCCTCCACCGACCCGGTTCGCAAGGCGTACGTCGACAAGATCGTGGTGAACGAGACGGTCAGCCAGGACTCGGTCCAGCAGCAGCTGCAGACCGGCACACCGGCCGCCGACCTCGAGTTCGACGTCGGCCCGCCGCCGTCCCAGCTGCCCGCGCTGATCGCGAAGAAGGACCCGAACCTGAACCTCGGCCCGACCGCGTCCAGCAACCCGTACGTCGTCTACAACACCGCCTCGCCGAACAACAACAAGGCGCTGGCGAACCCGAAGGTGCGCCAGGCGATCAGCTACGCGATCAACCGCGATCACGTCCTGCAGGTGCTGGGCGGCCCGACGGTGAACCCACCGCTGACCCACGTGCTGCCGGACAACATCCTCGGCTCGAAGCAGATCGACCCGTACCCGTACGACGTGGACAAGGCCAAGCAACTGCTGGCCGAGGCCGGCTACCCGCACCTGACGCTGAAGTTCCTGTACCGCAACGCGTCCGAGGGCGGCAGCAAAGCGTTCCAGACGATCCAGCAGGACCTGTCCAAGGCCGGCATCACGGTGGTCGGCGTACCGTCGCCGAACGCGGACTTCTACGTGAAGTACCTGCAGGTGCCGAGTGTCGCCCGGCGCGGGGTGTGGGACCTGTCGCTGGCCGGCTGGGGTGCGGACTGGTACGGCAACGCGGCGCTGTCGTTCTTCAACCCGCTGTTCTCCGGTGCGCCGTCGTACCCGCCGATCGGCAGCAACTTCGGCCTCTACAACAACCCGGCCGCCAACGCGCTGATCGATCAGGCCGCGAAGGCGACCACCGAGGACCAGGCGGCCGACCTGTGGGCGAAGGCCGACGCACAGGTGATGGCCGACGCGCCGTTCTTCCCGCTCACCAACCCGAAGAACGCGAACTACCACGCACCGCAGGTGAACAACGCGGTCTATGTGCCGTCGCTGCAGATGTTCGACCCGACGAACGTGTGGCTCGCCAAGGACAAGCAGGGCGGCTAACCCCCATGACACTGCTAGAGGTAAGGGACCTGAGGGTCTCCTTCGACACCCCGGACGGCATCGTCCGCGCCGTCCGGGGGCTGTCGTTCGACGTGGAGGCCGGGCAGACGCTGGCGGTGGTCGGCGAGTCCGGCTCGGGCAAGAGCGTCGCCACCCAGACCATCACCGGCCTGACCCGCGGTGCCCAGGTCTCCGGTACGGCGTACTTCGACGGAACCGACCTGATCAGTGCCGACCCGGCCACCCTGCGGCGGTTGCGCGGGGACCGGATCGGGATGATCTTCCAGGACCCGTTGTCCAGCCTGCATCCGCAGTACCGGATCGGCTGGCAGATCGTGGAGATGATCCGGGCCCACGACCGGGTCATCAGCAAGGCGGCGGCCCGGCAACGTGCCGCCGACCTGCTCACCCTGGTCGGCATCCCGCGCGCGGCCGAGCGGATCGACGACTACCCGCACCAGTTCTCCGGCGGGATGCGGCAACGGGTGATGATCGCGATGGCGATGGCACTCGACCCGGCGCTGCTGATCGCCGACGAGCCGACGACCGCGCTGGACGTGACCGTCCAGGCCCAGGTGCTGAACGTGATGCGCCGGCTGCAGGAGCAGTTCGGCACGGCGATCATCCTGATCACCCACGACCTCGGGGTGGTGGCGGAGATGGCCGACGACGTGGTGGTGATGTACGCCGGCTCGGTGATGGAACGGGCACCGCGGCGCGACATCTTCTACCGCAACCATCACCCTTACACCCAGGGCCTGCTGGCCTCCCTGCCGGCGCGCGGCGGCGAACGGCTGACCCCGATCCCGGGCAGTCCGCCGAGCCTGATCCGCCTGCCGGCCGGCTGCCCGTTCGCGTCCCGCTGCCCGCATGTGTTCGACAAGTGCCGCACCGAGGCGCCACCCCTGACCGACGTCGGCGGCGACCCCCGGCACCAGTCCGCCTGCTGGCTACCCCACGACGTTAGCGAGGCGATCGCGTCATGAACGAGCGAAGCGAGTTCATCATCAAGCCCAGCACGCTCGGAGCCTCATCCGCGCCCGGAGCGAAGCGAGGACGTGGATGAGTAACGTACTGCTGAAAGTGGAGGACGTCCGGAAGGAGTTTCCGACTCATTCACGGGAGGTCGTTCGGGCGGTCGACGGGGTCTCGCTCGAAGTACGCAAGGGTGAGACGCTCGGGCTGGTCGGGGAGACCGGGTGTGGCAAGTCGACCCTGGCCCGTTGCATGGCGCACTTGTACGACGTGACGTCCGGGTCGGTGTGGTTCGACGGTACCGAGATCAGCAGGTTGTCCCGGAAGGCGATGCGGCCGATCCGCCGCGAGGTCCAGGTGATCTTCCAGGACCCGTACGGCTCGCTGAACCCGCGCCGCCGGGTCGGCTCGATCATCGGCGACCCGTTCAGCATCCACGGCATCGCGTCCGGCCCGGAACGGAAGAAGAAGGTCCAGGAGCTGATGGAGCTGGTCGGGCTGAACCCCGAGCACTACAACAGGTTCCCGGCCGAGTTCTCCGGCGGGCAGCGGCAGCGGATCGGGGTCGCCCGGGCGCTCGCGCTGCGGCCGAAACTGGTGATCTGCGACGAGCCGGTGTCGGCACTCGACGTGTCGATCCAGGCGCAGATCATCAACCTGCTGGCAGATCTGCAGCGCGAGTTCGACCTGACCTACGTGTTCATCTCGCACGACCTGTCCGTGGTCCGGCACGTGAGCGACCGGATCGCGGTGATGTACCTCGGGAAGATCGCGGAGCTGGCACCCACCGGCGAGTTGTTCGGGCAGACCCGGCATCCCTACACCCGGGCCTTGCTGTCCGCGCTACCGGTGGCGGACCCGGACACGGCCGACAGCCGTGAGCAGATCATTCTCGGCGGCGACATCCCGTCCGCGACGAACCCGCCGGCCGGGTGCCGGTTCCACACCCGGTGCCCGAAGGCCCGCGCCGACTGCACGACGACCGAGCCGCCGCTGGTCGCCGTACTGGAAGACGGCGCTGAACACCGCACGTCGTGCCTCCATCCACTGATAATCGGCGAAGACCTCTCGACCGCCGTACCCAACTTGAAGGCATCATGACCACCGCGTTGGAGCTGGTGGACCCTACGATTGAGGCGCCGGCGATCGAGGGGCGGAGCCCGTTCGTGCTGGCGTTGCGGCGCTTGCGCGGGGACAAGGTGGCGATGGTCTCGTTCGGCGTGATCGTGCTGATCGTGCTGATGGCGATCTTCGCGCCGCTGTTCGCCCACCTGACCGGGCATCCGCCGAACGAGCAGTACCGCGACATCGGGCTGACGCCGGACGGGTTGCCCCGCGGGCCGAACGGGACGTTCTGGCTGGGCACCGACGACCTGGGCCGCGACATCCTGGTGCGGATCGCGTACGGCGCTCGCGTGTCGTTGCTGGTCGGCGTCATCGCGACCGCGATCACCGTCGCGATCGGCGTCGTCCTCGGGCTGGCGGCCGGGTTCCTCGGCGGGATCGTCGACACCGTGCTCGCGCGGCTGATCGACGTCGTCCTGTCGGTGCCGTTCCTGCTGGTGGCGATCGCGCTGGTGTCGATCACCGGGCCGAGCCTGACCGTGACGGTGCTGGTGATCGGCTTCTTCAGCTGGGCGTCGGTGGCCCGGATCGTGCGCGGTCAGGTGCTGTCGCTGCGGGAGCGGGAGTTCGTCGAGGCGGCGCGGTCGCTCGGCGCCGGGGACACCCGGATCATGTTCGTCGACGTCCTGCCGAACGTGCTGGCGCCGGTGATCGTCTACACCACGCTGCTGATCCCGGTGGTGATCGTGACCCAGGCGACGCTGTCGTTCCTCGGGCTCGGGCTGCCGCCGCCGACCGCGGACTGGGGCGGGATGATCAGCGAGTCGCAGAACTACTACACGACCGCGTGGTGGTTCATCCTCTTCCCCGGCCTGGCGCTGCTGATCACGACACTGGCGTTCAACCTCTTCGGCGACGGCGTCCGGGACGCTTTCGACCCCCGCGCGGACCGGAGCTAGCGATGATTCTCTTTCTGATCCGCCGGATCGGCCACGGGATCCTGGTCCTCTGGCTCATCACGGTGGCCGTGTTCGCGCTGTTCTTCGTTGCTCCGAGCAACGTTGCGCAGACACTGGCCGGGCGGCAGGCGACACCGGAGACGATCGCGCTGATCAAGCACCGGCTCGGGCTGGACCTGCCGGTCTGGAAGCAGTACCTGCACTTCGTCGAGAACGCACTGCAGGGCAACCTCGGGTACGACTACTACCACCAGGTGCCGGTGACCACGATCATCGGACAGGCGTTGCCGATCACCATCTCGCTCGCCCTCGGCGCCGCCGTACTGTGGTTGCTGCTCGGGGTGTTCAACGGCGTGGTCTCGGCAGTGCGTCCGCGGTCGCTGGCCGATCGTGGGCTGACGCTGTTCTCGTTGTTCTTCTACTCGTTCCCGTCGTTCCTGCTCGGGTTGCTACTGCTGTACTTCCTGTACTTCCGGCTCACGCTGTCGGGTTTCGACTGGTTCCCGGCCGGCGGGTACTCGGCGCTGAGTGCGGGCGCCGGGCCGTGGTTCCAGCACCTGTTCCTGCCCTGGATCGCGCTCGCCTTGTTGCTGGCGGCCACTTACACGCGACTGACCCGCGGCTCGATGCTCGACGTCCTGGGTGAGGACTACATCCGTACGGCGCGGTCGAAGGGGATCCGGGAGAGCCGCGTCATCGTCCGCCACGGCCTGCGGAGTGCGATGACGCCGGTCGTCACCCAGTTCGGCATCGACCTTGGTCAGTTGATCGGCGGTGTGGTTGTCACCGAGACCGTCTTCAGCCTCCCCGGCCTGGGCAAGACCGCGGTCACCGCCATCAACCAGCAAGACCTGCCGGTCATCATCGGCATCGTCCTGTTCGCCTCGGCCGCGGTGGTCGTGGCCAACATCCTGGTCGACATCGCCTACGCCACCCTCGACCCCCGAGTCCGGCTCCACTGACCCGGCGGCACCGCCACCTTGAGAAGCCACCAACCATATTTCGGGCCGAAATCTGGTTGGTGGCTTCTCAAGGTGGGGTCGGCGATTAATGGGTTGGTGAGTTTCTGGGGTCGTTCTATCCTCGGCGCATGGCTACTTGCCTCTGTGTCTAGCTGCGGACCCGCTTCCACGCCAGAAGTGTGTCCACTAGCTATCACGGAGAGTAACCATGATCACCGTTCGCGGTGTAGATATTCGCGTCGGCGCCCACCTGCTGCTGTCCGACCTCACCTTTCACGTCAGCTCAGGCGACCGCGTCGGGCTGGTCGGCCGCAATGGTGCCGGCAAGACCACCTTGATGAAGACCCTGGCCGGTGAGGACCGCCCGGCCGTAGGTGACATCAGCGTGTCCGGCTCCGTCGGCTACCTGCCCCAGGACCCCCGCGCCGCCGACCCGAGTCTCACCGTCACCGCCCGGATCCTGTCCGCCCGCGGGCTGGACGTGGCCATCCGCAACCTGCGCAAGGCCGAGGCCGCGATGAGCACGGCCGTCGGCGAAGCACAGGAGCGCGCGATGGCGGCGTACGCCCGCGCCGAAGCTGAGTTCCAGGCCGGCGGTGGCTATGCGGCCGAGGCGGAGGCGGCCCGGCTCGCGGCCGGTGTCGGCCTGCCCAACCGCGCGCTCGAGCAGCCGGTCGGTGAGTTGTCCGGCGGTCAGCGGCGCCGGGTCGAGCTGGCCCGGATCCTGTTCGCGCAGCACGACACGTTGCTGCTCGACGAGCCGACCAACCACCTCGACGCGGACTCGGTCCAGTGGCTGCGCCAGTTCCTGCTCGGGTACCCGGGCGGCCTGATGGTCATCAGCCACGACCGCGAGTTGCTCGCGGCAACGGTCAACCGTGTGTTCCACCTGGATCCCCAACGGACCACGATCGACATCCACAACACCGGCTGGAAGAAGTACCTGGAACAGCTCGAGCTGGACGAACGCCGTCGTACCCGCGAACGCAACACCGCGGAGCGTAAGGCGGCGGTGCTGCACGCCCAGGCGGCGAAGATGCAGGCCGGCGCCACCACGGCGGTTGCCGCGCGCAACATGGCGCGGCGGGCGGACAAGCTGCTCGCGGACCTCGAACCGGTACGGCGTGCTGCCCGGGTGGCCCGGATCCGCCTGCCCGAGCCGGCGCCGTCGGGGAAGACACCGCTCAGCGCCACCGGCTTGAAGAAGGCGTACGGCGGCCTGCAGGTGCTGGACGGAGTCGACCTGGCCGTGGACCGGGGGAGCCGCGTCGTCATCCTCGGTCTGAACGGCGCGGGCAAGACCACGCTGCTCCGGCTGCTCGCGGGTCGTGAGGAGCCGGACGACGGGAAGGTCGTACACGGTCACGGGCTGCGGCTCGGGTACTTCGCGCAGGAGCACGACACGCTGGATCTGGCCGGCACCGTCCGGCAGAACCTGGCGTCGGTCGCGCCCGGACTGACCGACGGCGAGGTCCGGAACGTGCTCGGCTCGTTCCTGTTCAGTGGCGACGACGCGGAGAAGCCGGCGCACGTGCTGTCCGGCGGGGAGAAGACCCGCCTGGCGCTCGCGAGGCTGGTCCACTCCGGCGCCAACGTGCTGCTCCTGGACGAGCCGACCAACAACCTCGACCCGGCCTCCCGCGGCGAGGTGCTCGGCGCGGTCGGCAGCTATCCGGGCGCGATCGTCATGGTCACCCACGACGAGGGCGCGATCGAGGCGCTCCGCCCCGACCGGGTGCTGATCCTCCCGGACGCCACCGAGGATCTCTGGTCCGACGAGTACCTGGAGCTGGTCTCCCTCGCCTGAGCCCGGAACCGGTCCTCAACCCCGCGGGGGTTGCGGACCGGTTGACGGTCAGCCGAGGCGCTCCTGGAGGTGCACGGTGATCTCGTCGCCGGGCTCCTTGCCGATCAGGTCGCGCAGCGTGCCCTTCACCGGGAGTTTGTGGGTGCCGTCGCCGAGGGCCATGAACGAGCTCTCGAACGGGTGGCCGTCCATGGTGCCGCGGACCTTGACCAGCCCGCGGGTGCCGAAGTACTCGGCCGAGCCCGGCATCTGCACGAAGGTCCAGCCGCCCTTCGCATCGCTCTTCTGCAGTGGCGCGGTGAACGTCCTGTCCAGCTTTCCGGTCTTCTTGGTCACGGTGAGCTCCTCTCTCGTGGTGCTTTCACCACTAGGTAGAAACCGACCACCGGTTTTCGACATCTATTGTGGATCGGTGATCACCATCCGCCAGGCGGGGCGCTCCGCCTTACCCGACGTACTGGCTCTGCTGGACGGCGCGACCGAATGGCTGGTCGCGCAGGGGCGGACCGACCAGTGGGGGACCGAGCCGCACTCGACGAACCCGCAGCGGATCGCACAGGTCACCGGGTTCGCTGACGACGACGGCTTGTGGCTGGCGGAGGAGGCCGACGGGCGGGTGGTCGGCGCGCTCGCCGTGGGCGCCGCGTTGCCGTACGTACCGCCGGCCGGGGAGCCGGAGTTGTACGTGCGCATGCTGGTGACCGATCGGGCGTCGGCCGGTCAGGGCATCGGCGCGGCACTACTTGACCACGCCCGGGACTTGGCGCGTGCCGCCGGGGTCGGGTTGCTCCGGGTGGACTGTTTCGCCGGTGGCGACGGTGCGCTGGTCCGGTACTACGAGAAGCAGGGGTTCACCCGGGACGTCGAGTTCGCCGTACCGGTCAAGGGTTCGGAATGGCCGGGTCAGGTCCTCTCCCAGCGGCTGTGACCGACCGGTGAACCGTGCCGTGGGCATCGGTGCAATGCGCGTCGACCTCGTCGCCGGTGGCGTGGTCGACCTGAAGGGTCGAGTGCGTCAACTGGTGACGCTCGGCCAGTAGCGCCTCGATCCCGACCCGGATCTGGTGGCAGTCGAGGCCCTCCGCGACCAGGATGTGAGCGGAGGCGGCCGGCTCGCCCGAGGTGATCTCCCAGACGTGCAGGTCGTGGACCTCGACCACACCGTCGAGCGCGCACAACTCGGCGCCGAGCGCCTGCGGGTCGAGGCCGGCCGGAGCGGCCTCGAGGAAGATGCGGCCGGAGTCGCGGACCAGTGAGATGCCGGCCTTCAGCATCAGTGCGGCGACGACCAGCGCGGCGATCGCGTCGGCGCGGGCGAAACCGGTGAGCAGGACGACGAGGCCGGCGATCGCGGTGGCGATGAATGCGAACAGGTCGTTCAGGATGTGCTGGTACGCGCCCTCGACGTTCAGGCTGGTCCGGTTCGCCTTGCTGATCAGCCAGGTGGCGACCAGGTTCACCACGATGCCGACCACACCGGTGATCAGCACCAGCGCGCCCTTCACCTCGGGTGGGTGGATCATCCGGGCGATCGCCTCGTAGACGAAGTACGCCGCGAGCAGCAGCAGCGTGATGCCGTTCGCCTGGGCGGACAGGATCTCCACGCGCTTGAGGCCGTAGGTGAACCCACCGGCCGGCGGCCGGGCGGCCAGCCGGATCGCGATCAGGGCCAGGACGATCGCGATCGCGTCGGTGAGCATGTGCGCCGCGTCGGTGATCAGCGCGAGCGAGCCGGCCGCGATCCCGACGACCACCTCGGCGGCCATGAATCCGACGATCAGTACGAGCGCGCCACTCAGCAGCTTCCGGTCCGCCTCGACGCTGACCCCGTGACCGTGGCCGTGGCCGTGTCCGTGGTTCGCTTCCGCGGTCATGCGTCCTCCCGGCCTGGACTGAGGAGCGGAGCGGCCCCATGACCCGCCGGCGCCGGAGGCCCGGCAGATAGCAGAGTCATGCGTTGGACCGTTCGGGGTGAATGGCGTCTGTGTGTTCGGTGTGTGCGACGGCGAGGTCGACGAGCATCCGGACGTGCGCGTCGTCCAAGCGGTAGTACGCCATCCGGCCGTCCCGGCGTACGGCGACCACTCGGTGCGCACGCAGCAGCCGGAGGGCATGGGAGGTCGCAGACTCGCTCATGCCGGTCACGGCCGCGAGGTCGCAGACGCAGAGCTCGCCGTCGAGCAGTGCGACCAGCAGCTTCAGCCGGCGCGGATCGCCGAGCAGGCTGAACACGTCAGCCGTGTCGACGACATCCTCCTCGGCGGGCATCCTGGCAGTGACGCTGGCCACCCGCTCGGGGTCCACCAGCCGCACGTTGCAGGCATCGGCACTCTGCACATCTGCAGAACTCTTCATACGTCCAGGCTAGGCCATCCACCCGCACCCCGCCAATCGACCGTGAAGTATCTGGCCGCGGTGGAGGACCTGCTTTTGGACGGCCTCCGTCAGAAGTAGGGCTGGAGGGCGGGCCAGGCGGTGGCCCGGCAGTAGACCGGGATGAGGTCCAGCGGAGTCTCGCGTGTGATCAGGCCGGGGGAGACCGGGGTGCCGGTCCAGGCGTCGATCCAGTCGCCTTCGGGGACGTACGTCGTCCAGTTGGCGGCACCTGGTTCGAGGACCGGGCTGATCAGCAGATCGTCGCCGAGGAGGTACTGGTATGGGTGGTTCCAGATCTCCGGGTCGTCCGCGTAGTCGAAGAACAATGGGCGCATCAACGGGCGGTCAGTGGTGACGGTGCGCGCCGCCTGCGCGGTCAAGTAGGGGACGAGCTTCTCGCGGAGTACGGCATACCGGCGGAAGATCGGGATGACGCGGTCGTCATCAGTGGTCTCCGCGACGTGCCAGGGAGTGCGGTCGCGGAGCGGAAGCTGGTGGTGGTTGAACTCAGAGTGGTACTGCATGATCGGCATGAACGTCGACGCGGCGGTCGCGCGCAGGTACAGCTCGGCGTCGGGCACCGGGCCGGAGAAGCCGGCCAGATCCCAACCCCAGTAGACGATTCCGCACGACGCCGCCGTCAGGCCGGCGGTGATCGACGAGCGGAACGCCTCCCAGGTGGAGTCCTCGTCGCCGGCCCAGAAGATGCCGTGCGCCTGCGAGCCGGTGAAGCCGGCGCGTGAGAACGTGACCGGCGCCTTCCCGGCCGAGCGGAGCAGATCGCCGAACGCCCGCGCGTAGTGGACCGGGAAGAGGTTGTTGCCTTCGTCCCCACGTCGCCCGTCGGCGTACCGCAGGTCGTGACCCCAGGCGTGCTCACCGCCGTCGGTCTTGAAGCCGTCGACGTCGAGATCCTCGACCAGGTAGCGGCGCTTCTCGGTCCACCAGTCGCGGGTCCGCTGCACGGACAGGTCCGGCATCAGCGCCTGCGGGAACCACCAACCGCGGTTGTGGTACGGCGTACCGTCCGCCTCCAGGACGGCGTACCCGTCCCGCGCCATCGCCGCCGCGTCGGCCGCGACCTGGCCGGTGCTGAGCTCCGACTTCTGCAACGGGATCTGCCAGAGGATCACCTTGATCCCGCGGCGGTGCAGCTCGTCGATCATTGCCTTGGGCGACGGCCAGGCGCCGTCCGCGGGATAGCTGAAGTCGCCCGCCTTGTGCGCGCTGCCGTCGGGCGTCACGTCGTACTGCGCGTCACGCCAGATGGTGATACCTTCCTCGTCGCTCCAGGCCTCGATCACGACCGTGCCGACCGGGATGTCGAGCTCGCGATGCTTGTCCATCCGGGCCATCACCAGGTCCTGGGTGTTCCATTCGTTGCCGGAGGCCCACAGCCGGAACACCCAGGACGGCAACTCCTCGGCCCGCCCGACCTCGTCCAGGAAGGCACCCAAGACCTCGGTCGGCGAGCCGTCATAGATGCCCAGGTCAACCACCGCTTCGTCGCCCAAGGCAACTTCCACGGTCAGCCCGCGGTCGTCCGACGAGAACCACGTACGCCGCGACGTCCGCACGTGGAATCCCCATGCGGCGTTGACCACATGCGCGAACGGCATGGGCAAGTAGGTCCTGCCGTGCACGCCTTGCGACTTGTACTGCTCGAACACCACCGCATCCAGCTCCCGCCCGCGCTGGTCCAGTACGTCGTACCGCTCGCCAAAGCCCACCAGCCGATCATCCGGTCCCAGCGGGAGCCTGAACCGGCATCGGTGAACCCCCTGCGCCGAAACCAACCACTCGACACCGCTCACCCGGTCACCGCCACCGAGCAGCTTCCCGCCCTCAGCCACCCAACTAGCCGGCGCGACCTCGAACCAGGCGGTGTGCTCCACCCCGTCACCAGCAGCGCCGGCTGCCGGGTAAGCACGGAAGCGGTAGCTCACCGGTTCGATGACCGGCGGGGTTTCCACCGACCAGCCGCCTTCGGAGCCGAGTGACTTCGCCTGCGCCTCGCTCAGATGGCCCTCGCCACCTGCCAAAGCCGCGGCATCTTCGGTTGCGTCCGCAGGTGACATCTCCAACTCGGCCGAGCCCCACTCGCACACGACTCGGGTTACGTCGGGGGAGGCGACAACGCCGAGGCGGACCGGTGAGCCGGCCAGCGGGAGAACGGGGACGCGCTGGTCGGGGGAGGAGGCATAGGGGTGTTCGATGCCGTGGGGGCGATGGGTGATCATTCAGGCCGCCTTGCGGGTGATGCCGAGCTCGTCGGCGAGGATCAGGTACATACCGTGTGACCAGAGCAGCGGGCTGGCCACGGTTCCCCAGCGCGCGATCCACTCGTCGCGCGATCCGGGGTGCAGCAGGTGATGCGCGACCTGCTCCGGGAGGTCGCCGGCTTCGTCCGCCTGCGCGGCGATCCACCGCAGACGGCGCCACGCACCTTCGGTGTCACCGGCAACGGCCAGGTTCCACCCCAGCAACGCCGACAGCAGGATCCACTGTCCACCGCCGTAGAACACATCAGCCGCGAACCGATGCACCCCGCCATCGACATCCAGGTCCCCGGCCACCGCCTCGAGCGTGGCCGCTGCCACGTCACCGGACACCAACCCGAACGGTACGACGCACGCCGGCAACGAGCCGTCCACCGCCGAAGACCCCAGCCACTTGGTCAGATGACCGTCATGGATGCCCTCAGCATCAACGAGCGCCCGGATGCTCGCGGCAACCTCCTGTGCGGGAGCCGACGTATACGGGCTGATGGCAACCAATCCCCCGTGGATCGCGCCGAGGGTGGAGACATGCCGATGCTCGACGTGCTCCTCCCACCAGTCGTAACAAGGCCGATCCCAGAACGCGACCAGGTAGTCCACGGCGACGTCGATCCCGCCCCGCCATCGCTCGAGATCAAGCCCGTGCCGCGCCGCATGCGTCACCACGGACCACAACCACATCCCGTAGCCGTCAGTCTGAAAGTCCCACCACGGATCCGACCCATCGGCCCCGTCGAACGTGAACCGCGTCGGCAACATCGCCGAGTCATCCGGCACTTCACCCCGCGCCACCGTCGCGCACAGGTCGTCCACCTGTGCGCGACGGCCTCGCAGTACGCGGTCCACCCAGTCGTGAAAGCGGTCGGCCGACTGCACGTCGCCGTACCGCGAGATCCCCTCCGCGGTGAACGAGCCGTCCCGCAGCCACGCATACCCCTTGTACGCCGAGAACGTAGGCGCCGCCGGATACGCGCCGCCCACGTCCTGGTGCGCGACGATCACTGCGTGGCTGTGGGCGGCCAACTGCCGCAGCCGGTCGAGCTCGGTCACTTCTTCAGCAGTCCGTTCACCTTGGTCTGGGCATCTGCCAGCGCCTTCTCGACGGTCTTGCGGCCGGCCGCCGCGGAGGTCAGCTCCTGGGTGACCAGGTCCTGCATCTCCTGCTGGCGTTCGACCACCGGCGGCAGCACGGTCTCCTCCAGCGCGGTGAACACGGCCTCACGGTTGGCCGGCTTGGGCTGCTGCAGGTACGGCGCGAGCTTCGCCTCGTCCGCGACCGGCGGCAGCTCCCACGAGGTCGCCAGCCGGGTCTTGGTCGTCTCGTCCGACGACGCCAGGAAGGTGATCCACTTCTGCGCGGCCTCGGCGTTCTTCGACGCGGCGTTGACCACCAGCCCGTTCACGAACATCGCCGACGCCTTCTTCGTGTTCCCCGGCTCGACCACGACGTCCCACTCGAACGGAACGTCCTCGAGTGCCGAGAACATCCAGATCCCGGTGTGCCACATGGCCAGCTTGCCGGACTTGAACAGCTTCGAGTCGAAGTCCGGCGTACCCGCGCCGTCCGCCTCGGTCGGCATCGTCTTGCCCACCTTGCCGACCAGGAACTTCGCCGCCTCGACCCCCTGCGGCGAGTTGAACGTCGCCTCGGTCCGATCCGCGTTCAGGAACTCGCCGCCGTTCTGCGCGAGCACCTTGTAGAACTCGTTGTACGACACCGGCTGGTAGTCGCCCCACACCTTTGCGCCCTTGTTGGTCAGCTTGGCGGCCGCGGCCTGCTCGTCCTGCCACGTCCACTCAGCCGTCGGCTCGGCCACGCCGGCCTGCTTGAACAGCTTCTTGTTGTAGAACAGCACGACGTTCGAGAACGACTCGGGTACGCCGTACTGCTTGCCGTCGGCGGTGAACGCGTCGTACAAGGACTTCTTGTAGACCGACGAGTCGACGTCCTCGAGCTCCGCGAGTGAGCCGTTCTTGGCGTACGTCACGAAGTTCTCGTAGTTCAGCTCGAACGCGTCGGCCGCGGTCCCACCAGCGACCGCGGTCTGCAGCTTGGTGAAGTAGTTGGCGTACGGGACTGTCTCGACCTGGACGGTGATGTCCGGGTTGGCGGCCTGGAACGCGTTGACGATCGCGGTCAGGTCCTTCTCGTGGCCGTCGTTGGCGGAGAAGTTCATGTACCGCACGACGGTCTTGCCGTCCGGTGCGGCGGCCTCCTTGGTCGCGGACCCCTGCCCGCAGGCGGTCAGCGCGAGCACACCGGCCAGGCCGGCGGCGGCAAGTTTCAGTAGACGCATGGTTCGCATGGTCAAAGTCCCCTCCTACTTGATGCCGGTGTGTGCGACACCGGCGATGATGTGGCGCTGCGCGAGCAGGTAGACGATCGCGATCGGCACGATCGAGACGACGGACCCCGCCATCACGACGTCCCACTGGGTGGTGAACTGGCCTTGCAGCGTGGCCAGCCCGAGCGGCAGGGTCATGAACTCCGGCGACCGGATCACGACGAGCGGCCAGAGGAAGCTGTTCCAGCTGCCCATGAACGCGAACACCGCGACGGTGGCGAGTGCGGGCCGGATCAGCGGCAGCACAATGGTGGTGAAGATGCGCAGGTGCCCGGCGCCGTCGATGGTGGCCGCCTCGTCCAGTTCGGCGGGTACGCCCGCGACCGCCTGCCGGAGCAGGAACACCCCGAACGCGGACGCGATCGTCGGTGCCAGCAGAGCGAAGTACGTGTCCTGCAGGTTGAGCGTCTTCATCTCGATGAACAGCGGTACGACGAGCACCTGCAGCGGCACCATCAGCGTCGCCAGGTAACACCCGAAGATCACGTTCTTGAACGGGAACCGCAACCGCGCGAACCCGTACGCGGCCATCGACCCGGTGACCAGCTGGAACACCGTCGAGGCGATCGCGATCAGCAGCGAGTTGACCAGGATCCGCCAGATCGGCATCGCGTCCAGCAAGGTCCGGTACGCGTCGAGCGTCGGATCGCCGACTATCAGCGTCGGCCCGTCGGCCAGCGATCCCTCGGGCGTGATCGAGGTGATCACCGTCCACAGGAACGGGAACAGCATGATCGCGGCTCCGGCCAGCACCGCGAGGTAGAGGGCCGCCCTACGCATAGTGCACCCACTTCCGCTGGCCGCGGATCTGGATCACGGTGATCACCAGGATCAGCGCGAACAGGATCCAGGACAGTGCGGACGCCTCACCGGCACGTCCGTACCGGAAGGTGAGGTCGTAGATCTGCCCGACCACCACCTGGCTCGACCCGGCCGGGCCGCCGGCGGTCATCACGTACACCTGGTCGAAGACCTGGAAGCCGTTGATCAGTGAGATCACCACCACGAAGAAGGTCGACGGCGACAGCAGCGGCAGCGTGATCCGCCAGAACCGCTGCCAGGCACTCGCCCCGTCCACGGTCGCCGCTTCGTACACGTCGGCCGGGATCGACTGCAGCCCGGCCAGCAGGATCACCATCACGAACCCGAGGTCCTTCCAGGCCGACGACAGGATCACCGCGGGCAGCGCCCACTGCGGATCGGTCCACCAGCCCGGCTCCGGCAAACCGATTGCCCCGAGCAACTGGTTGACGAGGCCGTTGGCCGGGTTGAGCAACCACTTCCAGACCAGTGCTACGACCACCCAGCTGGTCACCACGGGCAGGAAGTACGTCGCCCGCAGAAAGGCCCGGCCCTTCAGCTTCTGGTTGAGTGCGAGCGCCAGTCCGAGACCGCCGACGTACACCAGCGGGAGGTAGCCGGCGACGTAGATCAGCGTGTGCAGGAAGACGCGTCGCGTCATCGGATCGGTGAGCAGGTTCGCGTAGTTGTCGAGCCCGACCCACTCCATCGGGGAGATCAGGTTCCACTTGTGCAGGCTGACCCACAGGCTGGAGACCATCGGCACCAGCGTGAAGACGAACAGCGGGATCGCACTCGGCAACAAGAAGAACAGCACCCACCCGAGCTTCTTCCAGCCCACCGACCGACGCCCTGGATGGCCCACCCGCCGGGCCTCCGAAGAAGATGGCCGGGTCAAGGTCGCCGTGCTCATCGACGTCCTCGCTTCGCTCCGGGCGCCGATGAGGCACAAGTCGTACTGTGCTTGATGATGAACTCGCTTCGCTCGTTCATGACGCACCCAGCCGCGCCCGCACCAGACGGCTCTGCTCGCCGCCGTTTCCGGTCGAGTCGAACGGTGACGCCAGCACGAGCGAGGCCGCGCCGCGGGCCCACTGGTCCTCCGTCCACGGCTCGACCACCACTGGCACGCCTTTGCGGGCCGGCAGCAACGATCGCCGGAACGACGGCTCGAACCCAGGCTGCCAGAACTCCCATCCGTCCACTCCCTCACCCAGCAGGACGACGACCTCCGGGTCGACGGTGTGAATGACGCCGGCCAGCGCCCGCCCGAGCAGCTCACCCGCCTCCGCGTAGACGGCCTGCGCCCGCGCGTCGCCATTGGTTGCCGCACGCAACAGCTCGTCGAGTGACTCGATCCCGCAGCGGGCGCGCGCCGTACGCACCAGCCCTTCGGCGCCGATGTACGCCTCCAGGCAGCCCGTGGATCCACACGTGCACGGCGGTTCCGCACCACCACCGGAAGCCCAGACGGGGATGTGCCCGATCTCGCCCGCGCCGCCGTTGGCGCCGCGATAGATCCCGCCGTCGACGACGATCCCACAGCCGATCCCGCGCCCGATCGTCACCACCAGGTATGACGAATGATCGCGGCCGATCCCGTACAGCCGCTCGGCCGCGGCCAACGTGTTCACGTCGTTGTCGACCAGTACCGGCGTACCGATGGCCTGACGCAGGACCGGGCCGACCGGAACGGCGCGCCACGACAGCGTGGGAGCGTCCACGATCCCGGACGCCTGCGAGTCGACCGATCCCGGCACGCCGACGCCGACGCCGAGCAGCCGGTCGTCGAGGCCGGCGACCTCGGCGGCGAGGATCCGGCCCAGCTCGGGGATCGCCTCGCTGCTGCTCGGGTCGTACGGATGCGACCGGGTGGAACGGACCGTCCCGTCGAGTTCGACCGTGACGACGGCGACGTGGTCGGCGGTGACCTTGGCGCCGAGCGCGACCCCGGCCTGGCTGACCAGGCCGAGGAGCCGGGCCGGCCGGCCCCCGTTCGACGGCACCGACTCCAGCTCCTCGACCACGCCCCGCGCGATCAGGTCCTTCGTCACCTGCGTGACGGTCGCCGGGCTGAGGCCGAGGCCACGCGCGATGTCGGTCCGCGACGTCGGCCCGCGAGTGCCCAGCAGCGCGACGATGCCGGACGGCACCAGGTCGCCCCTCGGCCCCTGACCTGTCACTGCGGCACCTCCACGGGAGACTTACTTTGGGACTAAATTTAGTCAAAAAGTAAGCATCGGAGAAAGGAGCTGTCAAGGGGGTGCGTGACCCCGTCCACATCGCACTCTGAGACCATCGTCACGGTCGGTCATGTCCTGAGTAAGGACTGTGTGAAGAATCAGTGCTGACCGACCACACAACTGGGGATCATCCGGCGCCGGACCGTAAGTTCGATCCGGGTGGTCAGTCGAGGTCAGGAGTGAACGAAGTGCAACGGGGCTCACCGGGCGTGCCACCGGCATGCCCACCATCAGCGGCGCCGGATTCGTCGTGACGACGCTGAACAAGATTCTCGCCATCGCCGGGGTGGCCATCGTCCTCGGCGGCGTGGCGCTCGGCTTCCGGTCGGTCTCGGCCGGGGGCACGGTCTGCGGTTCGGCCTTCCAACCGGCCGCGGGCATCACCCCGATGTCGTGCGACAACGCGCTGAACGGCGCCGGCACGCTGGTGACGATCGTGATCAGCGCGGGTGTGCTCTGCCTGATCGCCGCGGCGGCCGTCAAGGTGGTCCGCGACAAGGTCAACGCCTGAATTCGGGTGCGGTACGCCGACCGCTACGGCAGGCTGCCGGGGTGAGTGTCGAACCGTTCCGGCTGGACGTGCCGGACAGCGAGCTGGCCGACCTGCGAACACGTCTTGACCTGACCCGATGGCCGGACGAGCTGCCCGGCGTCGGGTGGGCGTACGGCGTACCGAAGGTCCATCTCCAGGAGCTGGTCGACTACTGGCGTCATGACTACGACTGGCGCAGGGCCGAGGACCGGCTGAACGCGTGGCCGCAGTACACGACCACGATCGACGGCGCGAACGTGCACTTCGCCCACCTCCGTTCGCCGGAGCCGGACGCGACACCGCTCGTCCTCACCCATGGCTGGCCGGGGTCGATCGTCGAGTTCCTCGAGGTCGCCGGGCCGTTGTCCGACCCCCGTGCGTACGGCGGTGATCCGGCCGATGCCTTCCACCTGGTGATTCCGAGCATCCCGGGGTTCGGCCTGTCCGGGCCGACCCGGGAGACCGGCTGGGAGCTCTTGCGCATCGCCCGGGCCTGGTCGGAGTTGATGTCCCGGTTGGGCTACGAGCGATTCGGCCTGCAGGGTGGCGACTATGGTGCCGCGATCTCCCGTGAGCTCGGTCGGATCCACCCCGAGCGCGTGATCGGCGTACATCTCAATCTCATCCCCGGCGCCGGCGCGACCGCCGAGCCGACCGCGGAAGAGCTGGAGCCACTCGATCCGGCCGAGCGTGAACGCACCTGGGCCTCGTGGCGGCGGTATCAGAAGTGGTCGAAGGACCGGCAAGGGTACGCCGACCTGCAGTCGACCCGACCGCAGACACTGGCCTACGCGCTGACCGACTCACCGGTCGGCCAGCTGGCCTGGATCGCCGAGAAGTTCGAGGAATGGACCGATCCGGCGAGCACCGTCGATCGCGACGTACTGCTCACCAACGTGATGTTCTACTGGCTCACGCGTACGGCGGGGTCGGCGGCGCGGATCTACTACGAGCGCGCGCAGGCGCCGTACTGGGGGCAGCCGCCAGAGCCGTCGACCGCCCCGACCGCTTTGCTGGACCTCGCCCACGAGAACTTCATCCCGCTCCGCCATCGGGTGGCGCACACGGACAACATCGTCCGCTGGACCAGCCACCCGCACGGCGGTCACTTCGCCGCGCTCGAACAACCCCAGGTGCTGATCGAGGACATCCGCGCGTTCTTCCGCACTGTCGACTGAGCGGTGCGCCGGCCTGCGCCAGGTGGTGGCCGGCGCACCTGTTCGTGGTCAGCTCTCGGCCTCCTGCTCGACCTTCTTCTTCAGCTCTTCCTTGCTCAGGCCCGACGTCCCGGAGATGTCCGCGTTGCTCGCCTGCTGAACGAGTTGCTCCTTGGTCATATCACCGGGCTGCTCGCCGAGATGTTGCTTGCGGCTGGCAACGAACGCCTCGCCGAGCTGGGCCCGGCGTTCGTCGGACAGGTTCGAGCGCATGCCCGGCAGCACCTTCGTCTCCTCCTCCTCGACGTGGTGTGACACCGCGTCGACCAGGTTCTGCAGCACCGTGTCGAACTCGGGCGACGTCGGATCGGTCTGCGCGAGCTTCGCCAGCAGCTGATCGGCCTCGATGTGCTCCTGCTGGCTGTGCGAGACCTCTTCCTTCTCACCGGCCTCGGTCGCGGCGACCGGGTAGACCTCGGCCTCCTCGGCGCGACTGTGGGCGGTGAGCAGCGTGGTGAGCACGGGGAGCAGGTTGGGGCGTTTCTCCGGGCTGTCCTTCAGCTCGTCGAACAGTCGTTCGACCTCACGGTGGTCCTGCATGATCAGATCGACAACGTCCGCGGGCATTTCGCGTCCTCCCAGTGAGTTCAGGAAAGTGGCGCGCCCCCGGTACCCGCGGGGTAATCGCCCAGTCGGGACGGAACTATGGTGATCGGTGTGAAGGAGCGAAGCGAGTTCACCATCAAGCACAGCGCGGTTCGTGCCTCATCCGCGCCCGGAGCGAAGCGAGGACGTGGATGAGCTTCACCGGGTTCCCGGCCGCGGCGCTGGACTTCTACGACGACCTCGAGATGGACAACACCAAGACGTTCTGGACGGCGCACAAGCACGTCTACGAGGAGTCGGTCCGGGCCCCGATGGCGGCGCTCCTGGCGGAGCTCGAGGAGGAGTTCGGTCCGGCGAAGATCTTCCGGCCGTACCGCGACGTCCGGTTCGCCCGGGACAAGACGCCGTACAAGACCCATCAGGGCGCGTTCATCGACGTCGCGCCGTCGACCGGGTGGTACGTCCAGGTGTCCGCGCCCGGCGTCCGGGTCGCGGCCGGTTTCTACGAGGCGAGCTCGGAACGGCTCGGCCGGGTGCGGACCGCGATCGACGACGATCGCCGCGGCAAGCAACTCGAGCGGCTGCTGGCCGATCTCACCGCGGCCGGCTGGACCGTCGGCGGCGACCGGCTGAAGACGAGTCCGCGCGGCTACGACGCCGAGCATCCGCGGATCGAGCTGCTCCGGCACAAGTCCCTGACGGTCAGCAAGTCCTACGGCTTCGAACCGGTGATCCACACCCCTGAGCTCGCCGAGCTCGTCCGGGCGGACTGGCGGGCGACGAAACCACTGATCACCTGGCTGACCGACAACAGCTGAGGTCAGTCGTCGTAGTCGCGCAGGATCCTGGCCAAGATGTCGCGCGTCTTGTTCGGCGGCGGGGCCGCGACGCAGAGGGCTTCCATGGTGGCCGTGTACCGGTCGAGGTCCTCGAGCTTGTCCAGGTACAGCGCACTGGTCAGGTGCTCGATGTAGACGATGTCCGGCAGATCCCGCTCCGGGAAACGAAGGATGCTGTACGCACCGCCGGTCGCGGCGTGACCACCGCCGTCGAACTCCATCACCTGGAGCGTGAGGTTCGGCAGGTGGGTGGCCTCGATCAGGTACTCCAGCTGCACCCGCATCGCCTTCACCCCGCCGATCGGCCGGCGCAGCACGGACTCGTCGACGACGGCCCACAGCCGCACCGGGTCGGCCCGGCGGAGGATCTCCTGCCGGTTGACCCGCAGGGCGACGCGGCGCTCGACCTCCTCGGCCGGGATCAGGCCGCGGCCGAGCTGGACCACGGCCCGCACGTACTCCGGTGTCTGCAGCAGACCCGGGACGAACTGCAGCTCGTAGGTACGGATCAGCTGGGCGGCGGACTCGAGGTCGAGGTAGGAGTGGAACCAGCTGGGCAGTACGTCGCCGAAGCGGTGCCACCAGCCGGGGTTGTTCGCGTCGCGGGCCAGTGACAGCAGCCGCTCGCGCTCCTCGCCGTCGTCCAGGCCGTAGAGAGTGAGGAGGTCGCTGACGTCGCGCTCCTTGAAGCCGACACGGCCGAGCTCCATCCGGCTGACCTTGGATTCCGACGAGCGGATCTCCCAGCCTGCGTCGGAGCGGCTGATCCCAGCCGCCTCCCGCATCCGTCGCAGGTGCGCTCCGAGGATGATCCGAAGCGCAGTCGGCCCGCTCTGCGCGCCCGACTCGGTCACACCCACCTCCCACGGCCCCCAGCTGGATCAGCGGCGACATCGCCCGCAGGGAGACATCATCGCACGGACCACCGGGAATCTGCCGAAGTTCTTACATGGGTCGCGCCGAGCCGGTTCCGACGGTTACGCAGCGTAGTACTGAACCGGTCAGGCAGATCGAACTTGTCCTGACAAAGTTGCCGCCTGGATCGCCGACGAACACCGTTCGACGGGCGGCCAGGGGGTCTCCGCAGGCGGAAAACGAGGTTTTCGGGTCACGAACTGGAAAACGTGCGGATGCACGTGCATCGGGCGCTTGCATTCGTAGCGTGCCGACGCCATGATTGATTCATGCACAGAAGGTGAGCTGAATCTCGCGAAACGTGACATCGCGTGATCCGGCAGGCCGGTCCTACAGACCGCCGGTGGCGCAAGCGCCGGCACGACTGGTTGGGGAACCCGAGTCGATGAACGGTGACGACAGTGAGGTAGCCGAGCACACCGCCGACCTGAGCGGGAACGCGCCCGGCGAGCTGACCGAGCGGGAGATCCAGGAACTGGTTGCGCGTTGCCCTGAGCAACAGCGCTGGGCCTTCGAGGGCTGGCTGCGCGGCGTCCGTCAGCTGGATGGCGACCCGATCGTGAGCCTGGCCCCATGACCACCGACAGAGCAGCAGGAGGCCGAAAGATGGTGCGGATCTGGCTGGGGGACCACCTGATCGCCGAGTACCTTGCCGAGCCCGACCGCGCCTCGCGGTACCAGCGGGTGATGACGCCGAAGTTCACCGGATTGCGTATCACCGTTGACAATTCGGCCGGCGGGACGGCGTCGGAGCTGCCGAGCGAACAGCTCTGGCCGCTCACCGTCCAGTAGTCCGCGCCTGCCCCGGGCAACACCAAGGCCGACCCTCGTCCGAGGGTCGGCCTTCGTTGTTCTCATCCGGTTCGTACGGCGTTCAGGACGGTACGGCGAGGCCGCTCGCGTCAGGGCGCCGTACTCAGGTGGCACAGCGACGTACTCGACGCCGGAGAGACCAGCAGACAGGAAGAGGCCCCTTCGTCACTCGCCTGGCGAAGGGGCCTCTTGCTTTCCGGTTCGGATCAGACGAGGTAGTCGAACTCCCCGTCCTGAACACCGCCGAGGAACGCCTCGATCTCGGCCTTGGTGAACACCAGCGCCGGGCCGTCGGTGTGACGCGAGTTTCGCATCGCCACGCCGCCGCCCGGGAGCTTCGCGACCTCTACGCAGTTGCCGTTCGGGCCGCTCCGCTGACTCTTCCGCCAGATCAGCGTGCTCATCGAGTCGCCAGGCATGCCGTTGTAGACAGCAGTCATCAGCTGCACCTTCCGTACGTCTTTGGCAAATGCACGTGCATTTGGCCTTGCATTTGCATCGTACACGTTTGGCGTCGATGTGTCCGCTCAGTTACACGGTGTGGTCGAAGACATGGGGCGATCGCACGGCGTGGTCGCCGCTCGTGACCTTTTCCGGCTCCAGGGCCGTCGCGAGGACTGGTGCGATTGGGCCGCCGACGGACGGGGAAGGTAGGAAGTGGAGCTCCGGCGAGCGCCTGGTTTGTCAGGACCTTCGGTCATCCGAAAAGGCTTATCTGCTTGACGATTCAGGCAATCCGGCCGACTTTCGGACCGACACACCCGCAGCGCCGAACCAGTGCTCCGACAGGTCCGCAACTGCCCTACGATGACACTCCAAGATTTCCCCGACACGAAGGCTGCGCCGATGGCGACTTCCGGCACTCCGGACCCGAACCCGGAGTTCGACACTTCCCAACCGACCATCGCCCGCGTCTACGACGCCCTGCTCGGTGGCAAGGACAACTTCGCCGCCGACCGGGAAGGCGCGGCGCTCTACCTCAAGTACGTCCCGGATGCCGGTCGCTGCGCGATCGAGAACCGGGAAGCGCTCGTCAAGGGCGTTCAGTACCTCGCCCGCCAGGCCGGGATCGACCAGTTCCTCGACATCGGCAGCGGCCTGCCGACGCAGAAGAACACCCACGAGGCGGCTCAGGAGATCAATCCGAACGCCAAGGTCGCCTACGTCGACAACGACCCGATCGTGCTCGCGCACGGCCGGGCGCTGCTGGCGACCAACAACAGCACCATCGTGGTCACCGCGGACCTGCGGCAGCCGCAGGAGATCCTCGACCACCCCGACATCAAGGCGCACCTGGACTTCAGCCGTCCGATCGCGCTGATGGTCGTCGGTCTGCACATGCACTTCCACGACGACGAGAAGCCGGACGAGTGGGTCCGCACGATCATGAACGCACTCGTCCCGGGCAGCTACCTGTTCATCACCGACTTCGTCGACACCGGTGAGCCGCTGCAGAAGGGGATGGAGCGGGCCGGTCTGGAGAGCCTCGGCAACGGGTGGATCCGGACGCCGGAGCGGATCGAGCAGCACTTCCTCGGGATGCCGCTCGTTCCCCCGGGCCTGGACTTCCTGGCCCGCTGGTTCCCGGAGGACCCCGACGGCGACATCCCGGCGGTCGAGGACCTGCAGCCGTACCAGCGGATCCTGATGGCCGGTATCGCCAAGAAGGAAATCTGACCGTAGCGACCTCGACGGCGCGCGTCCCGGACAGGGGCGCGCGCCGTTCGCATGCCCGGCTGGGTGCGGCTCAGGCGAGCTCGTTGCGACCGCCGATCAGGCTGGCGGCTCGGCCGGCTCCGATCGTGGCGACCTGAGGGGTTTGGTGGCCGGGCCGTCGAGGTTCTTTCCGGTGTGGTCGAAGCGGGAGCCGTGGCAGTTGCAGTCCCAGGTGGTGTCCGCCGGGTTCCAGCGCAGCGGGCAGCCGAGGTGGGTGCAGACGGGCTCGACCGTGTGCAGTTCGCCGTCATGGTCGCGGTAGGCGCCGACGGTGCCGCCGTCGTCGAGGGTGAGCAGACCGCCTTGGCCGACCTCGAGGTGGTCGACTCCGCCCTTTAGCCGTCCCAGGTGGCCGGCCGCGAACTCCTTGCCGACGTGCAGGTTGTCCTTCACCAGTTTCGCCACCGCTTGTACGTCACCGATGCGGCCTGCGTCGTACAGACCGGCGGAGGGGTTGTCGCGGCCGAGGACCAGGTCGCGGAGGATGCCGGCGGCAACCGTTCCGTTGCTCAGTCCCCACTTGTGCATGCCGGTGGCAACCAGGACCGGCGATCCCGGTGCCTTGCCGACGAAGGGGAGCAGGTCGGGGGTGCTGTAGTCCTGCGCGGACCAGCGGTACTCCGGCTCGGCATCGAAGTTCCACACCGAACCGACCCAGTCGACCAGGCTCTGGTAGGTCGCCTCGGTGTCCTGCTCGGCGCCGGTCTCGTGGTCGCCACCGACAACGATCAACCCGTTCGGGCCGCCGCCGGGCCAGGGGCGGGTGGACCGCACTGGTGAGTCGACCGAGATCGCCATACCGCGGGGAGCCTCGACCGGTAGCCGTACGGCGATCCCGTGCGACTGGCTCGGCCGCGTACGGGCGAAGTACCCGCCGGTGAGCCCGATCGGCAGCAGGGTCGCGACGATCACGTAGTCGGCGCGGACCAGTGGACCTTGGGCGGTGACCACCTGGATCTCGTCGTCGGTGTTGACCTCGGTCACCCGGCTGTTCTCGAAGATGCGGCCGCCGGCCTGGGTGAACGCGGTCGCGAGGCCGGCCAGGTAGCGGGCCGGGTGCAACTGAACCTGGTCGTCGAAACGCACGGCCTCGGCGACCTTCAGTGGCAGCTGGAGCTCGTCCGGATCGACGAAGTGGGCCGGGAGTCCGAGCGCGGCCGCGACGTCGGCCTCGCGGCGCAGCGGTGAGTCGGGTGTCAACGAGTAGACGAAGGCCGGCGTACGGGCGAGCTCGCAGTCGATGCCGAGGCGGTTCACCAGGTCCGCGACCTCCTCGACAGCGGCCTGGTTCGCGGCGGCGTACTGCCCGGCCTTGCCGGGCCCGTGCCGGTCGAGCAGATTCGCGTAGATGGCGCTGTGCTGCGAGGTGACCTTGCCGGTGGTGTTGCCGCTGGTCCGGCCACCGACGCGACCGGCTTCCAGGAGTACGACGTCAGTCCCCTCCTGCTGCAGATACAGCGCGGTCGTCAGCCCGATCAGGCCACCACCGACCACGACCACATCGGCGTGTTTGTCAGTCAGGATCCCTTCGAACTCCGGGATCGTCGCGGTCGCCAGCCACACCGAATCTTGTCTCGTCATGTGATTCCGGTACCCGCCGAGGCGGATCTCAGTGGTGACGTTCGGCCAGCAGAGCCAGCCGGCGAAGGGTCTCGTGGTTGCGGGCTCGCAGGATCGGGTCGTACACGGCGTGGGGGAGCGCGGCGGCCGGTCCTTTGACGGCCTGCTCCCGCATCACCAGGTGGCAGTCGCCGTCGCGGTCAGTGGCGACGAACTCGACCTGACCCTCGCCGGTCGGCCAGGCGCGGACCCGGAGCTGGAGGAAACGCAGTGGCTCGTACTGCAGCACCGTCGTGCTGTCGTCGATCACCAGCGGCCAGATCCCCACCGAGTGGTGGAGGCTGTGACCGGGCTGCGGGAACCCCTTCTCGACGTCACGGACCCGGGACGCTCCCACCACCCAGGCGCCGTAGGTCCAGCCGTCGGTCAGGATCGCGAACACGTCGGCCACCGGGGCCCGGATCAACCGCTCGTTCTCCGTCATGCCGCCGCCGGTACCCAGCTCGATGCTCGTCAACGCTTGGATGACACAGGACTTGTCAACGGAGCGATGACATGCTATATCAAAGGTGCGTGTTGACAGCGGAACTGTCGGATGAACCTGGAGGTGGAAACGATGTTGATGCGCACTGACCCGTTCCGGGAGTTCGACCGGCTGGCCCAGCAGCTGACCGGCGCGGTGACGCCGGGGACGTGGTCGCGGCCGAGCCCGATGCCGATGGACGCCTACCGATCGGGTGACGAGTACGTGGTCGTGTTCGACCTGCCCGGGGTGAGCCCGGACGCGATCGACCTCGACGTCGAGCGGAACGTGCTGACCGTGAAGGCCGAGCGCCGGCCGGCGGCGCTGGACGAGGGAGTCGAGATGCAGGTGTCGGAGCGGCCGCTCGGCGTGTTCTCGCGCCAGTTGTTCCTCGGTGACACCCTCGACGCCGACCGGATCAGCGCGGCGTACGAGAACGGCGTCCTGACCGTGAAGATCCCGGTCGCAGCGCAGGCCAAGCCGCGCAAGATCGCCATCACCGGTGGTGAGACCGGCAGCCGGACCGTGACCGGTGAGACGGTCGAGGACACCAAACAGGTCGACGCCTGACACCAGGAGGTCAGATGCCGCAGCCCAATGGAGAGGACCGCACACCGGCGGCGGCTCTGGAGTTCCTGGTGGATGTGCTGGGGAGGCTGCCCTCCGCCCCGAACGTTCCCGGGGCGGAGGCCGCTTCCTCCGCGGACGAGGTGCTCGCCGCGCTGGTCCGGCTGCGTGAGTTGCGGGAGCAGCTGAGCGGCTGGGAGCCGCGATTGATCGAGGCCGCGCGGGCCGCCGGGATCAGCTGGATCCAGCTCGCGCCCGCGCTGGGAGTCACCAGCCGGCAGGCGGCCGAGCGGCGCTATCTCCGGCTCAACCCGCATGCGTCCCACCCGGAGCTGAACGGTGAGCAGCGGGTGCGGGCGGCGCGGGACCAGCGCGCCGGTGACCGTGCGGTCGCGGTCTGGGCCCGGGATCACGCGGCGGATCTGCGCCGGCTGGCCGGCGAGGTTGCGGGACTGGCCGGACTGGACGATCAGGCCCAGGCGAGTGTCGACGCCGTCCACGATGCCCTGGGCAACAACGACTCGGCCGCCTTGCTCGGCCCGCTGGCCGCGGCGGGCGAACAACTCAGCAGGGACCATCCGGCACTGGCCGGCCGGATCTCCGAGATCGGCGCCCGGACCAACGAGGCCCGCCGATCAGGCCAGAACCGCAGCCACAAGTACAGGGGAGGCTGACAATGAAACTGCTGTTCGAACTTCGCCCGGTCGAACACCTGGAAGCCAGTGTGGACTACTACCGCGGACTTGGCCTGGAGCCGGTCGCCTGGCCCAGTGACGACACCGCGTTACTCGGTCCGCGCGGCGACCACCCGACGATCGCCCTGGTCCGGGATCCCGCCGAGGGGGCGCTCGGAACCGGCGGGGTGTTCGACGTCGGCGACATCGACACCTTCTTCGAGGACCATCGCGACCTCGACTGGCTGCTCAGCCCGGCGGACAGCCCGCTCGGCCGGTACGCCGTCTTCGCCGACCGCACCGGCACCGCGATCCGGCTCCTCGACCCGGTGCCCGGGGAACGGCCCGTGCCGTCGGGATACGCCGAGCGCAGCCTCGCGCGTACATAGGGCGCATGACATCCGCCCGGTTGGGTACGGGCGGGAAGCAGGCATGACCGTGGTCCAGATACGTGCCACGCCGTGACGGACAGTCGCGAGGTCATACCATGGGTACCAGCACGATCGAACAGGCTCCTGTTCACTGTTCAACCGCGGCCGATCGGGCCGCCCGGGAAGCAGCCACCCGAGAACTGATGGAACGCAGGGCTGCCAGCACCGACGAAGCAGAGCGGCAACAGTTGCTCGAAGAGGTGGTCGAGCTCAACATCGAGATGGCCAGGGGGATCGCCCGCCGGTTTCGCGGCCGCGGGGCCGAGGCCGACGATCTCGAGCAGGTCGCGTATCTGGGTCTGGTGAAGGCCGCTCACCACTACCGGCTCGACGCAGACACACCGTTCATCGGATTCGCCATCCCGACCATCCGGGGCGAGGTGAAACGCTACTTCCGCGACTGCGCGTGGACCGTCCGGATCCCGCGCCGGCTGCAGGAGATGCAAGGCACCATCGCCACCAAGCTGCCGTTGCTCGAGCAGCAGCTCAACCGCGAGCCGACCCCCGCCGAGATCGCCGACCACCTCGGCGTCGAGGTTTCCGAGGTCGAGCAGGCCCTGGCCGCGAAGGGTTGTTTCAACGTTCTGTCCCTGGACCGTCCGTCCGACGTGGACGCCGACCTGACCCTGGCCGACGTCGTCGCAGACGACGAGGACGGCAGCATCGACCAGCTGGAGACGGTGGAGATGCTCCAGCCGGTGCTGGAGGGGCTCGGGCCGCGTGAGCGCCGGATCCTCCAGTTGCGGTTCGTCGAGGGCTGGACGCAGTCCGAGATCGGCCGCGACATCGGCGTCAGCCAGATGCAGGTCTCCCGCGTCCTGCGCAAGATCCTGGACGACCTGCGCGACCAACTGGCCCCGATGCCGGCCGCAGCCTAGACCTCAGCCGCCGGAGTCAGCGCGAGAGCACGGCTCCGGCGGCAACGAGGTCGTCCTGCAGACGTCACGCCTGCCGGTAGTCACCGATCGTGGTGCTCATCGCGGTGAAGATCCCGTCGACAACCGTTGCCCCGGTCAACTGGCTGCCGAACACCCCGTCGACCTGGCCGTCGCCACGGCGCACACACCTGCTGTCCCACCGCGGACAAACGCTTCAGCCTCACGTATTCATCGACCTCAGGGTGTGTCCGGTTGTCACCCAGGGTGCGGGGTACCTGCACAATGGGGGAGAGCGAGGGATGGAGTCGGTGGTTTGGCGTTCGGGATGATCAGGACGGTGCCGGCGGACGCGGTGGCCATCGTGCGGTCGTATCCGCCGATGGTGGTGTGTTTCGCGGCCGCACTGACCGGGACCGCGCTGGTCTTCGACGTCTTCTACCTGGTGGCGAGCCCCGGGCTCATGCTGGCGCTGGTGTACACCGTGCCGGTGCTGGCCGGGTTGATCGCCGGCCTGGTCGCCGCTGCCGACGATGTCGGGCTGGAGCGCCGGGTGCTGCTGCGGACCGCCGGGGTGGCGGTTGCCTTCGGCATCACCAACGCGGTCGTGGTGGCGATGATCGCCGCGATGCGCCGGACCGATCCGTCGAACTGGGCGGCCGGCGGCCAGGCGGTGCTGTTCGCCGCCTGCACGGTCGTCGCGGTCGCCGTGTCGATCGTTGCCTGCCGCAAGTTGATCGACGCGCTCGGCCTCGAGCTCCGGACCAAGCTGCCGCGCCGCCCGGTCCCTGCCCCCGTCGCCGTGGTGGCGGTGGCGGCGGCCCCCGTGCCTCGGGTGAGCAAGGAGTCCGCCGCCCGGGCCAGGGCCACGCCGGTTCCGGCGCCACCGCCGCCCGCGGAGGAGGAGACCATCGAGGTCTTCGTCCCGCCGCCACCGAAGATCGTGGATCTCGACGAAGCCCGTCCGGTCACCCCGTGGGGCGAGTCCGCCGGCCACGTCGACCGGCTGATCCCCCGTCAACGACGTACGGCGTCACGTCGTACCCCCAAACCGGGTAAGCGACCTGGCACCTAGCAGGTCTGATCGGTGGCCTGGGGTCGCGTCCGCGCTGCCGCTTCGCAACACTGGGGCTGTGTGGGACCTGGTGGTCGTCGGAGCCGGACCGGCTGGTGCTTCCGCGGCGCTCGGCGCGCTGGCGGTGGATCCCAGTCTTTCGGTGCTGCTGCTGGACCGGCATGACTTCCCGCGGGACAAGGCGTGTGGGGACGGGATCGCGCCGCACGTGCTCGACCTGCTGGCCGAGGTCGGGGTGACCGGGATCGTCGACGATTGGACCCCGGTACGACGGTTCGCGCTGTCTCGGGGGGAAGCTGGAGTCGACCGGGACATGGCCCGGCCGAACTGGGTGGTGCCGCGGACGGTGTTCGACCAGCGCCTAGCGGTCGCGGCCCAGGCGGCGGGTGCCGAGCTCGTTCGGCGGCGTGTCCGCGGTATCACGGTCGGCAGACACTCCATCACCGTCGACGGCGACCTCGAGGCCCGGTTCGTCGTCGGTGCGGACGGCGCGCATTCCGTCGTACGCCGGGACCTCGGGGTGAAGGCGGGTCCGGTGGCACTCGCGATCCGCGGGTACGCACCGACACCGCCCGGGCGGGCCGCGAGCCAGGTGATCGCCTACGGCCCGGGCCGGCAACCGTCGTACGCGTGGTCCTTCGACCGCGGCGACGGCTGGTCGAACGTCGGGTACGGCGAGCAGCTCACAGCGACCCGGCCACGCCCGAGCCGAGCGGAGCTGCTGGCGCAACTGGAGACGCTGCTTCCGGGCGCGGCGGACGGCGGGAAGTCCTGGTGGGGTCATCACCTGCCGTTGTCGAGCTGGTTCTGGCGTCCTCAGCCGGGGCCGGTGATGCTCGCCGGTGACGCGGCCGGGCTGATCAATCCGATGACCGGTGAGGGCATCTACTACGCCGTCGCGACCGGGATGCTGGCCGGCCGCGCGGTCGCCGATGCGCTCCGGAGCAACAGCACCGACGCCGGTACGCCGTACCGCCGTCAGACCAATCGCTTGCTCGGCAAACACCTGCGGCACACCGCCCTGACGGCCCAGCTCACCGGCTCCGGCCGCATCCTCGATGTCGGCATCCGCGCCGCCGCGGCCGACCAAGCGATCTTCGACGACCTGGTCGAGCTCGGCCTGGCCGACGGCCTGATCACCCGGCGCCTCCTCCGCGCACTGGCCCAGGGCTTCCTGTGACATCGTGGACGGGTGGATCTTCCGGGGACGGCGTGGCAAGGGGTTGAGCTCGGGCAGCGGCTCGCGTGGGCGCGGCGGTGGATGCAACGGACAGCTGCCGCGGCCGGCAGGTTGCCGGACCTGACGTCCGTGCGGTTGGCGGTCACCGCGCACATCGACCTGAAGTCGGCGCTGTTCCTGCAGGCGTTCCGGGAGGCCGGAGCCGCGGTGATCCTGCATCCGGCCGACCCGGCGACGACGCGGGACGACGTACGCCGGCTGGTCGAGAGCTGGGGGATCGAGGTCACCACGCCGGCCGGGTGCGTCGACTGGGGTCCGACGCACACCGTCGAGATGGGTGGCGACGTGGTGGTCGAGGCGACGTCCCGCGGGTACGACGGGGTGGTCGCGGGGATCGAGATGACCCGGACGGGTCTCAACCGGGTCGACGCGCTGGCGTTGACCCACCCGGTGTTCGATCTGGACGGCGTACCGGTGAAGAACCAGCTGCACAACCGGTTCGCGGTCGGCTCGAGTACGTGGCACACCGTCCTCGCCCGCACCCAGCTCTCGTTGCACGGCCTCGCCGTACTGGTCGTCGGGTACGGCGAAGTCGGCGCGGGCCTGGCTCGTACGGCGCGCGGCCTCGGGGCGATCGTGCAGGTCGCCGAGGTGGACGCGAGCCGCGCGCTGGTCGCGTCGTACGACGGGTTCGAGGTCGTGTCGCAGATCGGGGAGTGGGCCGACATCGTCGTCACCGCGACCGGTCGGGTCGGGACCGTGTCGGCGGAGGTGATCGGGCGGTTGAAGGACGGATGCCTGGTGGTCAACGCCGGTCACTCCGCGGAGGAGATCGATCTCGATGCCCTGGGCAACGGTGAGGAGGTGATCCCGGCGGTGACGAGTCACCGGGCCGGTGCGCGCGAGGTTCTCCTGTTCGCCGGTGGGCACGTGGCCAACCTGGCGGCGGGTGACGGCGACAGCCTGAACGCCTTCGACGTCACCGCCGCGCTGATCGTCGACTCGGCCGGCTGGCTGGTTGCTCACGGCAACGAATACCCGGCCGGCATGCACCCGTATCCGGGACCTAGCTGAGTGCGGCCAACTGCTCCGGGCTGAGACGGTTCGGGGCCGGGATGGCGGTGTAGGTGTCCGACGTCGGCTGATGAAGGACGACCGGGTCGGTGTACTCGGCGTACTTCGTCGCGTTGGCCAGGGCGTCCGTGATGCGGGCGGGCGGCCAGGCGAGGGCGGTGGCGAGCTCGTCCGCGGTGAGTGGACGGGCCGCGTGCAGGAGCGCGGCGAGCGCGGTGAGGGCGTCGGCGATGACCTCGAACGCGGGCCCACCGGCCATGTCCTCACCGAGGCGGTGGAAGAAGTCGGCCATCTTGGTCAGCCGCTCGCCGGCCGGCGTGTCCGGGCCGAGCAGTACCGCGCCTTCGCCGGCCGTCTCGGCCCAGTTCAGATTGGTGCGAGCGCTGATCCTCCACGCCTGCAGCCACACGTCCTCGGCGATGACGTAGTGCTGGAGCCGACGACGTGGATCGGGTTCGCGGTGCACCATGCCGACACGTTCGAGATAGCCGACCGCCTTGGAGATCGATGCCGGCGAGACGCGCAGCTCCCGGACCAGCTCGGCCGCGGTCAGGCTGCGCGAATCTGCCGTGTAGAGCAGGGCGAGAACTCGCGATGCCATCCTCGGTAGCCCGCCGTCCACCATCATCGTCGCGAACCGCTCGACGAAGTCGCGTACCTGGTCGTCGAGTGCCGATGGTGGTTCGGTGGTTTCGGACCGCCGCCGACGGGCCCGGCTCGACGTCGCGTAGTGGGCGTGGTCGGCGCGGTACCCATGGGCGCCGCCGTTGCGGGCGACCTCGCGGCTGATGGTCGAGGTCGGGCGGTCCAGTTGCCGCGCGATCTCGGCGTACCCGAGCCCGGCCGCCAGCCCGGCGGCGATCTCGCGCCGGTCCTCGTGGCTCAGCCTGCCACCTGGCATTGGTTCCTCCTCGGTGCGTTCATCATCAGCTCATTGCAATGCGCGGTTGCATTCAGTCTCAGCGTCATTGCACAGATTGCCATGATTTCGCTGCATTTGCAGCGGTTCGGGGCGATGAAGTGATTGCTGGGCAGGTGAACGCAACGTAGCTTTCAGGCACTCGTGAACAACAGAAGGGAGCTGCCCATGGTGCTGGCGGTGGACGGCCTGCGGATGTGCTACGGCAGTACGGAGGTGCTGCACGACGTCTCGTTCCAAGCCCGGCACGGCGAAGTCCTCGCCCTGCTCGGCCCGAACGGCGCGGGCAAGAGCACGACGATCGAGATCCTCGAGGGCTTCCGGCTACGGTCGGCCGGGACGGTCGAGGTGCTCGGCGTCGATCCGGCCGACGGCGACGAGCGCTGGCGATCGCGGCTCGGCATCGTGCTGCAGTCCTGGCGCGACCACGGCAACTGGCGAGTCCGTGAGCTCTTGCACCACCTCGGCACGTACTACGCGCCGTACTCGACGAACAGCATCGACCGGCCGTGGGACACCGGTGAGCTGCTGGCCGCGGCCGGCCTCACCGAGCACGCGGACAAGAAGGTCAAGACACTGTCCGGCGGTCAACGCCGCCGCCTCGACGTCGCGATCGGGCTCGTCGGCCGGCCCGAGTTGCTGTTCCTGGACGAGCCGACCACCGGCTTCGACCCGCAGGCGCGGCACGAGTTCCACGAGCTGGTACGACTCTTGGCCGCCGAGTACGAGACCACGATCCTGCTCACCACCCACGACCTGGACGAGGCCAGCAAGCTGGCGCATCGCATCCTGATCCTCAGCGCGGGCCGGATCGTCGCGGCCGGCACAGCCGCCGAGCTCACCACGCTGATCGCCGGTGTGGACGAGGTTCGCTGGAGCATCGACGGTCAGCACTTCCGCAAGTCCACCGCCGATTCGACCGACTTCGTTCGCGGTCTCTTCACGCAGTACGGCGCCGCCGTCCGCGAGCTCGAAGTACGCCGAGCGTCGCTCGAAGACACGTATCTCGCGCTGGTGCGCGGAGAGGAGTCAGTGGCATGAGAGCCGTTGCCATCCGGGCCGGCTGGACCCGCGGCCTGATCGAGTTGCGGCAGTCCTTCACCAACGGGCCGGAGCTGTTCAGCCACTTCCTCTGGCCGGTGCTGATGCTGGTCGCGCTGTTCTTCCTGCGGGACCGGGACTTCGGCTCCACCGGATTCCTGCTCGGCGCGCTCGCGTTGCCGAGCATCCTCGGGATGAACGCGGCGATGGGCATGGTCAGCATGAGCCAGCAGCTCACCGCGGACCGCGAGGACGGCACGCTGCTGCGGGCCAAGGCGACCCCGAACGGGATGCTCGGCTATCTCGTCGGCAAGGTCGTCTCGGTGGCCGGCGGACTGCTCGCCGACCTGGCCATCCTGCTGATTCCGGGACTGCTCATCGTGGACGGGCTCGCCCTCGGATCGGCCGACGGCTGGCTCACGCTGAGCTGGGTGCTCCTGCTCGGGATGGTCGCGACGCTGCCGATCGGAGCGATCCTGGGCTCGGTCTTCACCACCGCCCGGGCGCAGGGACTCATCCAGTTGCCGGTGCTCGGCCTGATCGCGATCTCCGGCATCTTCTACCCGATCACCGCGCTGCCGGACTGGCTGGAGTGGATCGGCCAGCTCAGCCCGATCTACTGGATGGGACTGGGCATGCGGTCGGCGCTGCTCCCCGACAGCGCGGTCGTGGTCGAGATCGGCGGCTCCTGGCGGCAACTGGAGACAGCCGCCGTGCTGGGGGTCTGGGCCGTGATCGGGCTGGCGGCGGCACCCGTCGTACTCCGCCGGATGGCCCGGCGGGAGTCCGGCTCCAAGGTCGCCGAGCGGCGGGAGCGGGCGCTGCAGCGGGTCGCCTGAACCACTCAAAGGCTCCCTGACCATGAAAGGCCCGCCACCGACCGGCCGACTGAACCGGAATGCGAACGCCTCGCCCTGGGTACCCGGGAGTCAGGGAGGTGCGAGTCATGCAGAGTCGTGCGCGCATGATGGGTCACGCGATTCACCCGGTCCTGATCGTGTTCCCGCTGGGGTTGCTCAGTACGGCGGTCATCTTCGACATCCTGTATCTGATCACGGACCGTGACGGGTTCCCCGTCGCGGCGGCGTACAGCATCGCGGCCGGTGTGATCGGCGGACTGGTGGCGGCGGTGTTCGGTCTGGTCGACTGGCTGGCGATCCCGGGCGGGACCCGGGCCCGGCGGATCGGCGCACTGCACGGGGTCGGCAACGTCGTCGTCGTGGTCCTGTTCGCGCTGAGCTGGGTGTTTCGGTCCGGCGCCGACGCCTGGGAGCCGGGTGTCGGCGCGCTGATTCTCGGCTTCGCCGGTTTCGCCCTGGCCGGGGTTACCGGCTGGCTCGGCGGCGAGCTCGTCGAACGCCTCGGCATCGGCGTCGACGAAGGCGCGAACCCGAACTCCCCGAGCTCTCTGACCCAGCACCCCAGGCACAAGCCGGCCTGAGGTCAGTTCCAGATCAGGCAGAACTCGTTGCCGGCCGGGTCGCGCAGGACTTGGAACTCGTCGCCGGGGTAGACGTCGTCGGCTCGGGTGGCGCCGAGGGAGAGGGCCCGTTCGACCGCTTCACGCCGTACGTCGGGTGGGACGCGGAGGTCGAGGTGGAGGCGGTTCTTGCCGCGCTTGACGTCGTCCTTCACGTGCTGGAAGTAGAGGCGGACCGGGCCGTCCTGCAGGTCGATGTCGCCGTTGGAGGTACGGACGAGTTCGCCGCCCAGCAGGCGTTGCCAGAAGCTTGCGACCGCCTCCGGGTCCGTCGCGTCGATCACCACGGCGTCGACGACGGGCACGAGAGAGTACATGACACACCGCCTTTCCGCTTGCTCCTCCGGTGCCCGCGGGCATGCGACCTGAGATGGTCGGGGCATGGGTGACGAGATGGATGTCTGGGCAGTCGACCGGCCCGCGCCGATCGATGACGGGCCCTTGCGGCGAGTACGTCGTACTGTGCCGGAACCGGGGCCGGGAGAAGTGCTGGTCAAGGTGGAGGCCTGTGGGATCTGCCGGACCGACCTGCATCTGTGCGAGGGGGATCTGCGGCCGCGAAGGCCCGGCGTCGTGCCCGGGCACCAGGTCGTGGGATCCGTGGTTGGGCGTGGTACCAGGGCCGAGCGATTCGCGCCCGGGGATCGGGTCGGGATCGCCTGGCTGCGCGGCACCTGCGGGTCGTGCGAGTTCTGCCGCGCCGGCTCGGAGAACCTCTGCCCGCGGTCGTCGTACACGGGCTGGGACGCGGACGGCGGTTTCGCCGAGTACGCCGTCGTGCCGCAGGACTACGCGTACGCGCTGTCGATCGATCGCCCGGCCGAGCAGCTGGCGCCGTTCCTCTGTGCGGGGATCATCGGCTACCGATCGCTGCTGCGGGCGAACCTGCCACCGGGCGGACGGCTCGGCATCTACGGCTTCGGCTCCAGTGCGCACCTCACGGCCCAGCTCGCCGCCGCGCAAGGCGCCGAATTGTTCGTGATGACCCGCGGCGAGCGGAACCGGGAGCTGGCCCGCGCGCTGGGGGCCGCGTACGTCGGTGAGACGGCGGACCGACCGCCCGTCCCGCTGGACTCGGCCATCGTGTTCGCGCCGGCCGGTGACGTGGTGCCGTCTGCCCTGGAGGCGCTCAAACCCGGCGGCACGGTGTCGGTGGCGGGGATCCACCTGACCGACGTACCGGTCCTCAACTACGAGCGCCACCTCTTCCGCGAGCGCGATCTGCGCAGCGTCACGTCCAACACCCGACGTGACGGTGAGGAGCTCTTCCGGCTGGTCGCCCGGTTGCCCGTAACCGCGCACACCACCGCGGTCCCGTTCGCCGAGGTCGACCGCGCCCTCGCCGATGTCGCGCACGGACGTGCCGCAGGCTCGCTGGTCGCAGTCCTTGACGCTTGAACATTCCCGGTGGTGGATCGTTAGAACTGGGTGAAGATTCGAACCGGGCCCGGATCCAGGCTTCAGCGCTGAGGACTAGCTGCGTTAGATTTGATCAAATCCTACCGGGCTACCAGGGAGTGTGAGCGCCAGATGCGAGGTCTGACCAGGCAGGTGTGGTCGGTCCTGGTGGCTGCCGTCGCGCAGGTCCCGCGGTCGGCGCTGCGAGACGGGCAGTGCTGAGCAAGGTTCTCGGCGCGGTGGGAGTGGTCCTGCTGATCGCCGGGGTGGTGTTCGCCGTCCGCCCGGTCACGGTCGACGGTCGCGACTGCGGGTCGGTGTTCCAGCCGGACAAGGGCATCACGCCGATGCAGTGCGACCCACGCCTGGACAACCGCGGCAACGTGGTCGTCGGCCTCGGCACCGGCGGGATCGCCCTGATGCTCACCGGTTTCGCGGTCGCCGCCGTCCGCGACCGCCGTACTCAGGTCCCCTCCTGAGCAGCGTCTCCAGGGTGTGATTCGGGTACCGGACCTCCGGAGGAGAGGAGGCCCGAATGCCTGGCAGACAGGAACTGCCGTCCACACTGCGTCGCTCACCCGAGCACGCTCAGGAGATCTGGGTCGCGGCCCACGACGCGGCAGTCGAGACGTACGGCGAGGGCGAACGGGCCCACCGGACCGCGTTCGCCGCCCTGAAGCACCAGTACGAGAAGATCGGCGACCACTGGGAACCGAAGCAGGAGAGCGGCCCCTCGGACCAGCAGGCCGAGAGGACCGCCGCGTCGTCCGCGGACTCCGCCGAGACCGCCGGGGGAGTGGACGCGAACGCGAGCAAGCAGCACCTGTACGACGTCGCCCGCCGACTGGGCATCCCCGGCCGCTCGACCATGACGAAGCCCGCACTGGTCGACGCCATCCAGCGCGAGAACGACCGGAGGACCCGCCGCGCCCGCTGACCCGTTGACCTTGACACCGTGTCAACGAGGAAGGTGCTCGCAGGTTCACCATCGCGGACTTCGCGCGGAACCGCGCGGCATGCTGCGGCTGCGGCAGGCGCAGCTCGAGGACGACCAGATCGTCGTCCATGCCGCCGTACCCGTCGACGCCGACCAGGTTGCCGACGTCGACGGGCACGAACTGGGTGCGCGAGTTTCAGATCCTGGTCACACGTCCAGGCTGATCGTGGCGAAGGAGTGCGGTGGAAGCGTGACCCGCAGGCCGCGCGGGTCCGCCTCCAGCCCGGTCAGCGGCACCGGAGCGACCGCGGACGGGTCCGTCGTCGTGTTGTAGGACTGCGGTTTCGATGCCGTCAGCAACCGGCCGGACGGGTTGCGGACGTCCGCACCCCGCAGATCCAGCACGACGTCGGCCGGCGAGCTCGGGTCCAGGTTGCTGACCGAGATCAGCGCCTTGCCGTCCTTCACACTGGCCGAGGCGGACAGCAGCTCCATCGTCTTGCCGTCCAGCTCGTACGGCGCCGGCTGCTCGACCAGGTGCGTCGGGACCGACGTCGCGTCGTGGTGGCCCTTGTTCATCTCGAACACGTGGTACGTCGGGGTCAGCACCAGGCCGCCGTCGTCGTCGGTGAGCACCATCGCCTGCAGCACGTTGACCGTCTGCGCGATGTTCGCCATCACCAGCCGGTCGGCGTGCCGGTGGAACACGTCGAAGTGCACGCTCGCCACCAGCGCGTCCCGCATCGCGTTCTGCTGGAACAGGAACCCGGGGTTCGTGCCCGGCTCGACGTCCCACCAGGTGCCCCACTCGTCCAGCACCAGGCCGACCGTCTTGTCCGGGTCGTACGCGTCCATCACCGCGGAGTGGCCGCGGATGATCCGGTCGATGTCCTGCGCCTTGATCAGCGTCCGGTAGTAGTCGTCCAGGGAGAAGTCGGTGGCACTGCCCTTGTTCCCCCACGAACCGACGATCGTGTAGTAGTGGAACGAGATCGCCTGGAAGATGTTCTTCGGCTCCCGCCCGCAGCCCAGGCAGCTGATCGCCTTCATCAGCGCCTCGGTCCAGGCCAGGTCGTAGTCGGACGCGCCGGCGGCGATCCGGTAGAGCTTGTTGTCCCCGTGGTTGCGGCAGAAGGTGGCGTAGCGCCGGGCCATGTCGGCGTACGCCTCGGCCCGCATGTTGCCGCCGCAGCCCCAGGTCTCGTTGCCGACACCCCAGAACGGCACCTTCCACGGCTCGTCCCGCCCGTTCGCCTTGCGCAGCCGGACCATCGGGCTGTCACCGTCGCGGGTCAGGTACTCGACCCACTCGCTCATCTCCTGGACGGTCCCGCTGCCGACGTTGCCGTTCACGTACGGGTCGGCGCCGAGCAGCTCGCACAGTGCCATGAACTCGTGGGTGCCGAAGTGGTTGTTCTCCTCGACGTTGCCCCAGTGGGTGTTGATCATCGACGGCCGGCTGTCCTTCGGGCCGATCCCGTCCTTCCAGTGGTACTCGTCCGCGAAGCAGCCCCCCGGCCAGCGCAGGTTAGGGATGTTCAGCGCCTTGAGCGCCTCGACCACGTCGAGCCGGATCCCGCCCTCGTTCGGCAGGTCTGAGTCCTCACCGACGTAGAACCCGCCGTAGATGCACCGCCCCAGGTGCTCGGCGAAGTGCCCGTACAGGTGCCGGCTGATGGCCGGACCGGAGACGTCCAGGTCGATCACGACCCGCGACGACGATACCTTGGACAACGAAGTCTCCTTGTTTTCTTGGTGTTTCAGACAGTACGACGCAGGTCAAGGGCGACCGGTGCGTCGCGGTCGCAGCTGAGCCGGTCGCCGTCGGCGCGCAGCACCGCGACGTGGATGTCGGTCAGCCGCTGCGGATCGACCTCGTTGTCGACCAAGTGTTCCCCATCAGTGGCAACAGTGCGATGGGTGAAGTAGAAGATCCAGCCCACCTCGAGCCCGTTCTCGTCCCGGCCCACCACGACGTCCGCGTGGTGGCCGACACCCCGGTCGAGTGACCGCGTTCCCGGCTCGGCGAGGATCTGCCCGGCACGTTCCCAGCTGGTCAGATCGCTGGACCGGTAGACCGCCTGCCCGCGCCACTCGTCGGTGATCATCCAGTAGTGCTCGCCCAGCTGGAACACGTTCGGCCCTTCGTGCGGAGCACCACCGATCACCTGGACCGGTGCCGACCACTCGGCGAGGTCGGGCGAGTCCACTGACCAGGTGGTCGACCCGTGCGCCTCGTCCTTGTACCAGAGCCGCCACCCACCACTGGGCAACTCATGCGCGCACGCGTCGATCACCCGATCCGACGACAGCGGCAGCACTCCGTCGTACCGCCAATCGAGCAGGTCGGTCGAGGTGTGATGCAGGATCGACCGTGGATGCCCTTCCCAGCGGTCCGGTACGCCGGGGATGTAGCTGGTGAACATGTGATAGCGATCGCCGGCCAGGATCACCTCGGGAGCCCACAGCGTGTTGCGGCCCGGATGGGGATCGAGACCGGCCGCGACACCGTCGTACGTCCAGGTCAGGCCGCCGTCGACGGATCGGGCCACGCCGATGTCGGTGCCGTGAACCCAGCGGGTGCCGCCGTCGGGCTCACGCGCGCGGCGCTGCGTGTAGAACATCCACCACGCGCCGTCCGGCCCGGCGATCAGCGTCGGATCGGTCGGCGCGAGATGCACCGGATCGGTGTAGAGCGGCGAGGGTGCGCGCATCATGACTTCACTGTTCCTGCCGGCAGGCCGTCGACGATGCGGCGGGGTGAGGATCTCATCGCAACTCCAGATGATGTCTAAGGTATGGACCATGAAGAAGCCGGGCACCGTGGTGACGATGGCCGATGTGGCGCGGTCCGCGGGGGTGTCCACGATGACCGTGTCGAACGTGATCAACGGCCGGCCGCGCGTGGGCGAGGCGACCCGGGAACGGGTGCTGGCGGCGATCAGCGAGCTCGGGTACCAGGTCAACCTGGCCGCCCGGCATCTGCGCGCGGGCCGCACCGGGGTGGTCGGGCTCGCGGTTCCGGAACTGGAGCGCCCGTACTTCGCCCAGCTGGCCGGCCGGCTCGCCGACCGGTTCGAGGCACACGGACTGCGGATCGTGATGGAGCGCACCGGCGCCAGCCGCGAGGGCGAGCTGGACGCGGTCGCCTTCTCCCGGCTGCGGATGTACGACGGCCTGATCCTCAGTGTGGTCGACATCGACCCGGCCGAGCTGACCCAGATCCGCACCGACGCACCGGTGGTGCTGATCGGCGAGCGGGCGCTGCCGTCGCGGTTCGACCACGTGATGATGGACAACGTCGACGGCGCCCGGCAGGCGACCGCGCACCTGCTCGCCACCGGCGCCCGGCGCGTCGCCCTGCTCGGCGGCAACCTGGACACCACCGCGAACATGCCGGCGCTGCGGTCCGAGGGCTACGCCATCGCGTACGCCGAGGCCGGCGTACCGGTGGATCCCGAGCTGATCGTCCGGTGCAGTTTCCGGCTGCAGGACGGGTACGACGGGATCCGGTCGCTGCTCGACCGCGGGATCGCCTTCGACGCCGTGTTCGCGCTGACCGATGTGGCGGCCATCGGCGCCCTGCGCGCCCTGGCCGATGCCGGCCTGCGAGTGCCCGATGACGTCCAGGTGGTCGGCTTCGACGACATCGACGAGGCGCCGTACCTGGTTCCCGCGCTTTCCACGGTGAACCCCGGCCACGAGGAGATGGCCGACGCGATCACGTCGCTGCTGGTCGCCCAGATCGCCGGCGGGCCCACCGGCGACCCGCAGGAACTGGTCGTGCCTGCCGCACTGATCGAGCGCGGCACGACCAAACCGGCCGGCTGACCGCACTACAGACCTCATCACGGCTCCCAGGGTGGGGTGTCGATCAGAGGTATATCGATAAACCTCATGGTCGGCAAGAGGTTGGCCGTGGAGATTTCATCGGCGCGCCCGCCCTGGCCTGCGAAGGCTCGAGGCCGCCGCGGACGTGGATCAGCCCGGCGCCGCCGCCTGAAGGGCGAGAGCGCCGGGCTGGATCGGGGGGTGTGTCAGCTGTTCGCGGGGGAGTGCTTGCTGCGCCCCTTACCCTGCAGGGTCGGTACGTCGCCCGGCTCCTCGTGGACCGTCCACTGGGCGTCCACCTTCTTCACGCCGGGGATCCGCTTGACCGCGTGCCGGGCCGCCTTCTCCTCGTCGGCCAGCATGTCGCCGACCAGCGTCACGGTCCCGCCGTCCACCCGCACCTGCACGGCGTGCGGATGGCTGACGTGCCGCCCGAGTTCGGATCGGACCCGGTCGTGCAGGACAGAGTCGTCGGCGGACCGTCCCATCAGCCGGTAGCGGGCGGCCATCGCCATCCCGCGGCCGCGATTCGTCATGTCGCGGGACATGCCGCTCAAGCCGCCGTTCATTTCGTGTGCGGCATGTGCCGTCTTGTCTTTCATCCGGGCTCGTCGCGCCTTGCCGCGCTCGGGATCCAGCAGATACTCGGTCACCATCCCGGCGCACATCCCGGCCACGGCGAGCCCGGCGGACTTGAGGAACGGATGCCCGTGATCCTTCACCGCGATACCGCGGTGCCTGGTACTGCGGTCGACGATCAGACGCATCGTCTCTCTCCTTCTCGATGGTTGCTTACCGACCGTGTACCCAATCGCGCGAACGGGATTCATCACCGCCCGAGCAGCGTGGCGATCTCGGCCAGCTGGTCGTCCCGCAACGGCCCGAACTCCATCGCCCGGGCGTTCTCCTCGGCCTGCGCGACCGTGCGGAAGCCCGGAATCGGAACCGTCCGCGGACTCCGCGCCCACAACCACGCGAGCGCACCCTGCGCAAGCGTCCGGCCGTCGCTCTCCAGGACGTCGCGGATCGCCGACACCTTGTCCGCCCACTCAGGCGCGGGTACGCCGCCCTTGTCGAAGTACTGCAGCCAGGACGGCGGCAGCGTCCGGATGTCCGCACCGGTGGCCGGCCGGTTCGCGTCGCGACGGCCGAGAAGGCCCATACCCAAAGGTGTCCTGTTGATGCTGGCCAGGTCGACGCGCTCGCAGAGTGCGAAGAACTCCGGTGCGTCGTGCAGGACGCTGGCCTCGTGCTGTACCGCGGAGCAGTGCTCGCCTTCGGCGAAGAACTCCGCGCTGCTCAGCGTGTCCGTGCTCCAGGCGTAGCTGCGGATCAGCCCTTCCCGGACGAGATCCTCGCAGGCCTCCCGCAACGGCAGCGCGACGTCGTTGGTCGCGTCGCAGTGCAACTGGTAGAGGTCGATGTAGTCGGTCCCGAGCCGCTCGAGCGACGCCCGGACCGCCTTGTGCACATACTCGGCCGACGTGTCCTGGTGATGCATGACCTTGGTCGCCTCGTCGAACGTGTTGCCCCACTTGGTGGCAATGACCACCTGGTCCCGCATCCCCGCGAGTGCCTTGCCCAACACCCTTTCGCTGTGCCCGGCGCCGTACACGTCGGCGGTGTCGAAGAACGTCACGCCCAGCTCGACGGCTCGCCGGATCGCCCGCACCGACTCGTCGTCGTCCACCTCACCCCACCCCAACGGCTCGTCGTTGCCCGCGCGAGTGAACGGCCCACCAATGGCCCAGCACCCGAAACCGACCGGGCTGACCTCGATTCCAACTCGTCCCAAAGCACGTTTCTCCATGCTTCGAGCCAACCAGTGCGGAGCTCATCCGTCCAATGCATCTTTTGCGCAGAGTTGATGCACATAGGACATGAGGTCACTCGATGCCGGTGACCGAGCCCCGCTCGTCGGTGACGTAGAGACCCTTCGACAGATCGAGCACCACCAGCGCGTTGCCGAACGGATCCTCGACCACCGCGCACCGCCCGACCGGGAGGTCGAACGGCGCCCTGACCAGCCGGCCACCTTGCCGCACGATCTGTACGGCGGCCTCGTCCGCTGAGGTCACCAGCCAGCTCGGCGCATACTCCAGCCCGGTCGCCAGCACGATCTCCGTGTCACTGTCCGGCAGCCGCAAACCCGCCTGGCCGATCTCGTCGTTCCGCCACACCAGCTCATGCCCGAGCCGATCCCGGTAGAACTCCAGCCCCGCATCCAGCTCCGGCACCCGCACGGTCACCGCATCCACCTTGCGCAGCAGTCCACTCATACAGCGGCTCGCGCGGCGAGGGCGTGGTTCATCGCGACGAACTGGGGCTGGATGGTCTTGGTCAGCAGGGACTTGGTGAAGGGGACGGCGACGCCGCGGAAGGTTTCTTCGTGGATCAGGCGGGTGCGGCCGTTCGGGAGCTCCTCGAGGCGGAACGCGTGTTCGCCGTCGAAGATGCCGCCGAACGCGATCTTGCCGACCCAGCGCAGTTCCTTGTTCGGCTCGACAACCAGCAATTCGGGCGTGAACGTGGTCTCCTTGCCCTCGGTGTCGCGCAGCACGTTGGTGATCGTGCCACCGGCCGTCAGCTCACCGGTCGAGGAGATGATGAACGGATTCCACTCTGCGTACGCCTGCCGGTCGGCAAGCACCTTCCAGACCTGCTCCGGGGTCGCGTCCACCTCGATCTCGGTGTGCACGACGAACGGCCGGACGATTGTGTAGACGGTGTAGCCGGCGACCAGGACGACGATGACGCCGAGGGCAACCAAAAGCTTCTTCATGACTTCTCCTGAACAGGTCCGAGGGTGCTGTGCACCAGCTCCCTCACGTAGGCGGACGTGATCGGCTCCCCGGTGATGAGAAGCCGGTAGTACAGCGGCCCGACGAGCTGGTCGACCAGTACGGCGGGGGAGGCGTGTCCGGGGACGACGCCATCCCGTTGGGCCTGCGCGAGGACCGCGGTGACGGTCGTGTGCCGCTCACCCCACAGCGCACGGACGCTCTCCCCGACCCGCGGCTCGCGAGCAGCGGCCGCTGCCAGGTCCGCGATCAATGTCGTCGGTAGGGCGGTCAGCGCCGAGGAGATCGCGGTGACGAGGTCGGTGAGATCACGGCGTGGATCCCCGCTCGGCTCGAACGGTACGGCGGCGCGCAGGCTGGCGATCATCGCGATCACCAGCTCGGCCTTGCTCGGCCAGCGCCGGTAGATCGTCGTCTTCGCCACCCCGGCCCGGTCCGCGACCCGGTCGACCGACAGGCCGTCGTACCCCCGCAACCGCATCTCGGCCATGGCGGCCTCCAGCACCCGTCCCTCCACCCCAGCATCCCGCGGCCGCCCTCGCACCATCACCATCCCCTTTTCGCTACTTCGGTGTCGAAAAGACACTATCCACTGCGATGGATTTACGCAACTGAGGTAGCGAAAAGGATCGCTGCCATGGATTGTCAGGTTTTGTTGAGAGCGTTCTCGCGTGCTCAGATCTCCTACGCTGCTGCTTCCGGCAGCCTTCGTCACGTCTCTCGGCAACAACATCCAGCTGATCGGCGCCGCGCTACTACTTGTCCAGGCGCAGGGCTCGATGCTGGACGTCGGCTGGCTGTTCATTGCCGTCGCTGTCCCGCAGGCCTTGTTGTCGCCGTACTTCGGCCGGCTCGCCGATCGCTTCGACCGCCGTCGCCTGTGGGTTGGCTGCGATGTCGTGAGCGCTGTCGCCGGTGTCTGCCTCCCGATCGGCCTGGCGATCGGCGCGCCGCAGCAAGCTCTTGTGTACGCGTGCAACTTCGCTCTGGCGATTGTCGCGGCGTTGTTCGCGCCCGCGAGTGCCGCACTGGTGCGAGAGCGCGTGCCGGCGACCGAGTTGCGGCGCTTCAACGCGCGCTACGAGATGGCGCTGCAGTGCGGCATGTTGCTCTCGGCATCGATCGGCGGATTCGCCGTGCAGTACTTCGGTTCCACGCCGCTGTTCGTGTTCAATGCGATCACGTTTGTTGCCTCAGCATTGCTTGTGCTCGCGATCGGTCGCGCTCCCCGTCGTACCGGCATCGTCGAGGAGCTGCACCCGGCAATCAATCCGACCGGCCAGAGGTTGCCGTTGGGCGCGCTCGCCTTGCTCTACGGTCAAGGGCTCGTGGTGGTGACGGTGTTCAATGCCTTGCTGCCGGTGCTGATCGTCGGTGAGTGGCACCGCGGTGCGGCGGTGGTCGGGATCGTCGACGCGCTGGGTGGTGCCGGATTCCTGCTGGCCGCGGTGGCCTATCGACGTACCGCCGTCCGCTTCGGGGACCTGCGGTTGGCCTTCGTCGGGTTCGTCGCCTGCAACGTGATGCTGGTGGTGCAACCGCAGTTCGGGGTCGGTGTGCTGATGGCCGGCGTCGTGGCTGGTGCGTTCGTGTTCGGGCAGGCGCGGATCGCGGCGCGGTCCCTGCTGATGACCTCGGTCGACGAGTCCCAGGTCGGCCGTGCGTTCGGTGTCGCCAATGGCTACGGGCTCGCGGCCACGGTCGTGGTGATGCTGATCGCGTCGGTCGTGACCGATCGCAGCGACACCAGGTACGGGTTCGCGACCCTGATGGCCATCAGCGTCACCGCCGCCGTCCTGGCCGCTGCCTGGATCCGCCGGTCGACGGTGCAGCGTCGTCCTGCCGCGCCCGTCCCGGTGACGAATACGACAGGACTTATATAAGTGCTGTTATGATGCGGGGATGGAGGATCCGACCGAGCAGAGTCAGTGGCGGGGGCTGCACCAGCTGCAGGCCAGAATGGACGCGGACATCGCCCGCATCTACTCCGAGCGACAGGTCAAGGGGCTGAAGCCGAGCTTCGTGATGGAGCTGCTCCGGCTGCATGCCAAAGGCCCGATGACGATCACCGAGCTGGCCGAGTCGGTCGGCCGCACCCATTCGGCGCTCAGCCAGAAGGTCTCGGCGATGCGCACTGCCGGCCTGGTCCGGACCGTGCCCGGCGCCGATGCCCGGAGCAAGAAGGTCGCTCTCACCGCCAAGGCCAAGGGCATCGTCGAGCTGCTCGCGGCCGAGTGGCGAGCGACCGAGGCCGCGATCACCGAGCTCGAGGCCGAGCTCCCGTACCCGATGACCCAGGTGGTCCGGGACGTCGAACAAGCCCTGGCCCGCAAGAGCTTCCACGACCGGATCGCCGAGAAGCTCGAACAGCAGCCATGAGTGCCCGGCACGCGCTGATCGACCTGGAGCCGCTGCGGGTTTCGCCGGTCTTCCGGCGGTTGTGGATGGGCCAGGTGCTGTCGAGCTTCGGCGGCCAGCTCGCGTTCGTCGCGGTGATGTTCCAGGTGTGGGACCAGACGTCGAGTGCGGCCTGGACGGGTGCGGTCGGGTTGGCGCAGGCGGTGCCGTTGATCGTGCTCGGGTTGTTCGCGGGCGCGGCCGTCGATCGGGTCGAGCGGCGGCGGTTCTACCTGATCACCATCAGCGGGAAGGTTGTCGTCTCCGCGCTGATGGCGAGTCAGCTGGTGATCGGGCCGGTGCCGGTCGGCGTACTGCTCGGCCTGGTCGCGGCGCAGGCGGCGTTCGCGGCCGCGGGCGGGCCGGTGGCGCGGACGGTGCTTCCGCAACTGTTGCCCCGCGAGCTGCTCGCCGCCGGGATCGCGCTCAACCGGATCGGTCTCCAGGGCGCGATGCTGATCGGGCCCGCGGTCGGCGGACTGATCGTCAACGCGTGGGGCGTCGGCGTCTGTTACCTCATCGACTGCCTGAGTTTCCTTGCCGCCTTGTACGGCGTACTCGGCCTGCCGGCCATGCGGGCCGAGGCCGCCGCCCGTCCGGGGTTGCGCGGTGTGCGGGACGGGTTGGCGTTCGTGGTGTCGACGCCGGTGATCCGGGGCGCGTTGATCACCGACCTCGCGGCGACGGTGTTGTCGATGCCGGTCAGTCTGTTCCCGGTGATCAACGCCGAGCGGTTCGGCAATGACCCACGGACGTTGGGGTTGTTCCTGAGCGCGATCGCGGTCGGCGGTGTGACGGCGTCCGTGCTGTCCGGTTCGTTCACCCGGTTGGCGCGACCGGGCGCGGTCATGCTTGCCGGGTCGGCCGGCTGGGGCATCGCCCTGGTGTTGTTCGCGTTCTCGCCGGTGCCGTGGATCGGGCTGGCGTTTCTCGCGGTCGCCGGGGCCGCGGACACCCTCGCGGTGATCTCGCGCAGCACGATCGTCCAGTTGCACACACCCAACGAGTTGCTCGGGCGCGTCACCGCCGCCGAGCAGATCGTCGGCCAGGCAGGCCCTGATCTCGGGAACCTTCGGGGCGGCCTGGTGGCTCAGGCGACCTCCGGCGTCACCGCCTTGGCCTCCGGCGCCATCCTGTGTGTCGTGGCCGTCGCAGCCGTGGCCGCGACGACGCCCGGCCTCCGCCGGACCACGGTCGCTACTCGGGAGTGAGGGCGACGGTGCGGAAGCCGGCATTACCCATCGAGGACTCCGGGGTGTTCGACGAGCGGGCGGCGTTGCGATAGCGGTTGCAGTACGAGTCGTGGCAGAGGTATGAGCCGCCGCGCATCACCCGGGCCGCGCCGAGGGACGGGCCCCGCGGATCCTCGTCGGGGGAGAACTTGTAGTACCGCGGACCGAACCAGTCCGCGCACCACTCCCACACGTTGCCGACCGTCTGCCAGAGCCCGTAGCCGTTAGGCTCGAAGCTCCGCACCGGCGTGGTGGTGAGATAACCGTCCTCTTCGGTGTTGGCCTCGGGGAACACGCCCTGCCAGATGTTGCAGCGCCAGACGCCGTCGTCGCCGAGCAGATCATCGCCCCACGGATACCGTGCGCCGTCGAGCCCGCCGCGGGACGCGTACTCCCACTCGGCCTCCGTCGGCAGCCGCCGCCCGGCCCACGAACAGTAGGCGACCGCGTCTTTCCAACTCACGTGGACGACGGGATGGTCGTCGAGCCCGTCGAGGTCCGACCGGCCACCACCCGGATGCCGCCAGTCCGCACCCCGTACCCCGGCCCACCACGGCGTACCGGCGGCCGGTCCCATCAGTTCGCCCGGATCCGCCTGCACCGCCAGGTGGAACACGGCCGAGAACCCGAAGATCTCCGCCTCGGTCCGATACCCGGTGTCCTCGGCGAACCGCCTGAAGTCGGCATTCGTCACCGAGGTCGCGTCGATACTGAACGGCCGAACCCGCACCTGGTGAATCGGCACCTCCCCATCCCCAGGATTGCCGTCGGCGTAACCGTCCCCCATCGCGAACACGCCACCGTCCAGCCGGACCTGCTCGATCTGATGCAGATCCGCCGCTGCGTACGGCTGGGCCGGTGGGATCGGTGGCGTCGATCCCACGCCCAGCACCGGCCGCGGCGGCGCACAGCAGGACGGCTGTTCCTCACTCATGAGCCCAGAATCTCAAAGTGCCTGCCGCGTTGTGCCTGCAGGAAGGTCATCAGAGCGCGCACTTCCTCGACCGGCGGGGCGACACCGTGGTTGGCGTTCAGGAACAGCGGTACGGCGCCGTCCCAGCGCGCGTCGCGTCGCATCGGGGTCTTGCGCGGCCAGTAGCCGGCCGGCGACTTCACCCGGGTCGTGGCTCCAGACGCAGTTCGATGAAGGGGATGGTGTCGCCGGGCAGTAGATAGGTCTCGACCTCGACGAAGCCGTGGGTCTTGGCGAACCGCAGCCCGTCCTCGTTGGTCGCGAGGATGTGCGTCTCGATCCCTGCGCTGCTGAGCTCGCGGCCCCGGGCCAGACTGCGCTCGTAGATGGCCGAGCCGTACGCCCGTCGCCGGTGTTCGGGCAGCACCCGGGCGATCACGGTCGCCGCCGCGGTCTCCTCCGACGGCGGGCGCACGGTCGAGCAGCCGACCAGGACGTCACCGGCGTACGCGACCTCGAGGACGTGCCGCCCAGCGCGCTCCCGGATCTCGTCGACGGACAACGGCGCCGTCGGAATGATCTCGTTGTGCACGCGCTGCCAGTCCAGGAGTGTCGCGTCATCGCTCACCGGCACGATCCGAAGCTCAGTCACCGCGCAAGTTTAGGTCCTGTAGCGTCCATGGCGTGCGGATTCTGTTTGTGGGGAACAGCTTCACGGCCCGGAACAACCTGCCCGGGCTGCTCGCCGGCCTGGCCGGAGCTCGGGGGATCGACCTCGAGCACAAGCTCGTCTCGGCCGGCGGTGCGTCACTCAGGCAGCACCTGAACGCGGGTAAAGCGCTCGATGCGATCGCGACCGGCGGGTTCGACTTCGTCGTACTGCAGGAGCAGAGCACGTTGCCGATCAAAAGCCCGGCGCGGATGCGGGAGAGCGTGCGTGACTTCGACGCGGCGATCAAGGAGGCCGGCGCACGGACCGCGCTGTACCTGACCTGGGCCCGGCGGAACGCGCCGGAAACCCAGCAGGCGTTGACTTCCGCGTACGCCGGTAGTGCTGCCGAGCTAGGTGCGACGCTCGTCCCGGTCGGCGTGGTCTGGGAACGCTTCCTCAGCCTGCACGACCAGCCGGTGCTGCACGACAAGGACAACAGTCACCCCGCGCTCGCGGGAAGCTACCTCGCGGCGTGTGTCTTCCTGATCGCCCTGCTCGAACAGGACCCGGTCGGCATCGACGTACCGGTGAAGGGCCTCGCTGCGGACACCGCGGCCCTCCTCCGGCAAGCCGCCTGGGACATCTGCGAGGAGTTGGCGGCCGCCGAGTAGGCCCTCGCCCGTGGTCCGGCCATTCGGCCTCCCGGCCGAGCTTCGCGTACCAGTCCCGTGCTATCGGCAACAGTTGTGGGTACAGCGCCCGCGGCAAGGCCGTCAGCGCCGTCGGGAACGGCTCGTCGAAGTACCGGTACTCGCCCTCGCCGAACCGGTGCCGGGCCATGGTCACCGTCGACCGGAACCGGTTCACGTCGTCGTACAGAGTGGCGATCCGGGCCGTGTGAGGGCGGCGTACGTCTTGACTGAAAACGCGGCCGGAGTGACGGTTGGTAGAGAGGTGGGTGGGCACCAGATGGGTATGGCGAACAGCGGTTGGGCAACGTATCGCCACGGCTGGCGGACAGCAGTGGGGATCCTGGTCGGTCTCGGCCTGGTGACCGCGTTCCTGTTCGTCGGGATGTCGACCATCGTGGTCGCGTTCCTGATGGGCGGGACGCTGGTGGCCTCGGTCCATCTGAGTGTCGGGCTGGCCCAGGAGAGACAGACGCCTGAACTGATCCGCGACGTCCTGCGGTGGGCCTGCCGGGCGGGGCTCTGCGTGGTCGCGATCGCCGGGTACACGACGGCGGTAGGGCTGGCCACACTCTGGTTGCTGGTGCTGATCGCCGTCACCTCACCGCCGCTCGTCAGCTGGCTCTGGCCGCAGTCGAAGGAACCCGTACGCCGGCCGGAACCTCCGGTTGAGCGGGCGACAACGACGAAGACGAAGGCCGAACGGCCGCGGAAGCCGAAGGTCGAACGGAAGAAAGACAAACAGCCGATGCCCGAGCCGCCGCCCCCGGAACCGGTTGCATCGAGGTCACCCGAGCCGCCGGACCTCACTGCTCTCAGCGACGAGGATCTCTGCCTGGCTTGGCGTCGCAGCTTCACCGAGCTCGAGACCTGTACGACGGACGAGCAACGGCTCGCCGTGATCGCCGCCCGCCACGCCTACCTGGACGAGCTCGAACGCCGCGCCCCCGACGCCTTCACCCAGTGGATGGAGTCCGGCCCTCGGGCCGCCGGCAATCCCACCAAGTTCTTCACTCCCCGCACCAACCACGGCGGACCTGAGTAATAGGCCGCACGCCACCGCCGGCGCGGATGCATAGATACCATCGATTCATGCTCGATCTTGTCCGGCTACGGGTGCTTGCCGCGGTGGCCGCGCACGGGTCGGTAACGGCCGCGGCGCAGGCGTTGCACTACACCCAGCCGACGGTCAGTCATCACCTCGCGCGACTGGAGGCGGCGACCGGCGCCCGCCTGGTCCAGAAGGTGGGCCGCGGGATCCGGCTCACCCCGGAGGGAGAGGTGCTCGCGCGCCGCGCGGCCGAGATCATCGGCCGGGTCGACGCGGCCGACGCCGAGTTGGCCGCGCTGATCGGTCTGGAGGTCGGCCGGGTCCGCCTCGGGGCCTTCACCTCGGCGCTGACCGTGCTGGTCCCGCCGGCCGCCGCCGAGCTTCGCCGGGAGCACCCCAACCTCGAGCTGGAGCTCACCGACGTCCACCCCGTCGTCGCGCAGCGGCAGCTCCGCGAGGGGATTCTCGATCTCGCGATCATCTTCCGGTACGACGACGAGCCGCCGAGCGACGGGATCCGGTACACGTACCTGCTCGACGACCCGGTGTACCTGCTCAGTCGTCGTACCGGCGAAACCCTCACCGACCACCGGGAGTCGGCCTGGATCGCGGGCTGCGTGCATTGCCGGCAGGAGCTCGTCGACCTGTGCGCGCAGGCCGGATTCACGCCGCGGATCGCCTACACCAGCGACGACATCATGGTGAAGCAGGCCTTCGTGGCGCATGGACTCGGCGTCACCGTGATGCCGGGGATGGCGTTGCGCACGCACCTGGCCGAGGGGGTGAAGACGACCAAGGTGAGCGCCGCACGCCGGATCTACCTGGCGACGTACGGCGAACCACCCGATCCACCGGCCACGGCGGCTTTCGTCACGGCGCTGGAAAGGCAGCGCGCAGGTCGGCGCCGATGAGCTCGATCGCGTGCCGCGCCGCCGACAGTACGGCGGGGAAGTTGAGGAACGCGTGCATCGTGCCGGCGTACTCGACCAGTCGCACGGGTACGTCGTCATTCTCGAGCCGAGCCGCGTAGTTGCGGGCGTCGTCGCGCAGCGGATCCCGGCCGGCGGCGAGGATCAGAGCCGGCGGAAGGCCTTTCAACGACTCGGCCCGCAGGGGTACGGCGGTCGCCGGCAGCTCGCCGCTGGGGAAGTACTGCGCCGACGACCACCGACCGGGCGCGATGCTGAGGAACGTGCCGTCGAAGAGGCGATATGACTCGGTGTCCTGGTCGAGGTCGAGACTGGGATAGCAGAGGAGCTGGCGGTCGGGCAGCGGTCGTCCTTCGTCCCGCGCGAGCAGGCACGCACCGGCCGCGAGGGCGGCACCCGCACTCTGCCCGCCGACCGCGATCCTGCCGTCACCGTTGAGCTCGGCCTGGTGCTCGCGAATCCACTCGAGACTGTCGCGTACGTCGTGCAGCGCTGCCGGGTAAGGGTTTTCGGGGGCGAGCCGATAGTTGAGCGAGACAACGATGATGTTGCCTGCGGCAGCTATTCCGGACGTGGCGCACTCGATGTCGCGCAGGTCCCCACCGATGAACCCGCCACCGTGCAACCACAACAGCACCGGCCTCGGCTCGTCGGTCGGCGGTCGGTACATCCGTGCCGCGAGGGTGCCGATCGTCAGGTCTTCACAATGGACAGCTGGGTGGATCGATCCGGCGAGCGACGGGTCGGGGAGTTCCTCGCGGTCGAGCAGCAGCGCCTGGTAGGGATCGAGGTCCGGACCTGGTGGCTGGTCGGCGAAACGGGCGAGCAGCGCATCGGTCTCCGCCTGGTAGGCCGGGTGATCGACGATGGTCCGGGAGCCAGCGCCCCATGACCCCCGCGCCGGAGGCTCGGCCTCGAATGTCGTCATGCCGGCACCCGCGCGGGGTTGAGGTGGCGGGCGGCGTGTCCGAAGAGCGCGCCGTCGGGTGGGGTCGCGGCGTACTCGGCCAGCGCTCCGATGCTGCCGTCGTACCCGCCGCCGGTCGACGGGTCGTGCCACGACGTCTCGTCGTACTGCTGGATCTCCGCGACGAGCGCGTCGGCGACGCTGTGGAACCGGTGCAGGAGCAGCCCGGACGGGAGGTGCCGGCCCGCCTCGACACCGCCGACGTTGAGTGCGCTCCCCGCTTCGGCGGTCTCCCAGCGCGGATCCAGGCTCCAGTGCAACCGCCCGGCCGCCGCGTCACGGAGTACGGCGAGGGTGATCTCGTCCCACATCAGAAGGTGTGCCGTCAGATCATGTAGCGAGTCACAGAAGTGCCCGAGCGGCCCGGAGACCACCCGGTACGGCGCCCGGAGCTCAGCCTCACTCAACCCGTCGATCCGTTCCACCAGCAGCCGATGATCCGCCTGCAGCAGCTGAGCCGCCTCATTCGGAGAACTAGTCGCTGTACGCATGCCTCGAGCCAACCAGCCCGCGCTCTACCCGCGTCCTGAATTGACGGAACTCCTCAATCCATCGCGGTAGTGGCTCATCTTCGCGCGGGCGCCGCACGTGTTCATCGAGCACCAGCGCCGCCGCCCGGCACGGCTCTCGTCAACGAACAGCAGTGAGCAGTCCTCGGCCGAGCACGTGTGGATCCGGTCGCGAAGTGGACCGGTGACGAGCTCGACGGCGTCACGCGCGAGCAGGGTCAGCAGACCGTTGACGTCTGTCCGGGGACGCGCGAGGGCCAAGTCGCGGGTCAGGCTTGGGCCGGCGAGCGGGCGGGTGCTCCAGCGGTTCACCAGATCGACGTCGACCTGGTCAACCGCCGTCCGCGTGAACAGGCGGTAGAGGGCTTCGCGCAGCTCGACGGCCTGTTTGTGGGTGCGTGGAGTGACGTCGAGCAGCTCATCGGACAGGCCCGCTTCGCGGAACCAGCGAGCCAGCTCCGCCGGCCCCGGGATCCGCTCGAAAGGGTCCTGCAGGCGTTTGCCGAGGGTCGCGGTGAAGTTCACCGACGGGCGGCCGCCGACCCAGGTAAAGCTCTTCACCCGGAATAATCTACCATCGCTGTTACCAGATAAGCCGGTAACGGACGGAGTGGGGCAGATGACGGCGGTCGCAGTGGTCGGAGCGGGTGGGGTCGGTGGGTACTTCGGTGGCCGGCTGGCGAAGGCCGGACACGAGGTCAGCTTTGTGGCCCGTGGCAAACACTTGGAGGCACTGCGGGCGGATGGGCTGGCGGTTCGCAGTGTTGCCGGGGACTTCGAGCTCAGGCCGGTGCGGGTGACCGGGGACGCGGCCGAGATCGGTGTGGTCGACTACGTTCTCGTCTGCGTGAAGACCTGGCAGTTGGCCGACGCGATCACCGCGATCGAGCCGCTGGTCGGTGATCGAACCGCGATCGTGACCGTGCAGAACGGCGTCGAGGCGCCCGATCAGGTGGCGGCCGTGTACGGGCGCGAGGCGGTCCTGCCCGGCGCCGCGGAGGTGATCGCGTACGTCGAGAGCCCCGGGACCATCCGCCACCTCGGCGGACCGGGCCGGCTGACCTTCGCCGAGTGGGACAGCCGGCCGACACCGCGGACCGAGTGGCTGCGCACCGCCTTCGTGGACGCCGGCCTGCTGGCGGTCGTGTCGGACGACATCTGGGCCGGCCTCTGGACCAAGTTCCTGTCGGTCGTGCCCGGTGGCGGCCTGGGCACTGCGACCGGCGCCGCGTACGGCGTGATGCGCTCCCGGCCCGGCACCCGCAAACTCCTCACCGAGGCCATCACCGAGATCCGCGACGTCGCCCTGGCGCTGGGCATCCAGTTGCCGGACGACGTCGTACCCAAGACGCTGGGCTGGATCGACAGCCTGCCCGCTGACGGGACCACGTCCCTGCAACGCGACATCCTCGCCGGCCGCCCGAACGAGCTGGACGCATGGACCGGCGCGGTCGTCCGCCTGGGCGACCGCGCCGGTGTGCCCACGCCCGTCAACAGCTTCCTCTACGAGATCGCGGCCGCCCGCGCCGCTGACTGAGGCAGGCGGCGGTGAGGCCTTGGCGGCCTGACAGCCGGCACACAACCCGCCAGCGAGGTCATCGCACCGGCCGCGGACCACGCTTGCGTTGGGCGACGACGATCAGGACGGTGCCGAGGGCGCCGAACAGGACGAACGAGCCGAGCGCGGTCAAGGCTGGTCCGAGGAACGTCTCCGCGGTGTGGCGGCGGCCGGCGAAGTAGGTCGCACTCTGGTTGGTGCAGACGACGTCGACCGTCTGCGCCGGGATCTTCTCGACCGAGTGTGCGACCACGTAGTAGACGTCACCGTTGTCGAACTTCTCCGACCGGGACGGCTCCTTCAACGCGATCGCGCGACCATTCGCGTCCTTCGCCGTACACGTCTGGCCGGCACCCCGCTCCGACGCGAAGATCGTCAGCCCGACTCCGTCCAGCCGGACCGGACCACCGTCGATCGGGGTCGGTGCACCCGGGATGCTGCGCACGAGCTGCAGCACGAAGAACCCGCTCACCACGAAGGCGAGCACCAGGCAACCGACACCGACCCACGTCACTTTCCGCATGCCCGAACGTTAGTGGCTACCTGGGCGACCTGTCCTACGCCACCAGCCGGTGGCTTCTCGGCGCTACTGCCCCTGGAACCCCTGCCGGCTACTCAGCGTAAGAGGTCACGGTTTCGCGTCTTGGCGTCCGAGGTCTTGCCAGCGGTTATTCCAATGGTTAGTTTAACCGCCACTCAAACGCTCAGGGTTCAACAGAAACCCTCAGGGTTCAACAGGCAAGGAGGGCCAGCGCGATGGCCATGGACAGGGCGCAGGTTTCGCGTCGGGGTTTTCTCGGGATGGGTCTGGCCGCGGGCGTCATCACGCTCACCGCCTGCGGGGCCGACAGTGACGAGAAGAGCTCGTCGTCGGGTAACGCCACCGCCGCCAACCTGGTGATGACGGTGTGGGGCGGGGAGGCCGACAAGACGGCGTACCAGAAGCGGATCGACCTGCTGGTCAAGAAGTTCCCCGAGCTGAAGGTGACGCTGCAGCTGATCCCGGGTGACGGGTACGCGCAGAAGGTCCAGACGATGATTGCCGGCGGCAAGGGCCCCGACATCATGCAGGTGGCCGAGAGCGTCAACGTGTACTCGAGCAAGAACCAGCTCCTGCCGCTGGACGAGCTGGCCTCGAAGGCCGGGCTCGACCTGGAGAAGCGGTTCGGCTCGATCGGCAAGCTGTACTCGTACCAGGACAAGGTCTACGCGATCCCGGACCGCTCCGGCGCGATGATCGTGTACTACAACAAGGCGCTGTTCGATGCCAAGGGCATCAAGGCGCCGAGCGCGGACTGGACCTGGGACGACGCGCTCAGCGCCTTCAAGGAGCTGACGGTTCCGGGCAAGCAGTGGGGTTACGCCGGCGGCGGCTGGTGGGCCCAGTGGTGGAGCTTCGTGTACCAGAACGGCGGCAAGATCATCGACGACAGCGGCAAGCCCGCGGTCGCCACCGACGAGGTGATCGAGGCGCTGCAGTGGACCGGCGACCTGGTGTTCAAGCACGGCGTCGTCCCGACCAAGAAGCAGTACGCCGACATGGGCGCGGACGTCGGCGGGGACCAGGCCTTCGCGAACGGCAAGGTCGCGGTGAACACCACCGGGTTCTGGGCGATCGGCGGTCTGGCCAAGAGCAAGATCGACTGGGACATCGCGCCGCTGTGGAAGGGCAAGCAGCAGGCGGTGACCGCGTTCGGCAGCGGCCTGGCCGTCTCCCGGACGGCGAAGAACCCGGACGCCGCACTCAAGGCGATCGACTTCCTCACCTCGCCGGAGGCGCAGCAGCAGATCATCGCCACCGGCCAGGACGTGCCGGCCAACATCGAGGTGCAGAAGAGCGACGCGTTCCTGAAGCCCGCCTGGATGACCAAGCCGGTGAACATGAACGTGTTCGGCGAGTCCAGCGACTTCGTCTACCGGGCGCCGTTCATCCCGGCCTGGAACGAGATGCAGAAGGCGTTCGACGACGGGCTGGCTGACTTCTGGCTGGGCAAGCAGGACGCGCGCACCGCGCTGACCGCCATCCAGAAGCGGCTCGAGACCATCGTCAAGCCGAGCTGATGTCCAGGTTGCGCCGCCGCGAGGCGATGTGGTTCTACTTGTTCGCATCGCCGTGGATCATCGGGTTCGTCGTGTTCCTGCTCGGGCCGATGATCGCGTCGATCTACATCTCGCTGACCGACTGGGACTCGTTCACGCCGCCGAAGTGGGTCGGGCTGGAGAACTACACCCGGCTGCTGACCGAGGATCCGGTGTTCTGGAAGGCGTTGTGGAACACGTTCTACTACGCCGCGATCTCGGTGCCGCTCGGGCTCGGGATCGGCCTGTGGCTGGCGAACCTGCTGAACAAGCAGGTTCGCATCCGCAAGGTGTTCCGGACGCTGATCTACCTGCCCACCCTGGTGCCGCTGGTCGCGACGGCGATGATCTTCAAGATGGTGCTGGCCCCCTCGGGTCCGCTCAACGACGTGCTCGGGGTGTTCGGCATCCCGGGCCCGTCGTGGCTGCTGGAAGCGATCTGGGTGAAACCGGCGCTGATCCTGCTGTCGGTCTGGGGCGCCGGCGGCGCGACCGTACTGTTGCTGGCGGCAATGAAGGGCATCCCGCGGGAGCTCTACGAGGCGGCCGAGGTGGACGGCGCCGGGCCGGTCCGGCAGTTCTGGAGCATCACCGTCCCGCAGCTGACCCCGATCATCTTCTTCAACCTGATCATGGGCCTGATCGGGGCGTTCCAGGTGTTCTCCCAGGTCTACATCCTGACCAAGGGCGGGCCGGACAACGCCAGCCAGATGATGGTTCCGCTGCTGTTCAACGAGGCGTTCTCCTTCTACCACATGGGTTACGCGTCGGCGCTGTCGTGGCTGCTGTTCGCGGTCATCCTGGTGTTCACGCTGCTCGCCTTCCGCACCGCCCGGCGCTGGGTGTTCTACGAGACCGAGGTGAAGTGATGGCCACCGTTCTGTCCCCTGCCCCGCCGACTCAGCTGGAACCGGAGCCGGGGCCTCGATCGGAGAGCCGGGACCGGGTGATGGGCGTGTTCCGGGCGTCGCCGTTCACCTACGCCACGTTGATCATCGTGTCGGCGGTGCTGTGCGTGCCGCTGGTGTTCGTGGTCTCGATCGCGCTGTCCAGCGACCAGACCGTGAACGCGAACACCTTCACGATCATCCCGCGCGAGTTCCACTGGGAGAACTTCACCCGGGTCTTCGGCACCGACCTGCCGATGCAGCGGTTCCTGCTGAACTCGGTCATCATCTCCACCGGCGCGGTGATCGGTCAGATGCTGTCCAGCGGACTGGTCGGGTACGCGTTCGCCCGGCTGCGGGCGCCGGGCAAGAACGCGCTGTTCATCATCGTGCTGGCGACGATGATGATCCCGGCGCAGATCACGATGATCCCGCAGTTCATCCTGTTCAAGGAGCTCGGCTGGGTGAACACGTTCCTGCCGCTGATCGTGCCGAACTTCTTCTCCAACGCGTTCAACGTCTTCCTGGTCCGGCAGTTCGTGTCCCGGTTGCCGAGCGAGATCGACGAGGCGGCGATGGTGGACGGGCTCGGCTTCTTCGGCATCTACCGCCGGATCATGCTGCCGATGCTCAGCCCGGTGCTGATCGCGATCGGCATCTTCACCCTGACCGCGACCTGGGGTGATTTCATGGGCCCGTTGATCTACCTGAACGACGAGACCAAGATGCCACTCGCCCTCGGCGTGCAGTACATCACCAGTACGTCGCAAGCACTGCAGGCGCCGCCGTGGAACCTGGTGATGGTCGGATCGATCCTGCTCACCTTGCCGATGATCCTGGTCTACTACCTGGGTCAGCGGTACCTGTACGAGATGGACATCAGCGGCGGCAGCGCGGGGGTCAAGTGAACGCGGTGACAATGGATGCCCGCGGCATCCGGATCGACGGTCAGCCGCAGGTCGTCCTGTGTGCATCCCTGTTCTACTTCCGGTTGCCCCGGGAGCAGTGGCGGGAACGGCTCGACCAGGTCAAGGCCTCGGGCTACACGTGTGTGGACGTGTACCTGCCGTGGAACTTCCACGAGCTCGCGCCCGGCCGCTGGTCGTTCGACGGCCGGCGCGACGTGGCCGCGTTCCTGGACCTCGCGCACGACGCCGGGCTGCACGTGATCGCCCGGCCCGGGCCGTACATCTGCTCGGAGTGGGACGGCGGCGCGCTGCCGGCCTGGCTCGGTCTCGACCCGGACCTCCGGGTCCGGCAGAACGAGCCGCGCTTCCTCGCCTGGGTGAGTGCCTGGTTCGACGAAGTCCTGCCGATCCTCGCTGCTCGTCAGCACGGAGCGGGCGGCTCGGTGATCATGGTCCAGCTGGAGAACGAGCTGGACTTCTTCGACTGCGAGGACCGCACCGGCTACATCACCGCGCTGCGCGACCAGGCTGTTGCCCATGGCATCACGGTGCCGTTGATCGCCTGCGCTGGTCAGGGTGACGTCTTCGGTGCCACCGGCAACGTGCCGGACGTCGTACCCGCGTGCAACTTCTACCCGAACGACGACTCGCCGTACATCGAGGATGAGGTACGGCGCTACGCGACCTTGCTCGCGGATCGCGGGCTGCCGTTGCTGATCACCGAGACGAACCGGCGGCACCGGACGCTCCGGCGGCTGCTGGCCAGTGGCGCCTCGCTGATCGCGCCGTACCTGCAGGCGTCGGGATGGAACTTCGGCTACACGCCGTCGAGCGGGAACTGGGGCAAACCCGGCAACTTCATGAGCCACGGGTACGACTTCGGTGGTTACGTATCGTCGACGGGTAGCGAGCGGCCCGAGTACGCCGAGGCACAGGTCCTGGCCCGCGTCCTCGACGCGCTGGGCACCCGGTTGGCGCTCGCAACCTCCGGAGCACCCGTCGAGGTGGTTGCGGACTTCCCGACCAGCTCGTCTCCCTCGGTCCTCGACCTGGGCGGTGGTGGGCGGCTGGTCGCCGTACCGAACCTCGGTACGACGGACGGCCGGGCGATCGTCGACGGGGTGTCGGTGGCGGTTGCGGCGGACTCGTGCCCGCTGATGCTGATCGGCCTGCCGCTCGGGGACAAGACGCTGACGCTGGCCTCGGCCGACCTGGTGGCGCTCTCCGACGACCGGTTGACCTTCTCGTCCAAGGTTCCGGTGACCGTTGTCATCGGCAACACTCCGGTGGAGATCGCGGTCGGCACCACGCTGATTGTCGACAATGTGACGATCACGGTGCAGGAGCCGTTGGGCGTCGTACCTGCGGAGCAGACGGCGTCGCGCGACGTGGCTGCGGTTCGTCAGCGGGAGGCTGGGGCTCCGGGTAAGCCGGCCGGGACACATGAGCTTCCGCCGACATTGGAGTCGCTCGGGGTGTATCGCGGCCGCGGGACCTACACGACGACAGCGGATCTGAGCGGTGTCGACGAACTGCTCCTCGTGGGTGCGGCGGACATCGTGGACCTGTCCGTCGGCGGCAAGCTTCGAACGCTCGCCGGATTCGGCGCCACCCAGCGGGTCGACGTCCGGGAGCTCAACGGCGAGAGCGGCGCGGAGATTCAGGCCACCGTGGAGATCTGGGGTCACGCGAACTTCGACGACGCGCGGCTGCCGTCCCTCAAGCTCGGCGCGCTGCGCGGGCTCGGCACGCTGTGGACGATTGTCGACGCACAGGATCTGTCGGCCTTGTGGGTTGTCGACGGCCACTGGGCGGGGGAGCCGGCGCCACTGCGCAGCCTCACCGGCTGGAGCAGCACCCGCGTCGGTACGCCGATCACCTACACGCGTCGCATCGACACGACGAGCACGACGGCTCTGCACCTGGACGGTGTCCGGGAGCCGGTGCACGTGACGGTCGGCGACAGCGAGCCGGTCACGGTCCACGCGGAGAACCCCTGGGTGCTCATGCCCGCCGGGACGAAGCAGGTCTCGGTCACCATTCCGCACAATCCGAGTGGCGGTGGTCTGCGTGGCGAGTTGCTCAGTTTGCAACCCGTGACCGACTGGACCTGCGCCGTACAGGATGACGAGTTGCTGACCGCCTTCGCCCTTCAGCACGGCCCGGCGACGGAGCTCGCACTGCCGCTGACGCTGGAGCCGGGGGAGGAGGCCTGGCTCGACGTGGACCTTCCAACGCTGCAGAATGGATCAGTTGTCCGGCCCGACGGCACGCAGGTGCGGGTCACCGGCTGGGCTTCCGGGGAGTGCATCGGACGGGTCTGGACCGGCGAGCGGCCGGCCTTCTCCGGCGGTGACCCCGACGTACTGTGGATTCCGCCGGGCTGGTCCGGGCTGACGCTGCTGGTCCGGGGCGTCGACGGGCCGGCGACTCCGGAGCTACGCAACCTCCGCATCGAGTCGCCGAGCGACTGAGGGGGAAGAGACGGAAGGGGGCCGACACATTGGCGAGGCAGACGTCTCGTGATCTGCGCAACGAGAGCCGGTTCGAGGTTCTGCACGCGTTGTTCTCGCTCGGTCCGTCGACCAGGCAGGAGATCGCCAGGCACACCGGGCTGAGTACGGCGACCGTCGCCACGCTGGTCACCCAGTTCCTGGCCGAGGGTGTGCTGCGGATCGCGACAGTTGAGCAGAACACTGTGGGCCGCCCGTACGAGCGGCTCACCATCGACCCCGACCGTGGCCGCATCCTCGGAATCGACGTGGCCGAGACGTACGTCGACGCGACCGTCTTCGACGTCACCCTCGGGCCGCTCGGGCAGAGCGAGGTCGCCCTCGACGAGCACGAGAACGACCAGGCGTACGTCGTCGGCGGCATCGTCCGGGCGGTCAAGGCGGCGGTCAAGGCCAGCGGCACCCAGCGCGACCGCATCATCGGCGCCGGCGTCAGCATGCCCGGCCAGGTCCGCCCGGACGCCGGCGTCTCGGTCTTCGCGCCGAACTGGGACTGGCACGAGGTCAAGATCGAGGCGCTGCTCGAGGAACGTCTCGGCATGCCTGTGTACGTCGACAACCCGCTGAAGGCGATCGCGCTGTCGGAGATGTGGTTCGGCGTCGGCCGGGTGACGAAGAGCATGGCCGTGGTCAACCTCGGCACCGGTGTCGGCGCGGGGATCGCGATCGACGGTTCGCTGCTGCGCGGCGCGGCCAACAACGCGGGCGAGTGGGGTCACACGCTGCTGCAGCTGGACGGCCGGCAGTGCAGGTGCGGCCGGCGCGGTTGCGTCGAGGCCTATCTCGGTGTGCATGGGCTGGAGATGTCACTCGCCGAGATTGATCCCGAGCACCCGGCGCTCCGGCAGCCGTTGCAGCGTGGGTTCGTCGACGCGGTCGCCGAAGGGCTTTCCGCCGAGGACCCAGCGTTGCTCGAGCTGGCTCGTCGTACGTCGCACTACCTCGCGGCCGCGCTCGGTGATCTGGTGAACCTGCTGAACATCCCGCACGTCACGCTGACCGGGTGGACCACCGAGGCGTTGGCCGAGTGGCTGCTTCCCGCCGTACGGGATGAGCTGCCCGACCACGTGCTTCCGGGGTCGCTGCCCGGGCTGACCGTCGAGGCGTCGCGCGTCCCGGGCAACGCGGTGGCGCTCGGGATGGCGGCGTTCACGCTGGAGCAGTTCCTCGGTGCGTTGGGGCTGGCGACTCCGACGAGCGCGCCGAGCCCCCGCCGCCGGCTGCGCGCGCCTGCTAAGGCTTAGGCAGCTCTCTCGAACTGGGTGGCGTAGAGCTCGGCGTACAAGCCGCCGGCGGCCAGGAGCTCGTCGTGGCTGCCGCGTTCGCGAATCCGGCCGTCGTCCAGCACGAGGATCGTGTCCGCGTTGCGGATTGTCGACAATCTGTGTGCGATCACCAGCGAGGTCCGGCCGGCGAGGGCGTTCGCGAGGGCGGCCTGGACCGCTGCCTCGGACTCCGAGTCCAGGTGCGCCGTGGCCTCGTCGAGGATCACGATCGAAGGTGCCTTCAGGAGCAGCCGGGCGATCGCGAGCCGCTGCCGTTCACCACCGGACAACCGGTAACCGCGGTCACCGACCACGGTGTCGAGACCGTCGGGCAGGCTGTTGATCAGGGTCGCGATCTGCGCGGCCTCGAGGGCATCCTGCAGGTCGGTCTCGGTCGCGCCAGGGCGGGCCAGGAGCAGGTTGGCGCGGATCGTGTCGTGGTACATGTGCGAGTCCTGCGTGACCACACCGATCACGGATCGCAGTGAGGACTGCGTGACCTCGCGGACGTCGCGGCCGCCGACCAGCACTGCGCCGCCGGTGACGTCGTACATCCGGGAGACCAGTGAGGCGAGGGTCGACTTGCCGGCGCCGGACGGGCCGACGACAGCGACGAGGTGGCCGGGTTCGACGGTGAAGCTGACGTCCTTCAGGACTTCCTCCCCGGTCTCGGCCGACAGCGTCGCGACCGACTCGAGCGAGGCGAGCGAGACCTCCTCGGCGGAGGGATAGTGGAAGGACACGTGCTCGAACTCGATCGACGGCTCGACCGTTGCCGGGAGCTCCTTCGCATCCTTGCGGTCGGCAACCATCGGCGCGAGGTTGAGCACCTCGAGCACCCGCTCGAAGCTGACCAGGGTGGTCATCACGTCGACCTGGATGTTGGACAGTGCGGTGAGCGGGCCGTAGAGCCGGTTCAGGTAGGCGGTCAGCGCGACGACCGTGCCGATCCCGAGGGCACCCTGGACCGCGAAGACACCGCCGACGCCGTACACGAGCGCCACGGCGAGCGCGGCGACGAGAGTGAGCGAGACGCGGAAGATGCCGGCGTACATCGCGGTGGTGACGCCGATGTCGCGGACCCGCGCGGCCTTGCCGGCGAACTCCTGCGACGAGTCCTGGGTCCGGCCGAACACCTTGGCCAGTACGGCGCCCGCGACGTTGAACCGCTCGGTCATCGTCTGGGCCATCGTCGCGTTCAGCCGGTACGTCTCGGCGGTTGCCTCGCGCAACCGGCCGGCGATCAACCGGGCCGGCAGGATGAACAGGGGCAGCAGGACCAGTGCGAGCAGCGTGATCTGCCACGACATCACGAACATCGCGCCGAGGACCAGCGCGACGCTGAGCAGGTTGCTGACGACGTTCGACAGCGTCGACGTGAACGCTTGCTGGGCACCGAGCACGTCGCCGTTCAGACGCTGGATCAGCGCGCCGGTCTGGGTCCGGCTGAAGAACGCGATCGGTAGCTGCTGCACGTGGTCGAACACCGCGGTGCGCAGGTCGTAGACGAGACCCTCACCGATCCGGGCCGAGAACCAGCGCTCGGCCAGCGTGATCGTGCTGGCGAAGACCGCGAGCAGTGCGACGGCGAGCGACAGCCAGACCACCAGCTGGGTGTTGCCGGGAACGATGCCGCGGTCGATGATCTCGCGGAACAGCAACGGGGTGACGGCACCGGCGGCCGCTTCGATCGCGACCAGGACCAGGAAGACGGCCAGGTAGCGGCGGTACGGGACGGCGAAGCCCAGGATGCGGCGCAAGGTGCCGGTGGACAGTTTGTGGTTGCGGACCGAGGAGTCCTTGAGCAGCGATCGCATCGCGCGACCACCGCCGCCTCCTCCGCCCGGGAGTCCGGAGAGCTGTGACATCGGAGCCTTTCGATCGGGGACCTGGATATACTGAGGTTAGCTCACTATGAGCTAGACTCACAAGATCATCGAACGACTAGGCTCTGCTCGTGAACGCTCCGGATGACACCGCGGAACAGATCGCAGCGCTCCTCGACGGCATCGTCCGCCGCCAGCGCCGCGTGTCGAAGCAGGATCTCGATGTCACCCACGGCCAGTTGCGGGTGCTGCGCACGCTCGACCACGCCGACCGCGCGCTCCGGCTGAGCGAACTCGCCAACCAGCTCGGCATCGTGCCCCGCTCGGCCACCTCGGTCGTCGACGACCTGGAAGCGGCCGGCCTGGTCGCCCGCAAGCCCGACCCCGACGACCGCCGCGCCACCCTCGTCGCCCTCACCCCGGCCGGCATCAAGCTCCTCAGCACGATCCGCCGCCAGCGCCGCGACGCCATGGTCAGCCTGATCGAACGCCTCTCCCCGACCGACCAGACCGACCTCCTCCGCCTCCTCACCCGCCTGTCCTCCGACTGACCCCGCTCAGCTGACGGAGACCGTGTGTCAGTTCCTCGCTCAGACGGTGAACAGTTTGCCGTAACCGGTGGGCCTGGCCGCGGTGCCGGCCGCGTGCAGGAGTCCCCACAGCAGCGACGAGTTGGCGGTGAGCACCGGACGGCCGAGGTCCTGCTCCAGGGCCGAAATGATGCCCACGGCACGGAAACCGTTGCCACCGATGAAGACGGCCTCGGCCTCGTCGGGCGTGTGCTTGAGCACAAAGGCGTACAGCTCGGACGGGTTGACACTGCGCTGGTTGCTCGGCAGACCGCAGGGTCTGCGCAGTACGACGTCGATGTCCTGAGAGGTGAAGTACTCGCCGCCCAAGCGGTTGAGCTCGGCATCGAACCAGGGTGGGTCGAAAAGCGCGATCGCCCGCGCGTTCAGCTTCCGCAGCCCGGCCACCGCGGAAGCGCAGGTCGCGACCACCGGGATGCCGGAACTGTGCCCCGCCAGCCGCTCCACCACCTTGTGTTCACCGTCGGCGCCGGTCATGTACGCCGAACTGGTGAAACCGATGCCGATGGCGCCCAACGGAGCCGCGGCCAGCATCGCCACCGCGTCGTCGATGTACGGCGGCTGGACGAACATCTGCACCGGCGCCAACGGAATCGTCGGGTCCATCAGCCCGCCGGTCGTCATCGCCCCGAACGGCACCCGCGCGGCATGCACCCGGACACCATCCGGCGCCATCGCCTGCAGCTCCGACTCAGGTCCCACATCTCCGTGCGGCGTCAGCACCCCGAGCCGCACCCGCACATCCCACCCATCCGGCTGCCACATGACCATCCTCCGTCCCCACCTCCGATTGTGCGCCCGCGACCCCGGTGGCCGGTAGCCTGAGGTGTGCGGAATGGTCCGCCCGGACGGGAGTATCCCGCTGTGCGTGACCGGGCCGATGACCGAGGAGCAGCACGCCGACCTCACTGCCGCGCTCGCTCGTCACGCCGGCAATCGCTGGCGCCCCGAGGTCGGTTACCTCGATGGCGCCAGTTGATCGTTTGGTCACTGTCTTGATGGTTTCTGTTCGCAGTCTTGACGCTCTTGAAGTCGCCCGACTGTAATCTCTGTGTCATCAGTTGGATACAGAGGGGAGTCACCGCCCATGACACTCGCCCGCCGTACGTTCCTGGGAGCCGTCGGCGCCGGTCTTGCCGGAGCTGTCGTCGCCAAGCCCGCGGAGGCCCGCGTGCAGGCCTGGGAGACCGTGATCGACACCAGCACCTTCGCCGGCTACAGCGCCCTGCAGGCGAAGTGGAACTACCTCTATCCCTGGGGGTCGGACCACAACGGCACCGCGCGGATGTACGCGAGCGCGTCCGACCACAACCACGTCTACCTCGAGGCCGGCGGCGTACTGGTGCTGAAGGCGTCCCGGATCACCTGGGACGAGGGCAACAGTTCGTCCGACCCACACCTGCCGATCCGCTACCACTCGGGCGCGATCCACGCGAAGCCGCAGGTGCTGGTCAACGACCAGTTCCCGAACTGGGAGGTCAAGGGTGACTTCCAGGCGCCGTCCGCCCGCGGCACCTGGCCCGCCTTCTGGCTGACCGGCGCGAACAGCTGGCCGCCGGAGAGCGACATCCTCGAGTACAAGGGTGATGCGCGGAACTGGTTCAACACCTACGACGGCGGCTGGGAGAACACCATCGTCGGTGTCTCCAGCCCCGGCTCATGGCACAACTACCGCGCCTGGATCACCAAGGCGAGCGCGACCGACGTGGACATCCACTACTACCTGGACGGCAACTGGGTCGGCCGGCACCGCGGCTCGAACTTCGTCGGCAAGCCGATGAACATCATCATCAACCTGCAGATGGAAGGCTCATCCGGTTCCCCCGGCCCCACCTCTGACACCTACTACCGAGCCCGCAACGTCTATGTCGGCCGCACCAACAATGGCTAGGGCCTGAGCGCCGCGACAGTCTCCAGGATGTGCCAGTCGGCCTCGCGGGTACGGCGTTCTTCGGGGCTGATGTAGGTGTTCAGGACGACGTACTCCGCACCGAGCTCGGCGAGGCCGGCCAGGTCCGTAGTTGAGCAGGTTCAGCCCGAGTTTCACCGTCGAGTCTCCAGGTAGACAGTGAACGGCTCACGGGCTTCGGGCAGCTCGACCTGGGTGATGCGCCCGGGATCGAGCCGGCGGGCGGCGGCCTGGATGTCGATCAGCACGGGTGCGAACGGCGTACCGAGATCAGGCACCCACTCCTTCGGCGCCGCGTAGACGATCTGGTCGATCTCGGCCGCGATCGCGACCGTGTGGCAGATCGGGCACGGCTCGCAGCTCGAGTAGAGCGTCGTACCGGCCAGGCTGATCGTGCCGAGCTCCCGGCAGGCGGCCCGGACGGCGACCACCTCGCCGTGTGCGGTCGGATCGTTGTCCCGGAGTGCGGTGTTCACTCCGGTCGCGACCACCTCGTCGCCGTTCGCGATCACCGCGCCGAACGGCAACTGTCCCTCGGCTCCGTTCACCCGCGCCAACTCGACCGCGTGTCGCAACAACGCAAGCTCCATGCGCCGACGCTACCGGTCAACCGGCTCGACCGCGGAGGATCTCGTAGACGACAGAGTCGTCCTTGCGGCCGAGGCCCTTCCGGCGACCGGTGAGGTAGAGCTGCTCGGCTGCGGCGGCGAGGGGAGTCGGTTGCTCGACCGACTTGGCGGTGGCGGTGACGATGCCCATGTCCTTGACGAAGATGTCGAGGGCACTGCGGACGTCGTCGAAGGCGCCGGCGACCATCCGGCCACCGCGGTCGCCGAACATGAAGGAGCCGGCGGCCCCGGACTTCAGCACCTCCCAGGTCGCTTCGACATCGAGACCCATCGAGCCGGCCAACGCGAGGGCCTCGCCGGCCGCGGCGATGTGGACGCCACAGAGCAACTGGTTGACGACCTTGACCTTCTGGCCGTCGCCGGGGTTCGGGCCGACCACCGGGGCGGTCGTGGCCATCGCGTCGATGATCGGCCCGGCCACGGCCAGGTCTGCCGCGGAGCCCGAGACCATGACCAGCAGGTCGCCCTTGGCAGCCCGGGCCACACCGCCCGAAACCGGAGCGTCGACAAGGCCCACGCCGAGTTCACCGAGGCGCCGGGCCCAACCCTCGACCGGGCCGGGACCGACGGTCGCCATCACGATGACGACTGCTCCGGACTCGAGCTGAGCGGCCGCGCCACCATCGCCGAAGAGGACCGCCTCGACCTGCTCCGGAGTCGCCACCATCAGCACGAGAACGTCCGCATCCTGCGCGGCCGCCCCGATCGAGTCGACCGCGGTGAGGCCCGGGCCGGCCAGTGACCGGGCCCGGTCGAGGGAGACGTCGTACGCCGTGACAGTGTGGCCGGCAGCTTCGACGCACTGGGCCATCGGGCCACCCATCGCGCCCAGCCCGATCCATCCGATCCTGGTCATGTCAGTTGCTCCTTGCGGTCGCGGTGCGGAGCCGGTCGAGGACCTGGGCCAGGGCGTCGACTCCACCGACGTTGCCGGGAAAGACGACGAAGGCGCAGCCGATCACATCGGCCGGTGCCTCGTCCGGGGTGAAGAGGGAGATCTGGCCGGGCAGGAACTGGCCGGCGACCGTGGCTCGCCGGATCCCCAGACCACGGACGGCCAGGTCATGTGAGGTGATTCCGCCCTTGGCCACTACCCAGGCGGGACGGGCCGCCCGGGCCTTCTCGACGACGCTGACGAGTGCCGACGACACCGTGCGGGCGATGTTCAGGCTCGCGTCCGGGTCGTTGTCTACGGCAACCAGATCGCGGCTGGTGCAGAGCAGCACGTCCGAGTGCGGCAGCGCGGCGATGATCCGCGCCGCGACCTCGTCGATCTGGGTCGCGGCGGTCGACGGGTCGAGCAACGCCGGTACGTGGAGTTCCACCTCGACGAGACCGCCGCGCTGCCGTGCTTCCCGCACCTGCCGGGTGGTCAGACCGACGTGACTGCCGACGGCGATCAGGCCGTGCGGCGTGCGGGAGCGATCGATGGGGATGTCGGCCAGGTCCTTCGCCTCGATACCGGCCAGTGCCCGCACGAAGGACGGTCCGGATCGGGTCAGGAAGGTCTTACCCGCGTCCTGGGCCAGTTGCAGTCCGAGGGCGACCACCTCGAGATCGGCGTACGAAGTGCAGTTCACCACCACCCAGCCGAGGCCGGTCACCTCGCCAAGGATCTCGGCGACCCGCTCGGGACCGCCGATCCGGATGTCGTCGAGGGACAGACTGCGGACATCCGCCGCGGCAATGGCTCCGCCGGAGCGCTCAGCGATGAACTCCCGCAGGTTCGACGAGGTGTAGCCGAACGTCTTGTCCTTGGCGAACTCGGTGTCAGCGACCGGCGTCGGCACACCGTCGACGACAGCGAAGTGGACGTCGTCGACGGTGAACCGGCCTGCTTCGATCATGGCCGGGCAGAACAGCACCCCGTCCACCGGGCGGCCGATGACGGCCAGGTGCTCACCGGCGATCGCCTCGATCTCGGCATGCACGTGGCCGCGCAGCGTGCTGTCACTGCGGGAGACCACCTCGACGGTCGCCCCGGTGTCGACGGCGAGTGAGTAGAGGCCGTACGCCGTACTGCGGTTGAGGGCGACGGCCTGAGTCTCGTCGAGCGCCCGGGTGTTGGTGAGAACGAAACAGGTGTCGCCGGGTGCGGTGAGGCCGGCGGCGTACTCGGACCGTTCGAGCACCGTCACGACGGAGACCCCGTGCACGGCCTGGGACCCGGTCGGGTCGTCGTCCAGGACAGCCAGTCGCCGGCCGGTACGCCGGTTGTGCTCCCGGATCCGGGTGGGGGCGCCGGGGATCGCGAGCACCGCAGGCAAGCTCCGGGCGGCGGTCATGCCAGCGCCTTCTCGGCCGAGGTCGAGGGGGAGTCGGGGGTGACCTTCAACTTGCGGCCGACCGGCTCGATCTTGCCCTGGTAGCCGACGAAGGTGATGCAGGCGAACAGGATCATGCCGATCACACCTACCCCGGCGATCGTGTACGTCGCCATGTCCTGGGCGTGCGCGTTGACGGCCAGTTGGGCGGCGTCGAGGGTGCCGGTCTTCGGCGGTGAGACGAAACCGTAGGCGTTCAGCACCGCGGCCCGGATGTTCGGGGCGAAGAAGCCGCCCAGGTTGCCCAGGGAGTTGATCAGGCCGATACCGGCCGCCGCGGCCGCGCCGGTCAGGATCGAGGCCGGGAACGTCCACATGATCGGCTGCACCGAGACCAGCGATCCCGCGACCAGGCAGAGGAAGGCGATCGCGACGACCGGCTCGGCCTTGAACAGCACCGACCCGGTGAGGCCGATCACGGCCAGCGAGTACGCGAAGACGGCCGTCCACCGGCGCTGGCCGGTCTTGTCGGACAAGAGCGTGGTGTAGCGGGTGATCACCAGCGCGACGACCCACGGAATGGCGGTGATGACACCGACCAGGAAGCCGATCTTCTGGCCGGTCAGCGCCTGAACCTGGCTGGGCAGGTAGAAGGTGAAGCCGTACATGCAGATCTGGACGGAGAAGGAGCAGAGCGCGATGTACATCAGCCGGGGGTTGGTCAGCGGCTTGTACCAGGGCTCGTGGTGGCCGCGACCGGCGGCGGCGCGCTCCTCGTTGTCCAGCGCGATGGCGGCGTTGAGGACCTTCTTCTCCTTGGCGGTCAGCCACTTGGCGTCGTCCGGCTTGGAGTCCAGGTAGAAGTACACCCAGACCCCGAAGACCACGGTGAGCAGACCTTCGAGACCGAACATCCACTGCCAGCCGGCCAGGCCGAGCACGCCGTGCATGTCGAGGAAGGCGCCGGACACCGGTCCGCCGAGAACGTACGCCAGGGGGATGCCCATCATGAACAACCCGGTGAACCGGGAGCGGTACTCGGCCACAGCCCAGTAGGTGATGTAGAGGATGACACCCGGGAACAGGCCGGCCTCCGCGACCCCGAGCAGTACGCGTACGCCGTAGAAGATCCACTCGTTGTGAGCGAACGCCATCAGCGCGGAGATGACACCCCAGGTCACCATGATCCGGGCCAGCCAGAACTTGGCGCCGACCTTGTGCAGCAGCAGGTTCGACGGCACCTCGAAGAAGGCGTACGCGACGAAGAAGATGCCGGCCCCGAGGGCGTACGCCGCCTCGGTCAGGCCGGTGTCGGCCATGTACTCGGTCTTGGCGAAGCCGATGTTGACCCGGTCCAGGAACGCCAGCGTGTACATCAGCAGCAGGATCGGCACCAGGCGCCACTGCACCTTGCGCATGATCGATCCCAGCGTCGCCTCTGCGGCGCTGCCGGCGAGTGGGGCGGTGCCATTGAGGGGGGATGGCATGGTCGGACCTCGATTCGTCGGAGCCCGGGGGCGTCGGGCAGCGGAGGGGGTGCGCGTTACGGGAGCGTTGCGCGGGGGTGACGGGCTCACCGTGGTGCGAAAATCTATATAAAATAGATTTTGAGGTCTAGAGCGAGGTGGATGTGACCTGAGTCACATGACAGAAGGGAGTCAGCGCGGCTGTGCGGCCAGGTCTTTCAGGGACCGCCGGCGGATCTGGTCCATGTGGGCACGCATGGCCGCGATGGCACCCGGCAGATCGCCCTGCTGGAAGGCGGCCAGGATCGCGGCGTGCTCACGGACCGCGAACTGTGAGTCGTTCACGCCGACCACGACCCCCTGGCGCCGCCGGTGCAGATGGCCGCCCAGTGCCTCGGCCATCTGTACGACGTACCGGTTGCCCGACTGGTGGAGGATCGCCAGGTGGAAGGACCAGTCGGCCTCGAAGTACTCCCGTTGGCGGACCATCACCGACGGATCACCGGCCGGCAACTCGGCGAGGCGCTGCGCCGCCGCCTCGTGCTTGGCTTGCGCTGCCTCGAGTTGGCCGACCAAGCCGTCCAGTTCACCGGAGATCAACTCCATCGCCCCGAGCTCCAGCAGCTCCCGAGCGTCGATGAGCTCCGACATCTGGGCCTCCGCCAGCAGTGGGGCCACCCGGTAGCCCTTCTGTGCGACGCGGGTGACCAGGCCGGTGGCCTCGATCTTGGCCAACGCCTCCCGGACCGGTGTGGGGGACACGTTCAGCAAGGTGGCGAGATGCTCGATCCGGAGCGCCTGACCAGGCTCGACCCGGCCACTGATCAGCAGGTCGATGATCGCGTCGTACACCCGGTCGCTGAGGACGAGCCGGTCGCTGTCGTCCAGAGGGCTCACCGGCAAGGACACGGTTGCCCCCTTCCGCGAAAGTGTCGATCGGTACTCGACCAGTAGCCTAACCTGTGGCCGTCACCCGACGGCGATCGTCACCACGAGATCGGCCGCGCGGTTGGTGAGCTCGCGGCGGCCGGTGGCGCCGGCGTGGATCTGGAGGGCGACGCCGTCCAGGACGGACGTGATCAGCCGTGCCCGGGCGGCGATCTCCGCCTCTCGCAACCCGGGGGACACCCGGCGGACCAGGACACCGAGCTCGCGGTAGAAGGTCTCATAGATCTCGCGGTTGAGCTCGCGGAACCGCTCGTGGTGGTAGGCCAGCAGCGACATCGTTCCGAAGACGCTGCCCGCACCGGTCGTCCAGTTCCGCACGAGTGCGCGAGCGGCCGTCTTCAGGCCGTCGGCCGACTCGACGGTCGTCGCCAGCCGCACGGCCTCGAGGTCGCGGTCGAACTCGGCCCGGATGACCGCCTCGAGCAGATCGTCGCGGGTGGTGAAGTAGTACTGCAGGTTCCCCAGCTTCATCTCTGCCTTGGCCGCGACCCGGCGCAGTACGAACTGGTCGAACCCGTCCTCGACCAGCACCTCTCGCGCCGTCGCCAGCAACGCATCGCGCCGGACCTGGCCGCGGTTACTCAGCGAGGTGCTCATGGACTGGCAGTCTACCGTTCTAGGTCAATGACCTATTATTGGTCACTGACCTAGAACTGAACCACCATGAAGGGACCTCCTATGCCAGACCGCCTGACCGTCGCCGAGCGCGAGGCGTTTCTGTCCGACGTCCGGATCGGCGTCCTCAGTGTCGCGTCGGACCGGCCCGACCGGGCACCGATCAGCGCGCCCGTGTGGTACGACTACAGCCCCGAGACCGGTGTCACGATCATCATGAACGCGAAGTCCCGCAAGGGAGTGGCCCTCGAGACCGCACAGCGTTTCGTCCTCGTCGTCCAGTCCGAGGCGATCCCGTATCGCTATGTGACCGTCGAGGGCCCACTGTCCGACGTACGGCGTCCCGACACCGAGAAGGACCTGCTCCCACTCGCCGTCCGCTACCTAGGCGAAGAAGGCGGCCGGTCCTACGCCAAGGCCTGGGAGGAGGCCGGTGCGGCGGACACCGACCTGGTCTATGTCATGAAGCCGACCCACTGGAGCACGGCCGACTTCAGCAACGACCTCGGCTGATGCCGTTCCTCTCAGTCCCTCAGCCGTGCTTGTCCGCTGTGAAGGGTCGCGCCGAATTCCGATAGTTTCGACGGTCAGCCGGAATTCGCCCTGCCGTCCGTCATCGAGGTCGCCGGCATGATGTTGGCAGAAGACGAGCGAGCGGCCGCGGGCATGATGCCGGCGGCCGCTCAGCGTCCGAGCTCAGTGTTCGTCAGGCTCGGGTCGGTTACTGGATGTCGTCGTCCTGACCGTCGAGGTTGTCCAGACGGTCCTTGGCGAAGTCGGTGCCCTGGTCGATCTTGTCGCCATGCTCTCCGCCGGTCTTCTCGTTGGCGAACTCGCCGGCCTTGTCCGCGCCCTCGCTCACCTTGTCGCCGTGCTCGTCAACGGCGTCGGTCGCCTTGTTCTTCAGGTTGTCGAACATTCCCATCGTCCTTCCCCGTTCTGTCGATGGTTGCTTGCTCTACCTATCCGGCGGTACCCCAACTCCTGGATTCCACACGTCCAGCAGCTCGTCGTACGTAGTGGGACGGAACGTCACCGGCCGGCCTCCGGGGTCCGGCCGCGGTCGGTGGGCGCCGAGGTGTCCCGTTCACCGCGGTTGCCGGAGGCAAGCTTGTGGGCGGAGTGCAGCGGTACGACGCCGTCCAGCACGGGCACGTCGCCGTACTGCCGCCGGAGGCGGTCGGTGACTCGCTGGCCGGCGGCGAAGGCGTCGTTGCCGACCATCACGGACTTGGCCCGGGTGGTGAGCAACAGGCCGTCGCCGACGTCGGCCAGCCGGGCGAACTGCCGCTTCATCGCGGCCTCGATCTCCGACCTGGCCACGAGAGCCGCGCGATCGGGCACCACGCGGTGGAGCCCGTTGGCCTCGAACAGCAGGTGCGCGGCCGCCGGCCAGAGCGCGGAGGGCGTGACGATGGCGAGCCGCCGGAGGGCTTCGTTGCTGCCGAGTCCAGAGCGCCGGCCGAGCTGGTGGGCCAGCGCCACGGTGGCCGGCGTGAACCGGGGGTACTTGCTGGGGCAGACCACGTCTTTGATCCGGGGCGCCACCTGTTCGAGTTGCAGTTCGTCGATGTAGGGGTCGAGGTTGCTGTGACTGAAGGCCTCCCGCACGCCCTCGTCGATCGCCTTGATCGCGGGCGACACCTGATAGATGGACTGGCTGCTCTTGCGATCGGTGCCGGCCGCGGCGAGCAGGTGCGTGTTCTCGTGAAAGACGATGCCGATGGCGTGCCGGTAGCGCAGCAGCGTCCTGTCGTCCTGCTCCTCGCCGGCGTGGTCGAACATCTCCTGGAGCGGCTGCTTCACCAGCTTCTCGTGGTAGTGGATGGCGTTGTCCCAGGTGACTTCACCGAGCACCACCATTCCGTCGTCGGCGAGGTCGGGGGTGGTGCCGATCAGGCCGTTCCAGCACGAGTGGTCGGCGCCGCTGACGTTGACTGCGGCAACATGTTGCACGCTCATGAGCTCGTCGAAGCTGGCCGGGGGAGGCAGCGGCATGTTCAGTGGGTGGTGTCCGGGCGCCAGGTGTCGGCGAGGCTGGCCAGTGGCTCGTTGAGCGCGAGGATGGCGTGCTGCTCGAACTCGTCGTCAGTCTCGCGGGCGATCGCGGTGACGTCGCGCATCGCGGTCTCGAGGCGAGCGATCCGCTCCTCAGCGGTGCCTTCTTCCACCTCGGCCTCCGCCGCGCGCCGCAGGGCCCGCGCCACCCGCTCCTGCGCAGCGGGCGAGACCTCGGCCTCCCAACGCCCGATCAGGAACCGCGCTGTCCGCTGCCCGTCTTCCTCGTCGATTTCCGGCACCATCCGGCTCAGCGCCGGCAGTGCCTCCCGCTCGTCGCCCGCGCCGAGCTGCCACTCGCCGTACGCCGCCTTGTACCGCCGCAGAAACTCGTCGTACCGCACCCGCTCACCTTAACCGTCAGTGAGTGCGTTGACTGGCTCGGCGGATGGATTGGCGGCGGATCTTCTCGCGGATGCCACAGGTGCTGGTGGCGCACCACCGGCGGGACGCGTTGCGGGTCAGGTCGAGGAAGAGCCAGCCGCAGGTCGGGCGGCAGACCTTCACCCGGTCGACACGCGGCGAATCCAGCAGGCGTACGGCGTCCTCCGCGAGCTGGTGGTGGAGCCGGTCGAGGTTGTCGGCCTTCCACGTCCAGCGCAGCTGGTCCTCCCAGACCGGAACGGCGTCGGCGATCGCCTGGACATAGGCGTTGCGAAGCGTGGTCAGGTCAGCGCCGGCCGGCTTCGCCCCGGTCGCGATCGCATGAAACACGCGGTACGTCGCCTCGCGCAACACGATCGCCCGGTCGTGCGCAGCCGCCGTCGCGCGAGTGTCCGCCTGCCGCCTGAGCGGGCGCGCACCGGCCGGCGACACGAGGCCGGCCCTGACCGACCAGTCGACCAGCGCTCGGTAGCCGGGCACGTAATCACTCGCCGGCGCCGGCTCGTACCGGGGCTCGACCGTGTTGGCGAAGTCGAGGCACCAGGCGCCGGCGATGAAGTCCGCGGTCTGTTCCATCCTCTGAATCCATCGAAAGATGTTTTGTTCGCATCATAGCGGGCACCGGCCAGATATGATGCAAGCAAACAAGCAGACGGTTGCATCAGAGCTGGCTCGCTACCTCAGCGCGGCGGTGGTGATCCGGGCGGTGAACGACGGCGCCTCGGTCGGTCTCGCGCTGCTCGCCCTGTCTGTTCGGCCGGGCGTGGCGGGAGCACTGGTGGCCGCGCTGGTCGCTCCGCACCTCCTCGGGCCGTGGCTCAGTCGCCTGCTGTCGTGGACGGACTCCAGATACGTCCTCGCCGGGTCGTTCGTCCTGTACGGCGCATCGGTCGCCGCCGCGGCTGTGGTCATGGACCGTGCGCCGGCGGTGGTCACCGTGTCGCTCGTCCTGCTGGCCGGTTGCGCTGGACCGATGCTTGCGGGTGGACTGACCAGCAGGCTTCCTGGCGGTGAGACAGCAAGGCCGAGAGCCTTCGACAGCGCGACCTGGGGCATCGCGACGGCTATGGGTCCGGGCCTTGCCGCAGTCACCAACTTGATGGTCGGCCCGGTTGCCGCCGTACTCCTGATGGCAGTGGGTGCGATGGCTGCGGCAGGTCTCGTGCTGACGCTGCCGCCGGAGCCCGAGGCTCCCGAGCGCCCTGCCGGGATCTGGGACAGCCTGACTCACGCCGTCGATACCCGACCGCTCCGCAACACACTCGTCGCCGTGGGGCTGACCGGTCTGGGTCTCGGCGCACTGCCGGTTGCGGCTCCACTCCTCAGTGCCGAACTCGGCGAACAGCCAGGTAGCGGCGGACTGCTCATCGCCATCTACGGCGTCACGAGTCTGGTCGGTTCGCTCATCAGCGCGACTCGGCCGGCCGCTCGTCAGCCCCTGCGGTGGGCCGCGGGCAGCTTGGCTGTCATGGCGGCCGCGGTCGGCATCGCGGCGACCGCGGCTTCGTACGGCGTCGCGCTCATCGGGTTCGCCGTACTAGGACTCGCGAATGGCGTGTACCTTCCGACGGTGCTGGCTGTCTGCCGCCTGCATGCGCCCGCGAACGGCCATGCGCAGGTGCTTGTCCTCAGCAGCAGCATCAAGATCGGCGGCGCCGCGTTGGCGGGGATCTGGTCCGGTCTCGTGGCACCCGCCGGCGGCGGTACCGTCGTGGCTGTCGTCTCTTGCGTGCTGTTCGCCGCGGCCGTGACCCCGCTGGTTCGGTTCGGAGGAGAGGATCGGGATGGTGGCGGGAAGGTCACCAGAGCGAGACGAGTACCTTGCCGGAGGCGTCGGAGTCCTTGGCCACCGTGAAGGCCTCGACGGCCTGCGGGGCGGGGAACTCGTGGGTGATGACGCGGTCGAGTTGAGGGTTGGTGTCCAGCAGTTCGACGGCTTGGTCGATCTCGTCGTTGAAGCGCATCGTGCCGCGGAGCTGGAGCTCGCGGGACACCAGCGGTGAGAGGTTGACCGGCCTGGCCTCGTTGAGCGGGATGCCGACGAGTACGACGATGCCCGCGCGCCGGGTCGCGTCGAGCGCACCGGTGATGGCGACCGGGAGGCCGGTGCATTCCAGTACGACGTCGAAGTGGGCGGACGGGATGTTCTGCGCGCCGACCTGGATCGTGTCGTGGACGCCGAGCTCCCGGGCCCGCCGGAGCGGACCGGGAAGGACATCGGTCGTCACCACTTCGGTCGCCCCGAGAGACAGCGCGGCCGCGGCGGTCAGCAGCCCGATGGCACCGGAGCCGGAGACCAGCACCCGCTTGCCTTCGACACCACCGGCGATGGCGATGCCGTGCAAGGCGACGGCGAGGGGCTCGGCCAGGGCAGCGCGGCGGAGCGGCAAGGTCGTGGGCAGGATCCGAAGCATGCTCTTGCCGACGACAAGGAACTCGCTCATGCCGCCCTGGGTGTGCGGCCAGGTCGATGCGCTGCCGAGGTAGGCGCCGTTGGGCCACAGGTGCGGGCGGTCCTCGATCCCCGGCTCGGACGTACCGAACGTGGCGGGGTGGATGGTCACCGGTGTCCCGGGCGCGAGCTCACCGGAGGGGTCGAGATCGACCGTGCCGGAGAGCTCGTGCCCGGGGACGAGCGGTTCGCGGACGACGAACTCCCCGTTCGCGCCCTCGTTGTAGTAGTGCAGGTCGGAGCCACAGATGCCGCCGTACGCCATCCGGAGGCGCACCTGGTCCGGCCGCGGGGCCGGGGTGGGGAGCTCGGTCTCGACCAGCTCGAGCTTGCCCTGGATGACGATGGCCTTCATGGCTCTCCTCGCGGTGAAACGGTCAGGCGGCGGTTGGTGCCAGTGTGCGGTCGGTAGCGTTCTCGGGCAGCAGCAGGTCCCGGTCCTTGGTCTCCGGCGCCAGCAGTCCGGCGGCGAACGTCACCGCCATCGCGAGCGTCATGTAGGCGGCGACCGGCACCCACGAGTCGAAGGCTCCCATCAGCGCGACCGCGATGAGCGGTGCGAACCCACCGCCCAGGACGGCGGCGAACTCCCGGCCGAGGGTGACACCGGCGTACCGGTAGCGGCTGCCGAACAGCTCGGGGAAGTAGCTCATCGTCACCGCCACCCCGCCCTGGCAGGCGAACACGAAGCCGATGATCATCGCCAGGTAGATGAGCGCGAGGTTTCCGGTGCTCAGGGCAACGAAAGTCGGGAACGGCAGGACCAGGAGCAGTCCGGCGATACCGAGGAACACGGTGCGCCGGCCGAACAGGTCGGACAGGTACCCGAGCACGATCGCGCCGAGGCCGCCGAAGATCGCACCGACCAGCAGGATCTCCGGCACCGTCTGGGCGTCGAGCTTCACCGTGCCCTTGAGGTAGGAGGCCATGAACACCTGGTAGGTGTACGACTGCACACTCAGCCCGACCGTCATCAGCGTCACCAGGGCGACCGCCTTCTTGCCGTTGCGGAACACCTCCCGCACCGGCGCCGCGGCCGCCGTCCGCTCGGCCTTGATCTCGGTGAACACCGGCGTCTCCTTCAGCTTCCGCCGCAGGATGTACGCCGCCACCGTGACGAACGCACTGCTCAGGAACACCAGTCGCCAGCCCCAGGACAGCAGTTGCTCGTCGGGCAGGAGCTGGACCAGCGCCCACGCGCCGGCGCCCAGTGCGGTGCCGGCCGCGGCACCGGTCATGATCAGCGCCGCCAACCGGCCGCGGCGACCCACGGCCGCGGTCTCGGTCAGCAGCGTGGCCCCTCCGGACTGCTCGGCACCGGCGCCGAACCCCTGCAGGAACCGGCTGAGCACCAGCAGGATCGGCGCCCAGACACCGACGGTCTCGTACGTCGGCAACACGCCGATCGCCATGGTCGAGATGCCCATCAGGGTCAAGGTGGCCACCAGGATCCACTTGCGCCCGAGGCGATCGCCGTACCGCGAGAAGAAGAAACCGCCGAGCGGCCGGGCACAGAAGCCGACCGCGTAGGCGCTGAAGCTGGCCAGCAGACCGGCCGTCGGCGAGATGTTCGGGAAGAACAGTCGGCTGAAGACCAGCGCCGAGGCGGTGCCGTAGATGACGAAGTCGTACTGCTCGAGGGCGGTGCCGATCAGTCCGGCGAGGGCTGCGCGGCGGACTTCCTGGCGGGGTGGCTCTTTCGTTTCCGGTGCTGGGGCTGATTCCATGGCGGATCCTCTGGGGACGTCAGGCCGCGGGCGGCGCCGGCGGCTGGTGAGGGGTGCGGGAGCGTGCGGCCTGGCGGGCAGCTGCTCGGACGCCGTCGGTGCGGATGACGGCGACGTACTCGGCGACGCGCTGGACAAACTCGTTGCTCTGGGCAAGCTGAGTGGGAAAGACCTGCGCGCAGGCCTTCCGGACCAGTTCCTGGGGTTTCCCGTCCGCCAGCGCGCCGAGACGGTCGCGGGCCGGGTCGACCATGGCGTGGGCGTGCGGGCCGGGATCGAAGCCTGGCATCGGTACGACGCAACACAGCCAGGCGGCGACCGTCAGGGCGAGGTGTTCCGGCATGACGCCTTGGTCCAGCAGCCGCAGGGCCGGCAGCGGGACACGTTGCGGAAGCTTGACGGAGCCGTCGGTGCCGACCTGCTGCGTGCGATGGCCGAGTGCGTCGTTCGACCAGCGCTGGAACAGCGACTCGACGTACGCCTCGACATCGAAGCCATTGGGAAGGGTGATGCTCGGCAGGTATTCGTCCTGCAGCACGGCGCCTGCGGCGTACTCGATGAAGTCCTGGGCACGCGCCTCGGGGATGGTGGCGCGGCCGTCCAGTGCGCCGAGGTACGCGATCAGCGAGTGGGTGCCGTTGAGCAACCGCAGCTTGATCAGCTCGTACGCCTCGACGTCGTCGGTGAAGACCGCGCCGGCCCGCTCCCACGCCGGCCGCCCGGCGGCGAAGCGATCCTCCATCACCCACATCGTGAACGGCTCGGCCGGCACCGTGATGCGGTCGTCGACCCCGAGCAGTTCGTACGCCGCCGCGCGGTAGGCGTCGGTGGTCGCGGGCACGATGCGGTCGACCATCGAGTTCGGGAACGTGATCTGATCGGCCACCCAGTCGGCGGCCGGGCTGTTTGCGGCCCGGAGGAACTCGAGGATCAGGGCACGCGTCTGCGTCCCGTTGGACTGCATGTTGTCGCAGTTCAGCACGGTGAGCGGGCGGCCGTGCGTGGTGGCGCGTAGCTCCAGTGCGCGGGAGACCTGACCGATGACGGTGACCGGTGCCGGGCTGTTCAAGTCGGCGACGATGCCGGGGTGGTCGAGAGCGAGCCGGTGGCTGCTCGGGTCCATGCAGTATCCGTGTTCAGTCACCGTGAGGGACACGATGCGGGTGTCCTCGGCTGCGATCGCGGCGACCACGGCGGCCGGATCATGCGCGGCGACGATGGCGCCGGTGTGCACGCCGGGAACGGTGACGGACGAACCCTCGGGTGACAGCTCCAGCACGGAGTAGAGACCGTCTTGTGCGTTGAGCGCGTCGGCGACGGTCGCCGAGCGGCTGGCGACGCCGAGGATGCCCCAGTCACCGGCCTGTGCCGTGTAGACCGCTTGGTGCGCGCGGTGAAAGTTCCCGAGACCGAGGTGGACGATGCCGGTGCTGGACGGCCTGTGGTCGAGGGTGAGCAAGTGTTGGGGAACCGACCGGCGGTTCAGGATCGCGGACACGTCGTTCACCAGTCGGTCACGGCGCCGTCGAGACTGCGCGCAACGGGGAGGTAGGCAGGTTCGTAGGGGAATCTCGCGGCGAGCTCTTCGTCGACCTCGACGCCCAGCCCCGGTGCGTCACCCGGGTGGAGGTAGCCATCGGTGAAGGACCACGAGTGCGGGAACACCTCATGCGTCAGCGGGTCGTAGCCCATGTACTCCTGGATCGCGAAGTTGTGCGTCGACAGGCCGAGGTGGACGCTCGCGCCGAACGAGACCGGTGAGACATCTGACGGTCCATGCGGCGCGGCCCGGACCTGGTAGACGTCGGCCAGCGCGAAGATCTTGCGCAGGTGGCTGATGCCGCCCGCGTGCGCGGCCGCGACGCGGATGAAGTCGATCAACTGCTCGGTGATCAGGTCCTTGCAGTCGTAGATGGTGTTGAAGACCTCGCCGATGGCCAGCGGGGTGGTGGTGTGCTGACGGACCAGGCGCAAGGCTTCCTGGTTCTCCGCCGGAGTGACGTCCTCGAGCCAGAACAGGTTCGCAGGCTCGAGCTCCTTTCCGAGCCGGGCTGCCTGCTGCGGTGTCAGCCGGTGGTGGGCGTCGTGCAACAACGCGAGCTCTGAACCGACGTGCTCGCGGACCGCCGTCAGCACGGACGGGGCGTGCCGCAGGTAGGCGTCCGTGTCCCACGACTCGACGACCGGAGCGGCACCACGGGCCGCCGGCTCATAACCATGCGCGTCGCGATGAACGCCGTACACCGTCTCCAGGCCCGGTACGCCGGACTGCGCTCGTACGGCACGGAATCCGTCCTGGCGCCGGGCGTCGACGGTGTCGAGCAGTTCGGGGAGCTCCCAGGCCGATGCGTGCGTGTAGGCGAGGACGCGATCGCGCACCGCACCGCCGAGCAGTTGGTACACCGGCAGGCCGGCTGTCTTGCCCTTGATGTCCCAAAGGGCAAGGTCGACGGCGCTGATGGCGGCCATCGTGATCGGTCCACGCCGCCAGTACGCCCCGCGGTACAGGTACTGCCAGGTGTCCTCGATCCGCGCCGGGTCGATGTCGATCAGCAACGGGCTGAGGTGATCGCGCAGGTACGACGCGACGGCGAGCTCACGGCCGTTGACGGTGGCGTCGCCGTACCCGACGAGACCGTCGGCGGTCTGGAGCTTGAGCGTGACGTAGTTGCGGCCGGGGCTGGTGACGATGACCTCGGCGGCGACGATGCGATCGGTCATATGACTGCCTTCAGAGTTGTACGACGTTGCGCAGCTCGTTGCCCTCGGCAAGAGCCTTGAGATTGGCCGCGATGTCCTGGACGCGGCCGAGGAAGGTCTGCCGGGTGATCCCGGACACGTGCGGAGTCAGCAAGACGTTGCCGAGCTCGCCGAAGGGTGCCTCGGCGGGTCTGCCGCGGCCGTCGGGGCCCGGGTACGAGTACCAGACGTCCAGGGCCGCACCGCGGATGGTCCTGGCGCGGAGGGCGTCGTACAGGGCCTGCTCCTGCACGAGTGGTCCGCGGGCAACGTTGACGAGCACGCCGTTCGGGCCGAGACGTTGGAGCTCCGCGGCGCCGATGAGGCCGCGAGTGGAGTCGGTCAGCGGTGCGGAGACGACGAGTGCGTCGGATTCGTCCAGCAGGCGTGGGAGTTGCGAGGTGTCTCCAGCCCAGTTGAGGCCCTCGGCCTCGGCATGGCCTGACCCCGTCACTGCTTGACCTTGGGCGCCGAAGGCTCGCAGGACGCGCCAAGCCGCCTGGCCGATGTGACCGAGGCCGACGAAGCCGATGGACGCGCTGGCCAGCGTGTGCGGCTGGGGGAGTGCGGCGTCGTACACGGGCGAGCGCCAGTGCTCTCGGCGCAATGCGGCATCGGCTTGCGGGAGCTCGCGGCGGAGTGCGATCAAGGCCCAGACGATGTACTCGGCGATCGCGTCCTCGTGGTGGTAGGTGTTCGCGAGGATGGTGCCGCCGAGTGCTTTCGGGTCTATCCGATCGGTGCCGGCGCCCGCGACGTGGACCAGCCGGAGCTTGGGCGCGGCGTCCGCCATCTCTTGGGTGAACGCCGGGCCGACGAGCACATCGGCGTTGTGGAGAGCTTCGAGGAGCGTGTCCGCTGTTGCCCAGGCAGTGTCGGTGCCCGCGGGCAGGAGCGACTCCAGCTCGGAGCGCAGGGGCAGCAGGTTCGGGTCGGTGATGACGACTCTCATACGTCCTGCCGTCCGCGACGGGCCGGCGTCCAGCCGGAGACCGGGCCGGTGCTCTGGCGGACCACAAGTTGCGTGGGCAGGGTGACCGCTCGCGGGGCCGATGACGGCTCGGTGGGATCGGCGGTCAGCTTCTGGTGCAGCATGTCGACGCTCATCACTCCGGCCCGCGACATCGGCACCTGGATGCTTGTCAGCGTCGGCCGGCCGACCTCCGCCAGCGGAGTGTCGTCGATGCCGACGACGCTGAGGTCGCTCGGCACTTCCACTCCGAGGTTCGCGGCGCCGGAGATGATGCCCAGCGCCATCAAGTCGTTGTGTGCGATCACGGCGGTGGCCCCGGAGGCGATCACGCTGGCGGCCGCGGCCTGACCGCCGGCGACCGTCTCGGCCTGCCAGCCCATCAGCTCGACCTCGATGTCCGCTTCGTCCGCGAGGCGCTGGAGGGCCTCGACCCGGCTCTGGTTCGACCAGGACAGCGGCGAACCCTGGGCGTAGGCGACGTGCTCATGACCGAGGACGCGCAAGTACTCCAACGTCTGCCGTAGGCCGTCGGCCGCATCGGGTACGACGCTGTTCGCCTCGTCCGAGGTGCGGTTGACCAGCACCAGCGGTGCGTCCCCGCACAGCTCGACGATGTCGTGGGCGGGCAGCCGGGGCGAGCAGACGATGAATCCGTCCACCCGCTCGTGCAGCTCGCCGAGGATCTCGCGCTCGCGGTCCGGGCTGCCGTCGGTGTCGGTCAGCACGATGGTCTGGCGCCGGTTCCAACCGTGCGCCTGGGCCGCCTTGACGAAGCTGGCGAACACCGGGTTGCCGATGTCCGGCACGATCACCGCCACCGTGGCCGACCTGGTCGGCAGGCTCGCGGACCGGGATCGGCGGCCGGCCGAGGCGACGTACCCGATCTCCTCCGCGGCGGTGATGATCCGGCGCAGGGTGTCGCGGCCGATCCGGTCCGGGTCGCTGAAGGCGCGTGACGCGGTCGACAACGACACTCCGGCGCGCTGCGCCACGTCGGTCAGGGTGGGGTTCACGATCGGCTCCCGGGTGGTTTCCAAGGTTTCGGCAACTTTGCGGCAAGTTGCGCAAACATGTCAAGACCTTGGCATTGGCCGGAACCGGGCTCCTGGGTGGCGGTGCGGCGGTCTCTGGTCAAGAATTTTTATTCATGAATGACCGGATCGGCAGGCGGAGCTTCCTTGTCACGGCGACCGCTGCGGGGGCCGCTGTGGTGGCTGGGCCTGGGCTGGGATTGCCGGCGGCTGGTGCCTCTGCTGGTGCCGGCGGGGTCGCTGGGGACCGGGTGCCGGGGGAGTGGGTGCGATGGTTTGCGCGGCCGGGCGCGGCGGTGCGGCCTAAGGTGCGGTGGTGGTGGCCGGACGGGCTCGTCGATCCCGCGGAGATCCGCCGCGAGGTCGATCAGTTGGCGGATGCCGGCTTCGGTGGCGCGGAAATCGCCGCCGTGCACCACTCGATCGACGACAAGTCGGTGCTTGATCCGGTTGGCCACGGCTGGGGCTCGGCGGCTTCGGTCGCCGGGGTCGAGGCCGCGCTCGACCAGGCCGGCCGGCGTGGCCTCGCGATCGACCTGACCATCGGTCCGTCCTGGCCGGCCGCCGTACCGACGATCACGCCGAACGACGAGGCCGCGGTCAAGGAGTTGCAGTACGGCGTCGTCCAGATCGTTGCTGGAGGCACGTACATCGGTCCGCCGCCGGAGCCGGTGTATCCGAGTGACGCCGTACCGCAGCTGCTCAAAGTGGCGGCGTGGCGGCTCAACCCGGCGTACACCTCGTCGAACGGGCGCATCCTCGGCTTCGACATCGACTCGTACGTCGAGGTCGCTGCCGCCGATGGGGTTGTCAGCTGGACCGCGCCTGCTGATGGAACCTGGTTGCTGTTCGCCTTCTGGGAAAGGGGAAGTGGGCAACAACCGGAGTCCGGGCCGCACACCTCACCCGAGTCGTACGTCGTCGATCATTTCTCGGCCGCCGGTACGCAGGCGGTGATCGACTACTGGGAGCGGCACCTGCTCACGCCGACGACGCGGCGGCTGCTGCGGAAGTCGGGCGGTTCGCTGTTCGAGGACTCCATCGAATTGGAGACAAGTGGTCTGAACTGGACGCCCGCGCTGCCTGCCGAGTTCTTGAAGCGGCGTGGATACGAGGTGTGGGCGTTCCTGCCGGCGCTCGTCCGCAACGACGAGAACCAGGTGTTCCAGAGCGAGGCTGGGATCACCCGGCATGTGCGGCACGACTACTGGTTGACGGTCTCGGATCTCTTTGCCGAGCATCACTTCTCCGCGCTGACGAAGTGGGCGCACTCGCTCGGGCTGGAGTTTCGCTGTCAGCCGTACGGGTTGGAGACCGACTCCATCGCGGCGGCCGCGATCGTCGATGTTCCGGAGGGTGAGTCGCTCGGGTTCCGGAACCTCGACGACTACAGGGCACTGGCCGGCGGGCGTGATCTCGGCGGCCGGAAGGTGCTGTCGTGTGAGGCCGGTGCGTATCAAGGCGGCGCCTATGGGACGACGTGGAAGAAGTTGCTGCTCACGATGGGTGGGGCGTATGCGGCCGGGCTGAACCAGACCGTGCTGCACGGATTCTCGTATGCCACGGCGCCTGGCGTCGACTGGCCCGGGTTCGCCGCGTTCACGCCGTACGACGGGCGGCAGGGGTACTCGGAATCGTGGGGTCCGCGGCAACCGACGTGGCGGCATGTGCCGGCGGTGACCGGGTATCTGGGCCGGATCCACCAGGTGTTGCAGACCGGTACGTCGCGGATCGACGTCGCGGCGTTCCGGCAGAAGGGCTACACGAAGACCGGGATCGGGGTCGGGTGGTTCACCGCGAGTGGTGTGCCAGCCGGGTGGACGCATCAAATGGTGTCGGCGCCGGTGCTGGAACTGGATCGCGCAGTGGTTCGCGACGGGCGGCTCGCACCGGACGGGCCGGCGTACAAGGTGTTGTTCGTTGAAGGCGACCGGTTCGCGGGAAACGAGGCGACGCTGCCGGCGGAGACCGCGCGGAGGTTGCTGTCATTCGCCCGCGGCGGGTTGCCGATCGTGTTTCTCGGCAGCGGATGGTCTGCGGCGACTGTGCCCGGCGTCGGGGATAACGCCGTACTGCGGGAAGTGCTGGGTGAGTTGTTTGCGCTGCCTGCCGTACGTGTGGTCGCCGAGTTGACGCAGGTGCCGGCCGCGCTGGCCGAGCTTGGCGTCACCCCTGACGTGTCGCACCCGACATCGACGCTGCTCAATCATCACCGGGTCGAGCACGACGTCGACTACTACTACCTGGTCAACGGCAAGCACGCCGAGACGGTGAGACCTCCGGTGACGAGGATCGACCACGCCGTCACCTTCACCCGCTCCCATCCCAACGCCGTACCGTTCCGCCTCGATCCCTGGACCGGCACGATCTCGCCGCTGGAGCAGTACGCCGAGGACGGCGACCGGGTGACGCTTCGCATCGCCCTGAACCCAGGCGAGGCCACGATCATCGCCTTCCACCCGGCCCGCTCCATCCCGCCCGCGTCTACCGCTACATCCGGCGCGGCAGGGTCCCCGATTGTTCTCGACGCCTGGCACCTCGAGGTCGAGTCCTACCTGCCCGGGCCCGCGCCGACCGAGACCGTCATCCATCGCCACCGCGTCTCGCTCGACGCGCTGGCGCCCTGGTCGGCGATTCCAGGGCTGGAGGACGTGTCCGGGATAGGCCGCTACACCACCACAGTCGACCTCGACACAACCAACGCCTTCCTCGACCTCGGTGAGGTCTTCGACACCGCCCAAGTCACCGTCAACGGCCACCGCCTACCGCCGGTCAACCTCCTCAACCCGATCCTCGACCTCTCCGCCCACCTACGCCGCGGCCGCAACACCATCCAAGTAGAGGTCGCCACGACTCTCTTCAACCGCCTTCGCGCGGAACAGCCCTACGTCTACACGGGCAACCGCCAGAACTACGGCCTCCTCGGCCCAGTCCGCCTGATCCCATCCACCTGAACTGACTACATCGGCGCCCGCGTGCGCAGCGTCCTCCGCCGAGGCCACCGTTAACGGCCACTGCCTCCCGCCGGTCAACATCGTCAACCCCTCCTCGACGTACGGTCCCGGAGGGCTGTCCTCACGCCGAGGCCACCTGGTCGGACAGCGCCCCGGCAGCCGCGTGCGCACGTCCGCGCGACCGATCAGCGGCGCACGGACGCGGTCTGAGGTTGGCGTCCGCTGCTTCACCCTGTCCGGCGACTTCGCCGTCGTGGCCGAGGTCCGCGTCCTGATCGTCGGACATCTGCCGGCAACGAATACCCAGCCTGCAGGCGAGGCCGTACTCGCGTAGTCAAAGAGCGAGGCGGAGTGGGAACCCAGCACCTTGGCGACCCAGACGGCCGAGCTCGCCGCCGGGATCGCGGAGGAGCCGGTCTGGGTCCGCGCTCCCGATCGCGAGAACCCACATCGCTGTACGTCTACGGCCGATTCAGCTGTCCGTCGCACACTCTCCAGGCCCGCGACCACGGTGTCGGCAACGGGCGCCGCCGAGCTCCCACGCCGAGCGCTGTCTCCCCGAGACATCCCGATCCTGGTGCATATCGTGTTCGCGGATCTGTGGGATGTGAGTTTTCCCTTTGTGGATAAGGGGTTTGGGTGACTAACGCGGTTTGCGTCGGCATCCAATCGAACATATGCTCGGTTGCATGTTCGAAGGCGATCTGGCTGAACTCGACACCGCGGCACTGTTGGTCGCGGCGTCGGAGTTCGACCTGATCGAGGAACGCGCCGCGGTCCGGAAGCTCGAAGCCGCGCTCGCGTATGCCGACCGCAACGCGGTGGTGTACGGCGGTGAGGACGGTCAGCCGTTGCCCGGAACGGAGAGGATCAAGGTGTACGGCGGCGACGGGTGTCCAGGCGTGGCTGAGTTCGCCCCGATCGAGTTCGGCGCGGTGATGCGAATGTCGAGCGGCGCCGCCGCATCCTTCATCGGCGAGGCGTTGGCGCTGCGGCACCGACTTCCCAGGATCTGGGCCGCGGTCCTGGCTGGGAACGCCGTACCCTGGCGGGCCCGTGCGGTCGCCCGGGCGTGCTTGTCGCTGTCCCTAGAGGCCGCCGCGATCGTCGACCGCCGCATCGTCGGCATCGTCAACACCGTCACCCCGTCAAAGCTCGCGACCATCGTGAAGGCCGCGGTCTGGGAGGCCGACCCCGACCTCGCCAAGGCCGAGGCCGAAGCAGCCGCCAAGGCACGCGGCGTATACGTCAGCCCGTCGGACCAGCACGGCACGAAACGGTTCTGGGTGCGCGCGGCTGCCGGGGACGTGATCCGCTTCGACGCCACCATCGACGACCTTGCCCGGGCCTTGAAAACCCTCGGCGACCCCGACTCCCTTGACGCGCGACGGGCGAAGGCCATCGGCTGGATCGCCGACCCCGCCGCTGCCCACCAGCTCCTCGAAGTCGCCCGCTACCTCGCCCGCACCCTGCCAGACGTCACCCCGCAGGACGCCACGGCTGGTGACCGCCCAGCCGCTCCCGCCCCCGCCAGCACCCACGCCCGCAGCCATCGATCTGGTGACGGCCTCGCCCGACCACCTCAACGGTCGAACGACGCGACGAACAGAGCCACGACCGGCGGGCCCACCCCTACACACTCGGACACCGCGACACACTCGGGTCTTGCGAACGCCCCTTCGCGGTCGGGTCTCGCGGATACCGCGGAGCCGGGCCTCGCGGATACTGCTCGTACCGAAGACCCTGATGGCCGGTACGACCGGTACGACCGGTACGACCGGGACGACCGGGACAGCCAGGACAACCGGGCCAGCCGGGACGACCGGGGCGGCCGGGACGACCGGGAGGCCGAGCCCAACCGCGATGCCGTTCCTGATCGGGATGCTGCGCCCGATTGGGACGCCGTACACGACTGGGATGCCGCGTCCGACTCGTCGGCTCCTCCTGAATCAGGCGTGGCGCTCGTTGAGGTTGCTGAGGACAGATTCACGCGGCGGATGCTGGCCGGTTCGCTCCCGGCGCGACTCGCCGCGATCAAGCAACATGCCTACAGCAGCGGGCTCGGCGCGGGTAACGGGCGTCGGGCTAACCGGCACACGCTGTACGTGCATCTCACCGACAAGGCACTTGCCTCCGGCAACGGTGTTCTGCGCGTCGAGGAACTCGGGCCGCTGCTCCTCAGCCAGTTGAGCGAGCTGCTCGGCCACGACCAGATCGTGGTCAAACCCGTCATCGATCTGCACGACCAAGTGAGCGTTCACGGCTATGAGATCCCGGACCGGATCCGGGAGAGGGTCCGGTCGCGCCATCCTGTGGACATGTTCCCCTTCAGCGGCGCCGAAGCCACCACCCGGATGGACCAAGACCACATCGTGCCCTACGACCGTGCCGGTCCACCCGGGCAAACCAGCACCGACAACCTCATACCGCAAGGCCGGCTCCACCACCGCGCAAAAACCTTCGGCGGCTGGAAGAACCGACGTCTGCCCACAGGTGCCATCGAATGGACCAGCCCACACGGGTTCCGTTTCCAGGTCGACCACACCGGCACCCACCCGCTACCCCCGATCAGCGCAGCAGGCCGCAACTAACCCCCGAAGCCATCACGTCATCCGGAGCACTGCGGTGGCGGGCAGGCTGGGTTTGGGGAGCCACGAGTTGGCTCGGGTTCCAGGCCGGCCGCACCGGCGCCCGCCCGCTAGCGTTGATCAGCACAACAGGTCGAACCATCCTCGACGCGCTCACATCATCGGGAGCACTGCGGCGGCGGGCAGGGTGGGTTTGGGGGACCGCCGGTTGTTGGCTCGGGTCAGGTCGGCCGCACCGGCACCCGCCCGCTGGTTGTACGAGGCCAGGACGTTGTTGACGCCCACTGGCACAGCGTCGCGGGCGGCTGACCCTGAGCCGCACTGTGCGGCCGGTGGTAGTTGTAATGGATGTTCCAGACGTCGAGCGCTGCGCGACGTGGTCTTCTGAGGTTTAGGTGCGGGCGAACAGGAACTCCTCGGCGATGATCCGGTTGTAGCGCTCGATTTTGCCGTTCTGACGAGGCGTGTAGGGCTTGATTCGCTGATGCCGACATCCTCCGAGTGCAGCCGCGAACGCCTCCGCTCGATAGCAGGCGCCGTTGTCGGTGACGATCCGCACTCTGTGGGTGATGCGTGCGCGGCGAACCCTGTCCGGGCGCGGTCGAGGAACTCGACAGCGGTAACGGCCTTCTCGTCGTCTAGTGCTTCTGTGTAGGCGAGGCGTGAATACCCGTCGATCGCTGAGTGCAGGTAGACGTAGCTGAGTCGGGCTTCTCTGGTCTTGTTCGTGCCGCGGTCCGGGCTTGTGCGCTGTCTCGGCCGTGGACGCGTCAGCCTCCGCCACTGGGATTCTGCCGACCTTCTTCACCTCGATGTGCACCACGTGTCCTGGCCGCAGCGCGACGAGGCAGCGCCAGCTCGACACGCGCAGCAACGGCGTCGCCTACGCACTCACGCCGTGGGGAAGCGAACTTCGCAGCACACTCGCTGCGCTCGTGAACTGGAGCACGCCCCTCATGGTTTCCGGCCCGCGCGGCGACAACTTCCAACCCCACTGGTTGGTCGTCGCACTTGAGTCGCTCTTGGCCGCAAAGCGAGCCGAGTCTCCGGTAACGGTCGGAGTGGAAGTCGAAGGCACGACCCTGACGGTGCGCGTCGACAACACGGGAACCCATGTCGCTCTCAACTCCGATGGCCGACCCGAAACCGTGCTTGGCGCAGACCCCATGGTCGTCTTAGCCTCGCGTCAGGAATGCTGACGATCGAGCAGGCGATCGCCGCCGGCGATCTCCGCGGCGACAGAAAAGATCTCGACGCGGTCTTCGGCCCCGCCTGACGGTCCCGGAACCTGGGACGTGCTGCCAAAAGGCCCCACGCGGTCACTGCCGTCAACAACGTCATGGCCAGCAACAGCTACCGCTGATCAGCACAGCATGTCGACCAACCCCGACGCGCTCACGTCATCGGGATCATTGCGGTGGCGGGCAGGGAGGGCAGGGTGGGCATGAGGGAGCCCTTGGTTGGCTCGATGGTGAGGCCGAAGGCGGTTGGGTCCTTACCGACGTTTCGAGCTCGTTCTTCAGGGTGAGTAGATCGGCTTGTACGGCGTCTCCGTCGCGGGTGAAGTCCTCGTCTGTCACGCCCGGACGCTGGCAGATGGTGAAGACGACTTCGCAGCCGGCGCCGTCGGGCAGGACGCCGGGTCGTCTTGAATGAATCGGCCGTCTTCAGGCGCCTGCGTTGTCCAAGCGTTCGAGTTGGGCCCCAGTGAGCTTGATGTCGGCGGCGGCCAGGGCGACCTCGAGTTGCTCGGGGGTGCGCGGGCCGATCAGCGTGATCAGCTCGGGGTCGGTCGCGTGCAGCAGCCAGCTGATCACCAGCTGGTTCGGGGTGACGTCCAGCTCGGCGGCGATCTCGGTGAGGACGGCGAGCCGCGCGTCGGCGTCCGGGCCGGCGTACGACGCCATGATCGGATGCCCCTCGCGCTTGGCCGGGTCGTCGTAGACGCCCTTGAGGATCGGCGTGTACGCCACCAGGGTCAGGTCGTCATGGGCGCGCAGATAGTCGATCTTCTCATCGTCGACAATCGACAAGGTGTTCACGCCGCCCTTCGGCCGCAGGTACGAGTGCTGCTCCTGGACTGCGACCGGTACGGGCCAGCCGTTCTGCTCCGCCAGGGCACGGACGCGCTCCAGCCGCCAGGTCCGCACGTTCGACCAGCCGATGTACCGAGCCTTGCCTGCGGCAACGATCTCGGCCAGCGCCTCCAGGGTCTCTTCCAGCGGCGTGGAGCGGTCGTCGACGTGGACGTAGTACAGATCGACGTGGTCCGTGCGAAGCCGGCGCAGGCTGTCGTCGATCGCCTGCCGCAACGTGTCGCCGCCGGCGCCGACCCACTGCGCGGCCATCGTCTCGTAGCTGCCGTCCCCGGTCCGGATGGCTTCGGGGTCACCCACCCACGCGCTGCCCTTGGTGGCCAGGAAGATCTCGTCGCGCTTCCCGCTCTGGGTCAGCCAGCGCCCGAGCAACTCCTCGCTCTCGCCGCCGGTGAAACCCGGCCCAGGCCACCACGCGTAGCAGTCGGCGGTGTCGATGAACGTCCCGCCGGCCTCCAGGTACCGCTCGAGCATCCCGATCGACGTCGCCTCATCGGTCGACGTACCCATCAGCATTGCCCCCAGCGCCAGCTGACTGACCTGCTCGCCAGTCCGTCCCAACCCGATACTACGCATCCACGGCCTCCTCACGGCTGTTCTTACTGTGAGGCTAGGTCTGGCGCCGATCATTCGTCCAATGCCGATTGTCGGCAAACTTCATGCGTACGACGCATCAAGTCTTGCGATCGTGAGGGTGCGGTCCGGGCGGGGCTCTGCTTCACTCACTGCATGGGGCTGAGTAGTCGCATCGTCAGTGGACCGGCCGGGCCAGTGAACCGGATCTGGTCCGCGGAATGCGACAGTCCGACCAGTTTCAGCTCGCTCCCCTGGGTCAACTCGGGGCTCGGGTTCGCGCGGATCGGCGGACGCTGGGCGGTGCATGTCCGCGGCCCGGCCACGAGGGCGACGCCGATGTCGTGCCCGAGTGACTCGGAGTACTTCGGCGTCGACTTCCGCCTCGGTGCGTACTTTCCGGGCTTTCCGCCCAGCCGGCTCGTCAACCTGCAGGACGCCGTACTGCCGACGCTTCCGGACGGCCGGATCCTGCTGGACGGGCGGGCCTGGGAGATGCCGACCCCACAGAACGTCGACGTCTTGGTCGACCGTCTCGTCCGTGCCGGTCTGCTCGTCGTCGATCCGCTGATCGACGAACTGCGGTACGGCGTCGACGTACGCGGAATGCCGGAGCGAACCGCGCAGAACCGGTTCGTGCGGGCCGTCGGCCTGCCGCGGCGCACGATGCAACTGGTCGAGCGCGCGCGGCACGCAGCCGACCTGCTGCGCTCGGGTAAGACGATCGCGGAGGTCGTCTGGGAGGCGGGCTACTACGACCAGCCGCAACTGACCCGGTCGCTGCGGCGGTTGATCGGCCACACTCCGGCAGAGGTCGCGCGGGGTCAGGTGGTCCTCGGCTTGTGAGTTGCGGTTCGATACAAGACAGTGCGCGGGCGCGGTCGGTACGGTCCGCGAGCATGAGGCTGATCGAATCGGGGTGGTGAAGCTTCTTCTGGCCGGTGCGGTGGAAGCGGACGTTGTGGGCGGCCCAGCGGGTGCGGAAGTCTTCGCTGCGGGTGGACAGCTCCCCGATGAGCTCGATCAGCCGCGCTGGAAGACGTAGCCGACGGTTACCGGGCCATGGACAACCGGGAAGCCCTCAAGGTCCTCGTACGCCCGTGACAAGGAGCCTACGGCCCCGACGGTGTCGAACGCGACGTTCCCGGTGCCGGTCAGGACAGGACGAAGTACCGCAGCCACAGGTACGGCGCCGCGACGATGATCGTGATCGCGGTGATCACGACGCCCTTGCGGGTGAAGTCCCAGAAACTGATCGGATTGCCGGCCCGCATCGCGATGCCGATCACCACGACGTTCGCACTGGCGCCGACGGCGGTCGCGTTGCCGCCGAAGTCGGCGCCGGCGGCCAGCGCCCACCAGAGCGCGTGGACGTGGCTGGGGTCGGTGAGGTTGCGGGTGAGTTCCAGAACCACTGGGCTCATCGTCGCGACGTACGGGATGTTGTCGACGATGCCGGACAGGACCGCTGACACGACGAGGATCAGCATGGTCGCGAGCAGTGGTTTGCCGTCGGTCGCCTTGCCGATTTGTTCGGCGAGGTTGCCGATCACGCCGGTTTTGACCAAGGCGCCGACCATGATGAATAGCCCGGCGAAGAAGAGCAGTGTCTGCCATTCGACGCTGCTCATGTAGTCCTTGGTGGGCACTTTCGAGATCAGCACGAGCAGACCGGCGCCGAGAAGGGCTACGACGGACGGTTCGACGTGGAAGACCGAGTGACCGACGAATCCGGCGAAGACGGCCAGCAGGACGATGCCGCACTTGACCAGCAGTCGCGTGTCCTCGATCGCTTCGCGCTCGTTCAGCCGCAGGACGTTCTCGACCTTGTCCGGGTCGACGGCGAACGAGCCCTTGAACAATCGGGGTACCACGAGCGTGAAGACGATCAGCTCGACCACGACCAGTGGCGTCATGTGCACGAGGAAGTCGTTGAAGGTGAGGCCGGAGCGGCTGGCGATGATGATGTTCGGCGGGTCGCCGATGAGCGTGGCGGCGCCCCCGATGTTCGAGGCGAACACTTCGGCGATCAGGAACGGCACCGGGTTGATGCCGAGCCGGTCACACACCAACAACGTGACCGGCGCGATCAGCAGCACGGTGGTGACGTTGTCCAGGAACGCCGAGGCCACGGCAGTGATCAGGGTCAGCAGGATCATGATCCGCAGCGGTGATCCCTTGGCACGTTTCGCCGCCCAGATCGCGACGTACTCGAAGACACCGGTACGGCGCAGGACGCCGACGATGATCATCATCCCGAGCAGCAGGAAGATGACGTCCCAGTCGACCCCGGTGTCATGGGAGTAGAAAGCGTGCTCCGAGTCCGTCACGCCGAGCGCGAGCAGAACGGCCGCACCACCGAGCGCGGCGAGCAGCTTGTGCGTCCACTCGGTCGCGATCAGAACATAGGCGATGACAAAGACGACGACGGCGATCACAGTCATGCGATCACCAGCGCGGCGGTCAGTGCGGTGCGACCACCAGCTCCAGCAGCCGCGACGCGGTGATCGCGCCCAGGATCTCCTTGTCCTTCACGACCGCCACCAGCGGGCAGCGCAGTCGCGCCATGATCGCGGCCACCTCGATGACGGTGTCGTCGTGATTGACCACCGGCAACTCGACCGGCTGCTTCGGCAGCAGCCTCCGAACCGTCACGCCGGCCAGCTTGTCCGCCACCTGGTCGGCCAGGGACTCGTCGATCACCCGCGCCAGCGACGGATCGTCCTGCACATAGCTCGGCACCAGGAACCGCACCACCTGGGACGCGGGCAACACCGAATGCGGGTGCCCCTCCGCGTCCACCACGATCAGGCCCGGCAGCCGCCGCGAGGCAAGCAACTCCACAGCGTCGCGAGCATCTGTGTCCAGGCTCACCACCGGAAAGTCTTCGGCCATCTGCTCTGCGTGCACACTTGCACGATACGCCTGCGCGGGACTGATCACCCGGCGTCGGCCTGCTGTCACCGTGAACGTGGGGTGCTGCCAGCGTCACGCCGCCTCCAGGATCGTCAACCAGCCCGCACCCCGGCTTGGGGACGAGCACTGCCGACCAGACTTCCCGGCGCACCGGCCCCAAGCCTCCCCCATCGACCGCCCTCGGCGCAAACGATCGCACCCACCGGGCGCTTCGCCGCTTGCCATGGGCAACGGGTCATCGGCGCGCCGCCGTCGAAGGAGTCGCCGACCTTGTCTGATCCGCCAGACGGTCAGGCCGAGGTTTGTAACACGCGGACCCGGTATTCGGATAGTACGGGTGAGTCCGTCGTACTGATGGTCAGGGACTGACTCAGGGTGTGCCGGGAAGCCTGGTCGGCGGCGGAGTTGCCGTTGACCGAGCGAGGTTCCTGCGATGCACACCAGCACCGTGAAAGTGTTGCGCGGCCCGATCACCTTCGGCGGGTGGCTCGAACAACGGCTTGTGGGCGTTCTGAGTCTCGGCCATCACGGAGTTCGTGTTCTGGGTGTCTGAATCGGGGGGCTCACATGTTTCACAGGAAGCAGCATCATGAGGAGTCTTCTGCGGCGCGGAGTGCCGTCGTCCAGCGAACGGATGGTGCTGGCGGCAACGGCAACGCGGTCATATCGGTGCTCACCCGAGCGGAGGTCCTGGTGACTGTGAATCTCCTCGAGGAGTACATCCAGATCTCGTCGGACGAGAAGTCCACGGACCTGGCCTGCACGTTGATCGTCCGGCTCCTGGACCGCCTCCAGACCGTCGAAGGACCAGACCCAGCGGCCCAAACATGAATACGCCCATCGATTGAGGGCTGGACGGAGGTCCTCAGGGTCGCCGAGAGTGGAGCGTCTCGTTCCACTGACGGCGCGGTGTCAGGCCGGATCCCTCGGCCGGATAGCCGAGCCGGACGATCATCTGGGGCCAGATGTCGTGGCCGATCAACGTCCGGACCTGGTCACGGAGGTCGGGGTACTCGACCGCCTGGTTGAGGAACGACGCCGCCAGGTCGTACGACGTTGCCGTGAGCAACACTCGTTGCAGGGCCAGGCCTGCTCGCACCCAGGCCGGCTCGTCGTCGTCCGCAGTCCCGAGAACAGCGATGATCGGCGTCGACTCGAACGCTACCTGATCACGGCCCAGACGCTCGAGGCCCGCGGACAGGTCGCGAACAGCCGCGCCGCGGACCGGCAACGGCCCGAGTACGTCGTCCGGCACACCGTCGGCCTCGCGGTCGCCACCTATCCAGCGCAGCCTCTCGTGCAGCCGGTCCTCCTCGTGAATGTCGCGGTCGTCGGCGGTCCGGGTGATCGAACCCAGGCGGGCGTGCTGCTCGCCGTCGAGCCATCGCAGGTCCGCTCCGTCCGCTTTCGCGGCCTCGGTGAGCCGCTGCAGCATCCTGGCCGAGATCGGCCGGTCGACCATCGGACCGCGATAGGTGTAGCGCCGGCCCAGTTCGCCGTACAGGGAGCTGAGACCGGCGACAGGCACCTTGCGAGCGGCCAGGAAGATTCGCACCACCACGTCCGGTACGGCGGGATCGGGGTCGATCGCCAGCGTCGTGTCGTGGCCGAGCATGGCCGCGGCGACGCGCAGGTTGAAAGCCGCGGCGCCCACGCCGATGCGGGTCAGCCGGCCGGCCGGGTCCTCTACGGGCAGTGTGCGGCCGACGTCGATGAGGACGTCGATGACGCGTCCGTTGATGTCGAACCGCCAGGGTTGGGTGTTGTGCATCGAGGGCGCCTGTCCGGCAGCGGCGAGCAGGATGCCCACCTCATCCTCGGTGACGGTGCTGGTCGCCTTCATGTCGCTTCCTTCTGGTGTACGCGGCTTGTTGTGCCGCGCTTCCAGCATCGCGTCGGCCGCCGGGCCAGGACAGCGGCATCGGTCCCGAGAGGTCAGGTCTTTCGGCAGGTCGAGCGGTGACTACGGGCCCTGCCCCCGGCACACTCCCGGCCGGATGATCGAGGTGACGCAACATTGGGAAGGGACAAGACAATGACCGCCACCCGGCACCGTCGTCCTTCGTGGACAAGGTGTTCGGTCTCGGCTACGAGACCCCGTCCGGCACGGGCTGGATCGGCGGCGGCGACCCGAGGGGCGGGTGCCTGGGCAAGGGTACGAGCGGCCCGTTCGCCGACTTCTACCAGTCGCCGGTCGGTGACTGGTAGGTCGCCCCGTTGTTCATGTTCGGCCTGGCTGGGATCGGCCTCGGGCTGAGTCCACCCCTGACCGCGGTGATCTGGATGACCGCACAGCCTGCGTCAGCCGTGATTCAGTGGGGCGCGGAGTTCGACGACGGTGCCGTGGGGGTTGTTGTTCCTGACCTCTACTGTGCCGCCGAGTGAGTTCGCGCGTTCGGTCAGGTTCCGCAGGCCGCTGCGGTGCCGGTCGGGTGGGATCCCGATGCCGTTGTCCGCGATCCGGGCGATCACCAGCTCCGGGTTTACGGTGACCTCGACGGTGACCGCGGTGGCTTGGGCGTGGCGTACGACGTTGGACAAGGACTCGCGGACGGCGGCGAGGATCTGCGGGCGGGCGGTCGCCGGGACGGCGGTGTCCAGCGGGCCGGTGCAGACGAGCTTCGGCCGGAAGCCGAGTGGTTCGGTGTACTCGGCGATGAGGGCCTGGACGTCTGCCCGCAGCGAGCTCTGACCCGGCTCCTGCTGCAGCTCGAAGATCGCCGTTCGCAGATCACGGATGGTGGTGTCGATGTCCTCGACGGCCCGGGTGAGCCGGTCCTGCAGCTCCGGGCGTGCCATTCGGTACATCCCCTGCAGTTGCAGCCCGGTGGCGAACAGCCGCTGGATCACCAGGTCGTGCAGATCCCGGGCGATCCGGTCCCGATCCTCGAGGACGGCGATCATCGCCCGGTCCCGTTGCGCCTCGGCGCGTTCGAGGGCCAGCACCGCCTGATTCGCGAACATTCGCATCAGATCGGAACTCTCGGTCATCCCGGCCACGGCTCCGCGTTCGGCGGCGACCACCAGCAATCCGCCGCTGCTGCGCGTGCCTTCCGGCAGCGGGGCGATCATGGTGCGGCCGAGCGCCTCGAGCTCAGGTACGTCGGACAGCCGGCCGAGCTCCTTGGCCAGCTGGGCAAGATCCTCGATGACCACCTGCTGGTCAGCGACCGCGGCACCGATCACCGGCAGGTCGGCCGGGATCCGCGCACCCACGAGGCGCTGGAACTGCTCTGGTCCCTCGATGGTCTCGACGACCAGTTCGTTGCCCTCGGCGAGCAACACCGCGCCGACCAGCGAGCCGGAGACCTCGCGAGCTCGCCGGGCGATCAGCTGCAGCGCCTCGTCGGGGTCGAACTCACCCAGCATCACCTGGGTGATCTCCGCGGTCACCTCGTGCCAGCGGCGGCGCCGCTCGGTGTCGGCGTACAGGCGGGCGTTCTCGATCACCACACCGGCCGACGCGGCCAGCGCCATCATGGTGCGCTCGTCGTCCTCGGTGAAGTCGGCGCCACCGGTCTTCTCGGTCAGGTAGAGGTTGCCGTAGACGTGTTCGCGGGTCCGGATCGGTACGCCGAGGAACGACTTCATCGGCGGGTGGTTCGCCGGGAAACCGTAGGACCGGGGGTGGTCGGCCAGATCGCTGAGCCGCAGCGGCTCGGGATGGTCGATCAGCAGGCCGAGGATCCCGTGTCCCTCCGGATACGGTCCGATCGCCGTGATCTGCTCCTGGCTGACACCGTGCGTGATGAACCGGACCAGGCGCTTGCCGTCCGGACCGACCACGCCGAGGGCGCCGTACTGTGCGCCCACCAGGTTGCAGGCGGCGGTGACGATCCGGTCGAGAGTGCTGTTGAGGTCCAGGTCCGCGCCGATGCCGACCACGGCGTCGAGCAGGGCGCGCAGCCGGTCCTGGGTGTCCATGATCTCGTCGACCCGGCCGAGCAGCTCCTGCAGCAGCGCATCGAGGCGCACTCGGGACAGGCCAGTGAGCTCCAGCGCGCCTTCGTCCCACGTGCTGCGCTTCTCAGATGCCCCCATCCGCTGACGGTACCAATAGGCTTCGGTGGGTGCGATGGTTCGGCGCTCCGAGCGCCGCTACACCTCAGTCGTGGGGCCGTTGAGCCCAGGGCAGGAGGCGGCGTCCGGTGACGGACTCGATCCCGAGCCGGATCAGCCGCGGCGAGGGCAACGGGGCCCAGGATCGGAGCCGGATCTCCCGGGCGAGCTGCTCCGCCTCGTCGGCGGGTACGACGGACAGATGCCCGACCGACGTCACGGTCCAGCCGAGCTGCCGCTCGAGATCGACGGTGTCCGCCTCGAAGGCGACGATGTCTCCGCGTTCGGCCGCGCGTAGCTTCTCCCCGTCGGCGCTCGCGAAGACAACGCTGTCAGCGTCGACGACGAAATTGACCAGCCGCACGACGGGCAGCGCGCCGACCGTGTAGACGAGCCGACCGAGTGTCACTGACTCGAGCAGACGCAAGCAGTCGGCCGGAGAGAGGACCTCCAGGCCGGACGTGTCGAAACGGTCGAGAGTCGTCATCGCGATGTCCTGGGAAGCGGCGGTACTACGCTGGGCTGAACGACCCGATCCACGAGCGAGGCGTCATGGCGATCAAGGTGTTCCTGCTCGACGACCACGAGGTGGTCCGGCTCGGGTTGAGCCAGCTGCTCGAGAGCGAACCGGACATTGAGGTGGTCGGCGATGCGGCGACGGCAGCCCAAGCGCTGACGAGGATCCCGGCGCTGCGGCCGGATGTGGCGATCTTGGACGTCCGGCTTCCGGACGGCGACGGCATCACGGTCTGCCGGGAGGTCCGGTCCGCGATGGACGAGCCGCCCGCGTGCCTGATGCTGACGTCGTTCTCCGACGACGACGCGCTGTTCACGGCGATCATGGCCGGGGCGGCCGGCTATCTGCTCAAGCAGGTGAGCGGCACCGACCTGGTTGGCGCGGTCCGCCGGCTGGCGGCCGGGGAGTCCTTGCTCGACCCGGCGATGACGGCGGCCGTGTTGGAGCGGCTGCGGCACCCGACGGAGGAGGAGGAAGACCCCCGCTACCAGTCGCTCACCGAGCAGGAGCGCAGGATCCTCGCGGAGATCGCGGCGGGCAAGACCAACCGGCAGATCGCCCAGACCATGTTCCTGGCCGAGAAGACCGTGAAGAACTACGTCTCCGGCCTGCTCCGCAAACTCGGCCTGGAACGCCGGACCGAGGCGGCCGTCTATGCCGTCGAGCGGGAGAGGCGCAAACGGTACTGAGAGGCAGTGAGTATGCATCGCCGTCCACCCTTTCTCTCGGTACCCCGTCGCGCCAGGGCCGAAGGTCCTGACCGGGCAGCGTCCCTCGGCGCCCCCCGAAGACACACCCACTAGCCTCGCCGGGGACTGCCGGGTGACGGTCTTCATCTCGAGTGCCTCCTGACCGCCGTACCCATCAAATCTCCGGTCAGGCCCAGCAGCCCAGGGCAGGAAGTCCCGCTCGACAAGGACCGAGGGCCTTCTCGTGTGGTGATAGCGGGGTTCCGGGCCGGTGGCCTGCGCGGGCCTCGTCGAGCAGCGCGTGACACAGAGGCGGTGCTCTCAGGTGAGGCTGCGTAGGGCTTCGTCGGCTGTGCTGCCGGGCTGGGGGAAGTACACGTACAGGACGTGACCCTCGGGGCCTGCGAGTGCGAAGGTCTCGAAGCTGAGGTGGAGGACGCCGATGCCGTCGACGCGCAACTGTTTGTCGCCCATCACGCGCTCGTATACGTCATGGGAGTCCCACAGAGTACGGAACGTTTCACTGCGTTCGCGCATGCTCGCCACGAAGCCGTCGAGTTCTGTACGCCGGTTGGCGGCGGTGGCGCGCAGTCCGGCGACAGCCTGCAGCGTGATCTCATGCCAGTCGGGATAGACCGACTGTGCGCGTGGATCGAGGAAGGTGAACTCGATCAAGTTGTGCCCAGGGCTCCAGGCAGGATTGACTCGGGCAGCGAGCGCGGTGCCGGCCAGTACGTCGCGGCTGGGCCCAACGACGAACGCCGGCAGGTCGGCCCAGCGCTGCAGCAGCTGCAGCACCCCAGGCCGCACCGTTTGGGCGGTCACCGAGCCGTCGTCAACTGGTGTCAGCGACGGCATCGCCAGGGACCACAAGTAGGCCCGCTCGGTGTCGTCCAGGCGCAGCACGCGGGCCACGGCCTCGAGGATCTCGCGGGACGGATTCCGGCCCCGGCCCTGCTCGATCCGGGCGTAGTACGAAGGACTGAGCCCGGCGAGCAGCGCCAGCTCCTCGCGGCGCAGTCCCTTGACCCGTCGTCGCGTGTTGTCGACGACACCGGCAGAGGCAGCGTCGACCTTCTCCCTGCGACTGCGGAGGAAGGAACCGAGCTGGTTGTCGTCAGGTGTCATCCAGGTCGACACTACCGCCGCTAACTCGGCACGCCTGAGGGTGACCCTGGGAGAGCTCCCCTCAAGGGGGTCTGGCTCGTTCGCCGGCGTGCTGTTGCCATGGAGACATGGTGAACGAACTGAAGGAAACCCCTGTATGGCTCATCACCGGATGCTCCAGCGGCCTGGGCCGCGCCCTGGCCGTGCACGCCCTGGAGCGGGGCGACCGCGTCGCTGTCACTGCCCGGAACCGAGCAGCTGTGACCGATCTTGCCGACGAGTACGGCGACCGAGCGCTGGCGCTGGAGCTGGATGTCACCGACTCCGCCTCGGTGACCGCAGCCGTCCAAGCGTGTGAGCAAGAATTCGGGCGCATCGACGTCCTGGTCAACAACGCCGGATACGGCTACCTGGCGGCTATCGAAGAGGGCGAGGATGCCGCCGTACGTGGTCTGTATGACACCAACGTGCACGGCGTGGTGACGGTTCTCAAGGCCGTGCTGCCCGGCATGCGGGCGCGCCGTTCAGGGCGCATCGTCAACATCTCGTCGTTCGGCGGTCTGGCTGCCTTCGCCGCGACCGGCTACTACCACGCCACGAAGTTCGCGCTCGAAGGCCTGTCGGAGTCGCTGGCCGCGGAGCTCGCACCGCTCGGCATCACGGTGACGATCGCGGAACCCGGCGGTCTGCGCACCGAGTGGGCCGGCGCCTCCATGCAGCAGTCTCCGCTACGCCTGGATGACTACGAGCAGACCGCCGGCAAGCGCCGTGATGCCACGCTGGCCGTGTCTGGTCGCCAGCCCGGTGACCCGGTCCGGGCTGCCGCGGCCATCGCCGCGACCGTGGACACCGACGTACCGCCGCTGCGGCTGCTGCTCGGCTCCGACGCGCTCGCCGGCGCCCGGGCCCGCCTGAACCGGATGCGAGCCGAAATCGATGCCAACGAGTCCCTGACCGCGAGCGTAGACCTGGTGGAGGTGTGAGCAGCATGAACCACCTGGGGTGACGCCGAAGGCTTCGTCTGCCGCAGGTCTCTTCAGGAGGCTGGTTGGAAGGTATTGGTGAAGGTTCGGTACAGGGGGCGGCTTTCGGTCCATTGGGTGTCCGGGGTGGACCAGTAGATGCCGTAGGCCTGGTTGTCGCTGGTGATCACGCCGCGGATGAGGACGTGGCGGCGACCGGAGGAGGTGGCGTAGGTGAACTCCCAGTCGGCGGCCTTCTCGAAGTAGTCGACCGGCTCGATCCGGATGCGCTCGTAGTCGTCGTAGCTGTCTTCGCGGGCTGCTTCTTGCTGCCGCCAGTCGGCGACAGGGTCTCGCTTGGGTCGGTCGGTCTGATCGATGAGCAGGAAGCGTGCGCCGCCCGGCTCCCGGAAGTACACCTGGCCCCCGCGCCGCTCCACGATCCAGCCGGCCGGCACTGCCAGTGAGAATCCGGTCGAATCCGTGTACCGCTCGAAGTCGGCGGGCGCCGAACCACGCTTCGTTGCGGGAGACTCACGCGACGTGGGGCGGCTGGTAGGAGAGGGAGGTCTGGTGGTGGCTGGCGGCGACGGCCGGCGTGTGGTGGGTGGCGACGATGGCTGGCGGGTGGTCGGTGGCGGCGTACTCGACGGTGCCGCGGTGCTGCGTGGGGCCGTGCTGACCTCAGATGCGGGCGGCGAGACGGGCGACTGACTTTCCTGGTTGTTGTCGACCGCTCGGAACAGCGCCCAGCCAATCAGGGCGACCGCGACCAGGACACAGGCGAGCATCGCACCGACAATCTTCGGGAGGTTTCCGTTGGACGACTCCCGCTCATCCGACGAGGCCGAATAGGGTTCGGTGACCGGGTCGCTGGCGGATGAGGTGACAACGGCCGGTGTCACCACCGGCGGATTCGGCAGCACCCGCGTCCGCTGACCACTGTCCATCTGCGACGTGTCAACAGCCTCAGCTCCCGGCGAATCGAAAGCAGCCTCCGGTGGCGTCTCGGCCTCGCGAAGCAGCCGTCTCGCCTCCCAGACATCGATGCGATCCGCCGGGTCCTTGCGCAACAGACCTTCAAGCGCCGGCCAGAGCGGACCCGCCAACCGCGGCGGGTCCGGCTCCTCGGTGACCGCGGCCGCGAGCGTAGGAAGCGTGCTTCCCCGGTCGTACGGCGGCCGCCCTTCCACCGCGGTGTAGAGCGTGGCACCCAGCGACCACAGGTCCGATCCCGTATCAGCGCCCCGTCCCTGAACCCGTTCCGGAGCGATGAACGCCGGCGACCCCAGCAGCGTGCCCGACGTTGTCAACGACGGATCGCCCTCCAGGGTGGCGATGCCGAAGTCCGTCAGCACGACCCGGCCGTCCCCGGTGAGCAGCACGTTGCTCGGCTTGACGTCACGATGCAGTACGCCGGCGCGATGGGCGGCGTGGAGCGCGGCCAGCACCTGCAGGCCGATCCGAGCCACCTCTCCCGGCGGCAACGGTCCGTACTCGCGGATCGCCTCGGCCAGCGTGGTCGACCGGATCAGCTCCATGACGATCCACGGACGGCCGTCCTCTTCGACGACGTCGTACACCGTGACGACATTGGGGTGACTGAGCTGGCCGGCGGAGCGCGCCTCCCGCAGGGTGCGTTGCCGCAGGATCTCGCGTTCCTCATCGGGCAGTTCCGGCGGCAGCAAGATCTCCTTGACCGCCACCGGCCGGCCGAGGAGCTCGTCCCGGGCCTGCCAGACCACGCCCATGCCCCCGCGACCCAGTGCCCATATCAATCGGTACCGCCCGGCCAGGAGGCGGCCTGCAATCATCGAGTCGCTCATCGTGAACGGCGCCTTCCGAAACACCTGCCAGGACGAAGCGAAAGGCCCAACGGCCTCCAGCTCCCCGCACCTACACGGGTGCCCAGTCCGCCGGGTCACGACACGCCAAGCTGCACCTGCGCTCGAGAACTCAGTCCGATCCGGAAGGTTTCGGGAACGAGCGGACCTGGCCTGGTACGACGACGCCGACCAGCTCGCCGGGATGCGGTGTGCCGTGACCGGGGACCCGCGCCACGAGACGGGTCGTGGTGTCGGTGAGGTTGAGCCGGACCATGGCGTCCGGACCGTGATAGGCGACCGAGGTCACCCGCGCAGCCAGACCCGACGGAGCGCCAAGCACGATCTGCTCTGGCCGCAGCATGACCAGCACGTCGCCGGTGGCCGGTTCGGCGAGCTCGAGTTTGCCCAGGACACAGTCGACGACACGGCCATCGGCGAGTCCGGGCAACAGCATCGTGTCGCCGAGGAACGCCCCGACCTCCGGTGTGGCCGGGGCGCCGTACACCTCGGCGGGGCTGCCGACCTGTGCGAACCGGCCGTCGAGCGTCACCGCCACCTGGTCGGCGAACGAGAGCGCTTCGGCCTGGTCGTGGGTGACCAGGACTGTGGTCGCACCGCGTTCGGTGAGGGCGGTCAAGGTGGCCTCGCGGGTGACGGCGCGCAGAGCGGTGTCCAGGGACGAGAACGGCTCGTCGAGGAGTACGACGGCAGGCTCGCGGGCCAACGCCCGGGCAAGTGCGACACGCTGTTGCTGGCCGCCGGACAGCTCGTCCGGCCGGCGCCGGGCAAGGCTTGGAGACAGTCCGACGAGTTCGAGCAGTGAGCCGACCTGGGTCGCGCGGCGGCGCTCGGCTCGGGGGAGCCCGAACAGGATGTTGCCGGTGACATCGAGGTGCGGGAACAGCGCGCCGTCCTGACGGACGTAGCCGATCCCGCGGCGTTCCGGCGCGACCATCACCTGGTCGTCGGTGAGCACCTTCCCGCCGATCTCTATCCGGCCCTGCGCCGGCCGGACGAATCCGGCCAGGGCCCGCAGCAGCGTGGTCTTGCCGCTACCGGACGGCCCGAGTACGGCGGTCGTGCCGCCCGGGCGCACCTGCAGACTGACCCGGTCGAGCACTGGTGGACCGCCGTACCCGACGGTCAGATCGCTGATCGTGATGCCGGCGCTCGTCATCGCTGTTCCAGGATCTGCCGACGCAGCAGCAGGGTGAGCGGGGCGGACAGCGCGATCATGGCCGCGGCGTACGGCGCACTCGCCACGTAGTCCAGCTCGTCGCTCGCCGACCAGAACGCAGTCGCCAGCGTCTCGGTCCCGGTCGGGGCGAGCAGCAGGGTGGCGGTCAGTTCGGTCACCGTCGCGAGGAAGACGAGGACGAATCCAGTCAGCGCGGACGGGAGCACGAGCGGGACCACCACGCGGGCAAAGGTACCCGGCCCGGACACACCGAGCGACCGCGAGGCCTCGATCAGCTCGGTCGGCGCCGCGGCCAGACCGGACCGCCACGCCACCATCGCCCTGGGCAGGAAGAGGATCGTGTACGCCGCCACCGCGAGCGCAGTGGTCTGGTACACGGGCCGGGCCCACTGCACCGCAAGGGTCACGAGGGCCAGCCCGATCACCACACCGGGAAGGGCGCTCGCGACGTAGGTCACGCGCTCCAGCATCACCGACAGTCGAGAGGGGTAGCGGTGCAGCAGCCATGCCCCCGGCAACGTGGCCACGGTTGTGGCCAGTCCGGCCAGCACGGCCAGGCCGACGCTCGAGCCGGTTGCCGCGAGCAACGATCCCGCATCCACCGCACTGCCGGCGATCGCCCGTTCCAGCCAGCGCAGCACGATCACGGCGGGCACGATCACGGCCAGCCCGACCAGGACGGCGAGCGCGCCGAGGGCCGGAACGGTCCATCCACCGAGCCGGTGGGCGATCGGCCGTTGCCGTGCGCCCGGCCCGAGCCGGGCGATCCGCCTCCGGCCGCGCAGGGGTACCTCGATGGCGAGGAGACCAAGGCACAGCACGGCGAGCACTGTCGCCAGCAGGCTCCCGGCGGCGTTGCTGAATCCGACCGCGAACTGCTGCAGGATCGCCGTGGTGAACGTCGGGTACCGCATCATCTGCAGAACCCCGAACTCGGCAAGCAGATGCAGCGCCACCAGCAACGAACCGCCCGCGACCGCCGGCCGTATTTGCGGAATCACCACCCGGAGCACCGTTCCCAGCCCGGAAACTCCGAGTGACCGCGCGGCGTCGAGATGGCCCTGGTCGAGCGCGCGGAGCAGCGCGGCTGCCGGGAGGAAGACGAACGGATAGTAGGAGAGGGCAGTGACGAACACCGCTCCGCCGAGCCCTTGGACCGAAGGCAGGACCGAGGTCCAGGCGTAGCTGCTCACGAACGCCGGGATGGCGAGCGGCATCAGCAACAACGTGCGCCAGACGCTGGCTCCGGGCAGCGTCGTCCGCTCCACCAGCCAGGCCGCGCCACATCCGAGGAGCACTGTCACCGGAACCGTGAGTGCCAGGAGCAGCAGTGTGTTGCGGAGCAACTCGGCGGTCCTCGGCCGGAACAGGAGCCTCGACGCCTCAGCGGTGCCGGCCGCCGTGGCCTGGCCGAAGACCACGAGCACCGGCGCTACGAGCAGTACGGCAACCAGTACGGCGGTCACGAGCACAGGCCACGGCATCCGAGCGGACCTGGTCGGCGTGACCACTGGCAAGTCGATCGCTGGCACGCCGACCGCTGGGTCGTCGTACCGGATCACTGGATCGGTGCGGAGGTCAGAGGATGTCGGCATCGGTCATCAGTCTCGTGACCTCGTCGGAGTTCAGGGTGAACGGGTCGACCGGCGGCGCCTGCAGCGTGTTCAACGGAGGCAGCGCGGGCGCGGAGGCGACTCCGGTGCCGACCGCGTACTCCATCGACTTGGAGTCGACGAGCACCTTCTGACCGGCCTTGCTGGTGATGTACGCCAGGAACTTGCGTGCCTCGGCAGGCTTCTTTGACCCGGCCAGCACGGCGCCGCCTGACAGCGACACGAACGCGCCCGGGTCCTGGTGGCGGAAGTAGTGCAGCTGGGTATTGCCGCTGCCCTCTTTGGTGCCGGCCTGGTCGCGGTACCAGTAGTAGTGGTAGATCACCCCGCAGGGGATCTCGCCGGCGTTCACCGATTTCATCGTGGCGATGTTGTTCTGCAACGCCCGGGCGTTGTTCTTCAGGCCCTTCAGCCACTCGGTCGTCTTCTGTTCGCCTTGACCGGCGAGCATTCCGGCGACGATGGCCTGGAAGTCCGCGCCGCCGGGCGCACATCCCCAGCGGTCCTTCCATTCCGGGCCGGCGAGGTCCATCAAGGACTTCGGCAACTCTGCCTTCGGGAGCTTGGACGGGTTGTAGATCAGCACCGTGGACCGGGCCGCGATCGAGATCCAGGCCTTCGACGACGGGATCAGGTTGGCCGGCACCTGGCTCCGCGTCGACTCCTCGAGCGGCGCCAGCAGCTTGTTCCGCTCGACCAGAGTCATCGCGGGGCTGTTCTCGGTGAGGAAGACGTCGGCCGGCGACGCGGATCCCTCGGCCACGATCTGGTGACCCATCGAGGAGTCGGAGCCCTTCCGGATCTGAACCTTGATACCGGTCGACGCCGTGAACGCCTCGGCCCAGGCTTTGGTGAGGTTCTCGTGCTGCGCGGAGTACACCTGCAGCGAGCCGGGGTCGGCGACATATCCCGCCTCGGACTTCGACCCGCAGCCCACCAGGCCCATCGTGCCGAGGGCCCCGAGGCCGGTCAGGAAGGTGCGTCGACGCATGGTCAAACCTCTCTCACAGAGTGCTTCGCCGTCGTGCGACGACGGATCAGGGCGCCGCCGGTGGGACCCGGCAACGGCAGTCGGCGCAGCGCAGAGGTGCTGACCGCGCAGAACACGAGGCCGCCGACGAGTGCCGCGGCGAACTGATGGATCGGGGTGTCGAAGAACGCGAACATCTGGAACTGCACCAGATAGATGTGCAACGAGGCAGCGGCCAGTACGCCGAGCGGTCCGACGAGCAGGCGCGGAACCGGCAAGGTCGGCACGAACGTCAGCAGCAGCAGTCCGAGCTGGATGGTCAGGTTGCGTTCCCACGACGGGAAGAAGCCGATCGTCGCCGATGCCGCGATGACAGCCGTGATCAGACGGCGTCGCCGAGTGTCCGCGACGGCGATCGCGAGCCCGGCGACGAACAGCCAGGCCACCGTGCCCGGCAGACCCCGCACCGGCCCGTCGACGAGCGCGAGCACGAGGTAACGCGGCACCAGCAGTACGGCCAGAGCGATCATCGCCGTACGCCACGGGTCGGCGGCGTACGCCGCCCGCACTCGAGGCACCGCCAGCAGCGCGGTCGTGACCGCCGACGCCAGCAGCAGGGCTTCCACGAACCAGAAGATGTTGATGTCCTGTGGCCGGACCAGCCAGTGCACGAGCGCGAGATTCGACCAATGGATGGACCTGAAGCCGAAGACCATCACCGCCGCCACCACGACTGCCGGTACGGCGATTGCGATCACACCCCGGACGGTCCGACGTACCCGATCGGCCGTTTCCTGGGCGGTGAGCACGTAGCGCGCGAACAGGAATCCGGCGACCGCGAGCAGGATGTGGGCGCCGCCCGCGAGGCGGAACAGGCCGACGTGACTGCCGCAGATGGTGATCACGGCCGCGCCGCGCAGGAGCACGGTCGTCTCGACCCGCTGGGTCAGGGCACGCCGGCCCGGCCGATGCTCACGACTGTTGGCGGCGAGCTCGACCAGCTCGCGTACCGGTCGGTGGTGCCAGTCGGCCGGGAGTTCGCCGATCAGCCGGCTCAGCCCGAGAGATGCCGCGACGTGGTTGAACGAATCGCCGCCAAGCTCCGCGAACGATCGGTCAGCATCGATCTCGCGGCGGCCGACCAGCGGTGCGAGGAGATTCGTGACCGCGGCGAGCGAGTCACTCGCAGTGATCGAAGTGTCCTCCCGGGCGGTGTGCCACGCGGCGCACGTGCGGCGATCCGGTTTGCCGTTGGGTAGGACCGGGATGTCGGCGACCTCGTGGACCGAGATCACGGAGGTTCCGAGGCCTGACGCCGACGATGCCTGGTGGCGGATCGCTGCCAGCTCCTGGCCGCACGCCCGGTAGGTGACCTGAAGCTGTTCGTCGGTACCGGTGACACAGCACGGGACACCATTGGCCCGCAGTGCCCGCTCGACTTGGCCGAGATCGATCCGGATGCCCATGATTTTCACGTGGTCCGAGCACCGGCCGACGATCCGGACCAGACCGTCGGCGTCGATCCTGGCCAGATCCCCGGTACGCAGTTCGCTGTGCATCCGGCCGAGCGCGAGGTCGTCGGGGTGCTCGGCGTACCCGAGCATCACGCCGGGACCGGTGAACACGAGTTCGCCGACCGGGCCGTCAGCGGCATCGCCGGCTGGATCGTTGGCGGGCTGCTCGATGCCAGTGGGGTCCAACCGGAACGCCGAACCCGCGATCGGCCATCCCACGGCGTCCGGGTACTGACCGGCCAGTTCCGGTGGCAGCACCGCCATCCGGGCGGTTGCCTCGGTCTGCCCGTACATGACCGCCAGCCCCCAGCCGTCGACCCGGCCGCGCGCGTCCAGTTCGCGTACCCGTCCGGCGGGCAGCGCGCCACCGGCCTGGGCGAGCAGCCGCAGCGACGGCAAGTCGTCCAGGACTCCCTGTACGTCGAGCAGGTCGACCACATGTGGTGTGGCAGGCAGCAAACTGACTCGGTTCCTGCGCAACTCGTCAGCGAAGGCGGAGTCGGTCACCGAGCCGTGCCACAGCACCGCGGTCGCGCCGGCCCTTAGTTGGGCGTGCAGAACCGACAACCCGAAGCAGTAATGCAGAGGCAGCGAGGTGACTGCCCGGTCGTCAGGGCTGATCGACAGGGCTGCAGCGATCGCATCCGCGTTGCTGACGAGGTTCGTGTGGCTGAGTCGCACCAGCTTGGGCGAGCCGGTACTCCCGGAGGTGCTCAGCAGAAGAGCGAGGTCCGGGTGAAGTTCGTACTGCGGATCGGTGTCGTTACCCAGCGAGCTGCCGGTCGCACCGGCGAAGGTGCCGTCGCCGCGGAGCCAGATATCCGGAGGGTAGGTAGTCGTGATCGACGTGTGTTCGGGCGGTGTGACCAGCGCGACATGTCCGGCCTTGAGGACTGCGAGGTAGCCAAGCACCAGGTCGCGCTGCGCCGCGAGCGGAATGTGCACCAGCCGGCGCCCAGTGTGAACGGCAGGCAGGCTGGCAGCGAGCGCCTCGACTCGGTCGGTCAGCGCTTCATAGGTCAGGGATCCAGCCGCATCGACGACGGCGGGACGGTCAGCCTCGGCTGTGCCGGACACAAGGACGGCGCCAGCGGTCAGCCGGGCTTGCGGCGGGAACACGAGGTGAGGCTAACCTAAGAATTCGTGACTGCTCAACAACCGGCGATCGTGACAGTTTTTACCGTCGGTCTGACCGCTGCGGACATCGGGTTACTTGAGCTTCTTGACGACCGGGAGCGCTTGCGCGTTGCCCGCTGTGCAAGCGAGGCCGATCGTGGCCGGACCCTGCTCGGCGCCGCCCTCCTGCGAACCGCCGCAGGCGCGATGTTGGGCGTTCCCGCCGGTGAACTGAGAGTGGACCGCAGTTGTACCAGTTGCGGCGGCTGGCACGGGCGGCCGACCATACCCGGTACCGATCTCGATGTGTCAGTGACGCACAGTGGCAGCGTAGTCGCAGTAGCCACGCTCGCCGGTGGCGGCCGGGTCGGCGTCGATGTCGAACGGCTAGCCGGCCGACCGGGGGCCGAGGTCCTCGCCTGGACAATCACCGAAGCCTGCTTCAAAGCAGGCGGTGGCTTAGACCTGACAGTCCACCAACTCCCGCCTCCAGCACCCAACCATGTGCTGACCCTCGCCACGGATCAGCCGGACGCGTTGGTCAAGGTGATCGACGGAACCGCCCTCCTCGCCGCACGCTAACCGACGTCGTGGCGCCACCACTCTGCTGGAGGTGACGACTCAGGTGGCTCCAAACTGCCCAAGAAGTGTTTGACGGTTGACCCGCTCTTCGGGCAAGCTACTCCCCAAGACTTGTCGGGGAGTGGGGGTGCGGTGACCGAGGACGACATCAAGGAGCTGCGGGCGGTGGCTCATCCGATCCGCCTCCGCATCCTTTCGCTGCTGACCGGTTCGGCGATGAGCGCCGCCGAGGTGGCCCGCGAGCTCGGCCTGACCCATGCGAACGCGTCGTACCACTTACGGATCCTGCTCGAGTCGGGCACGATCGTGGAGGCGGGCGAGGAGCGGATCCGCGGTGGCGTCGCCAAGCGTTACCGCTACCCCCATGAACACCGCGGGGAGCAGGATCGGGCGCCGGCGTCCCCACAGGGAGGGATCGCCGAGGTCCGTGCGCTCGCCCGCGAGCTCGAGCGGCGAGTGCGCCAGCGCAAGCCGCGCACCCCCAGCCACTTGAGCGACCTCGACGGCTGGGTGTCGCCCGACGTCTGGGAGCGTGTGCGCGAGTTGCTGATGGAGGCGTCCGCGCTGATGCACGACCACAACCAGCCACCGCGGACGCCCGGAACGGTGCACGTCAGCGCCACGTCCTGGACGTTCGAGATGACCAGGAAGGCACGATCATGAGCGACGCGTCGGCGATCGCGCCGCTCCGCGAGCGGAACTTCCGCTACTACTGGCTGTCCCGCCTGATCGACCGGGCCGGCACCACGATGGCCGGTGTGGCGCTCACCTTCGCGGTGCTCGAGGTCAGCGACTCAGCGACCGCGCTCGGCACGGTCCTGGCGGCCTACAGCGTTCCGATGGTCATCTTCCTGCTCGCCGGTGGTGTGCTGGCCGACCGATTCGGCCGAACGCTGGTGATCCAGGCGACCAACATCGCATCCGGGCTCAGCCAACTGGCGGCGGCCGCGCTGGTGATCAGCGGCACCGCCGAGGTCTGGCACCTGGCGGCGCTCGCCGCCCTCAACGGCACCGCTAGCGCCGCGGGCATGCCGGCGATGGCAGGTGTACTCCCTCAGTTGGTACCACGCGACAAACTCAAGGCGGCGAACCTCGTGCTCGCCGTACCCGAGAACGCCTTGATGATCCTCGGCCCGGCCGTGAGCGGCGTACTCGTGGTCGTCATCGGACCGGGCTGGGCCCTGGCCGTGGACGGTGCGACGTACCTGCTCGCGACGCTGGCGCTCACCCGGGTGCGCATCCCTCGCCCGGCCGAGGGGCAACAGAGCAGGGGCGCCATCGCCGACCTCCGCGAGGGGTGGACGTACTTCCGCAGCACCACCTGGCTCTGGGTGGTCGTTGCCTCGTTCTCCTTGCTCAATGCCATCGCGAGTGGCGGGTTCAACACGCTCGGTCCAGTGCTCGCCACTCAGACCGACATCGGTGAGGCCGGATGGGGACTGATCCGCTCGGCCCAGGCCGTCGGCTTCCTGGTCTGCTCGCTGGCCCTGATCCGCATCTCCTTCAGAAAGCCGCTCCGCTGGGGGATGCTCGCAATGGTCCTCAACGGCCTCCCGATGCTGGTCCTCGGCCTCGAGCCCATCTTGGTGGCGGCGATGATCGCGGCCTTCCTGGCCGGCATCGGCAGCCAGGTCTTCGGCCTGGGCTGGGACCTCGCCATGCAGGAACACGTGCCGGACGAGATGCTCTCGCGCGTCTACTCGTACGACATGCTCGGCTCGTTCATCGCGGTCCCCATCGGCCAACTGCTGTTCGGTCCGCTCGGGTTGGCCTTCGGCATCCAGCAGGTCATGGTGGTGGCCGGCGTGGCCTACGTCGCCATCTCGCTGGTGACGCTGGCATCGCGGTCGGTACGCAACCTCCCGCGAGCGACGACGGCCGTCAGTACCACTACTCCGTCCGCGTCCTGATCGCTATCGCTCAATGCGACAGCGCAGGAGTGTCCCACCCGACGTACGCCGGGTGGGACGCTGTCTCGCGGGCGATTGCAATCGGGCTCACGAACGGGGCGGAGCCTCAGCTCTTCTTTGCGGCTGCCTTTCCACCCTTGCTGCCGGCCTTCTTCTTCTGAGCCGTGGTGCCACCCTGCTTGCTGTTGCCGCCCTTACCGCTCGACTTTCCGCCCTTTTCGCTCGACTCCGGCGCGTTGGCGATCTTGGCAGCGCGCTTCTTGGACATCCCCTTGTCCTTGAGCGCCTCGTACTGCTTCTCGTTCTTGACGTTCGCCGACTTTCCAGGCATCTCTACCTCCTGAGCTGTTCACAGGCCGCCCCCACCATCGTGCTGCCCGGCGGGCCTACGTCGCCGGTACCCAGCCACCACTGCACTGAAAAGAGCCGGCCGGCCTGTCCGGGGTGGCGATAGGTGACCTGGATTTCGATCACCGCGCGGGCGCCCTTGCCGAAGGTTGTCGCGTAGCCGACCGGCAGGCCGTCCCTGGCGAGCACGAGAAAACCGTGTGTCGTAGGCGCGATCACTCGCCGTTCAGGGGGTCGTCGAGCGGCGGCACGCCCCACCGGAAATAGACCGGGGAGTGGAACCTGGACGACTGCACGAGCCCAATGCTCTGAATCACCGTGGACGTGCCGGTGGCGTGCCCGACGGCGTACAAGTATCCGGTCTGGAGGTCCTTGTCGATGCCGAGCAGCAGCGTGCCGCTGGTTCCGCACTTGGTGGCGACGAGGGTCTCGAAGCCTTGCCAGGTCCCTCCGCGCACGGTCTTGATCACCGGCTTGAGCGGCGCGGTGGTCGGGATACGGATGGTCTGGAGCACGCCGGCGGCAGTGTTCGCCAGGAACGTGTCGTAGGTCGCCGTCTTGCTGATCAGGGCGATCGACTTCACACCTTTGAGGCCGGAGTACGTCACCCGGTTGCGCCAGACGCCGCTGTCGTCCACGGACCACCGGGACAGCACGCCGTCGTTGCGCAGGCCGTAGGCGGTCACGCGATGCGAGGACCAGTTCGCGTAGTGGGAGACCTCGAAGGCGGTATAGGTGTTCCAGCCGCCACCGATTCTCTTCAAAGTCACGGGCTGGCTGGTGTCGACGTCCCCGGCCGTCGTCTTGAAGTAGCTGCTCGAGTACATGGCATCCCCGAGCGTCAGGTAGCCGGACACCTGCGTTTCCATGGCATCTCTGAAAGTCAGGAAGGTGCTGCTGAGGCGCGCCTGGCCCGGCGGGTAGAAGGCGCGCGGGCCCTGTTGATAAGCCGTCTGGGTCGGCGGCTTGGTCGCGGTGTAGGTCTCTGTCACGTGATCGCCGGCGGCCGTTACCGCTCCCACGTTGATGCCACAGACAACCGCCTGCGCCGTCGCTGGTGCGGGGGCGGCCCGGCCGGTCGTCGATGCCTGGGCGGGTGGGCCGGTGGCAAGAGCTGTCACCAGCAGTGCCAGCCCGCCCATCGCCGTCGCCGTACGCTTGATCACAAGTGGAGTCTCTGTCGTTCCTTTTGGCTTCATACCTGATCGATGGAGCCCGGCTCTCAGAGGTTGCGCCCAAGCCGACGCGTGGCACTAGCCCGCCATCCGCGGTCCGGCCCACGGCCGAATCGACAACTTCGCTTCCCCTCGGCGTCGCGTCCCAGACCTGCCCACGCGTCTTCCGGTCTGGCAATGAAACGTCATACGTTCGTCGGGATTCTGTTGACCGCAACGCTTGCGACAGGTCTGCTTCTCTTGGGGAGTACGTCGGCGCTTTGCTGTGCGGGTGGGTGGTGCTCGGCCGGCCCGCTGCCGATGAGCCCCGAGGCGAATAGTGGTCGGTTCACATTCGGTGACGGACTACCCAAACGATCGCTCGCGAAGCACGCCGTCGTCATCGCCGAACCGGTCCGGTGACCACGAGCACATCACCAAACCCCGCGGCGCCACCAGCGCATCGCCGACAGCCCCGCCATGCCGCAGCCCGCCGCAGTACCGGACCGGACGTCCCGCGCGTCGGCACCTAGGCCGCCGTGCCGAGCATGGACACGCCATACGTTCGGTGACGCCAATGGCACAGCACGGCCATGTTGGGCTCAGTGAGTATGTTTCAGTTGTTAACGTGTCCAGGTAATGTGAGGATTTGACACAACTCGCTCGTGGCAGTGGCGTGGATCGACTGTGAGACTCTGTGGATCACTCCGCAGGCCATAGACCCCTTATAGATAAGGGCTTTCCCTCGGTGCGCCGACGAGGGTCGGACAGCTTTTGTTACGAGACCGTGACGCTCAGATGTTTCGTTGATGTCTTGACCAGTCGGCGTGTGAACGCTAACACTGTGAGCGCTAACAATCGATCGGGGCCCGTGATGCGGGAGTGACACCTATCCCGAAGGGAAAAGTTGTGAAGAAAAGGTTTGTGGCGACTCTGAGTGGCGCCCTGCTGGTGCTCGGCCTCGCGGCGTGCGGCGGACAAGGAGCGGGTCAGACCACCGACACCGCTGCTCAGCAGCCCAAGGATCTGTCCATCGGAGTGTCGATGCCGACGCAGACGTCGGAGCGCTGGATCGCTGACGGCAAGGCGGTGAAGGAGAAGCTCGAGGCGAAGGGATACAAGGTCGATCTGCAGTATGCGAACGACGACATCCCGACCCAGTCACAGCAAGTGGACCAGATGATCACCCAAGGCGCCGACGTGCTGATCATCGCCGCGATCGACGGGACCGCGCTCAGCAGCCAACTGCAGGCGGCGGCCGACAAGAAGATTCCGGTGATCGCGTACGACCGGTTGATCCGCGGCAGCAAGAACGTGGACTTCTACGTCAGCTTCGACAACTTCAAGGTCGGCGTCGCCCAGGCCAAGGCACTGCTTCGCGGGCTGGGCCTGGAGAACGCGGACGGCTCGAAGGGCAGCAAGACCGGGCCGTTCAACATCGAACTCTTCGCCGGCTCGCTGGACGACAACAACACCCACTTCTTCTTCGACGGCGCCATGGAGACGCTGAAGCCGTACATCGACAACGGCTCGCTGGTCGTCAAGTCGAAGCAGACCGCCATCGAGCAGGTCGCGATCCTGCGCTGGCAGCAGGAGGCGGCGCAGAAGCGGATGGAGGACGTGCTGACGTCGAGCTACAACGACGGCAGCAAGGTCGCCGGCGTCCTCTCGCCGTACGACGGCATCTCGCGCGGCATCATCACCGCGTTGCAGAACGCGGGTTACGGCACGGCGGCGAACCCTATGCCGGTGGTCACCGGTCAGGATGCGGAGATCGCGTCGGTCAAGCTCATCAACACCGGTGTCCAGAGCTCCACGATCTTCAAGGACACCCGGCTGCTGGCCGAGCAGGCCGTCAACGCGGCGGAGGCGTTCCTGCAGAAGAAGCAGCCGGAAGCCAACGACACCAAGTCGTACGACAACGGCGTCAAGGTCGTGCCGGCGTACCTGCTGCCGATCCAGACCGTCTTCAAGCAAGACATCCAGAAGGAACTCGTCGATTCCGGCTACTACACGACCGCTGAGGTCGCCGCCGGTCAGGCGAAGTGACGGTCGGCCGGGCTCGGCGGCCCCGAGCAGCATCCCGGCCCGGCCGAGATCGTGCTGCTTCAGGTGACCCACCGCCTCGAGAGCGGCAACGGC